>JAZNXL010000022.1:0-28508 GCA_045593905.1 Eubacteriales bacterium
TGCCTTCTTAAGGTTCAAGTCCTTTTCAAATTTCAATGCAATAAAAAAGGTACCCAAAAGGGTACCTTTTTTATTGGTCGGGATGACAGGACTTGAACCTGCGGCATCCAGTTCCCAAAACTGGCGCGCTACCAACTGCGCCACATCCCGAATTTTTATTTAGTTGTAGAAAAATATGATACGCAGGGTTTACATTTACAAAAAAACGAACTTGTGAGTTTTTTTAAAAAGGAGAACGCTGCGAGTGGGGATAGGTATTTGCTGTAAGGCAAATGCCATAGAGTGAGCGGCAGTTCGACGCGCGCCACATCCCGACGACCTTAATATAATAGCACGAAAGTTTATAGTTGTCAATTTAGTTTTTTTAAATTTGGTGTTATTTCACTGACAAGTGCAGCGCCGATTACAAGCAGTGCACCGAGAAATTGTGAGGGGCTTACATATTCGCCAAGCACAAACGCCGAAAACAGCACCGCGCTCGACGGGTCGATATAGCTTATAATTGCCGCGGTAGCCGCTTTTACCTTATCAAGCGCGCCAAAGTAGAGGGTATATGCAATGCCTGTATGCACTACGCACACCAGCGCCAAAAAGGCTATGCCTTTTGGTGTAAACTGCATATTATTGCAGGTGAGCAGTCCGTAGGGGAGTGCGGCCATACCTGCCACTGCGAGTTGCAGTGATGTTTTTTGGTAGGCATCAACGTTGCCGATAAGTTTATTCAAAATTACAACCGTTGCGTAAAGCACAGCCGCGCCGAGTGCGAGCAGTATGCCTATTGCCCCCGAAACCTTACCGCCAAACATACCTGACACAAGCATTGTACCGAGCATTGCAACCAAAACACACAGTGCGCGTTTTAGTGTTAGTTTTTCTTTAAACACAAAGATTGACGCGACCGTTACAAACACAGGCGCCATATAGTAGCACACCGTTGCAACTGCAACCGAGGTATAGTTATACGCCTCAAAAAGCAGTACCCAGTTTATGCCCATAAGTGCGCCCGAAAGCAGTATCAGCGGCAGTTTTTGTGACTGTTTTACCGACTCAAAACCACTCTTTTTAATGGCTATGCAAAAAAACAGTATCGCCGCGCCGAAACATCCGCGAAAAGCGGCGATTATGCCTGATGGCAGGCCTATTTGTTTTACGAAAATTCCAATGCTGCCCCAAATGAGCATTGATGTAAAAATGCTTAACTTTGCCCTCATACTATGCCTCGCAATACTGGTATGCAATACGCGGCGAGCCGTTGGCAAGGTAAATGATTCCGCACTCTTCAAAGCCGTGTTTTGTTAAAAGGTGTTGCATAATTTTGTTGTCGTGGTGGGTATCGCACTTAAGGTTACGGCACTTTGATTTGCAAAAAGCGATAAGTGTATCCATAACGCCTTTTACGGTGCCGTCACTTGCAACGCGGTGGATAACGCCATAGGGGAATGCGTTTTTCCACACACCGTCGATTTTTTTGTAGGTGGGGTCCTCACACTCTTTAAAAAAGAAAACACCGCAAATTTTACCGTCGTGGGTTATTTTGTAAAGGCTATCGTCTAAAATATCCATTTCGACAATTTGTTTTGACGGATGGCCTTTTTTCCATTGATTAGGATTGCCTGTTTTGTCCATAATATCTTTAGCGGCGGCATAGACTTGCATAATGTTTTCGATATCGCTTAAAGTTGCTTTTGAAATTTCCATAATAAAAACCTTAAAATATTATTTTGAAAGCGGGGTATACCCTGTCATTTCAATAATCTTTTGACCTTGTTGTCCTGTTATCCAATTAAGTAGTTTTAGTGTGTTTTGGTCGGCGTCCTTTCTTGTAACGGCGTAAAAATTTGAGGCAAGTGGGTATTTACCGTTTTCAATGTTTTCAAGGCTTGGGTAAACACCGTTGACACTGACTAATTTGATTTGGTTGTTTTTTACCATTTTTGTAGTATAGAACCTAAACGAGTAGCCTATAGCATTTTTATAGTTTTTATAATCTGCTGTTTTGGTTATAATGCCGCCCATACCGTCTACAACGTCCTGCTGCGGCGCGGCCATGAGATTTTTCCCTGACATAAGTTTTTTTAGTGTTGACTGGCTGCCACTTCCCTCGTCACGCTGAAAGGCTTTTATTTTGCCAAGGTGGTCAACACCGAGCTCGGACCAGTTTGTTACCTCTCCGGAGTATATATTTTGAATATCCTCAAGCGAGATGTTATCTAAAGGATTTTTACCGTTGACAAAAAACACAAACCCCTCTTTACCGATAGGAGTAAAAACAAGCTCAACACCGTTGTCCTTTGCAAACTGCTGTTGCTCATCAGAAGGGAGTGCGGCGAAGATAATATCGGCATCCCCCGTTACAATGTTTTGATACGCTTGTGTTGTGGTAGAGCATTTTACAATTTCACTTGTATATGCGTTTGTGGTATCAAGCGTTTGTTTTGGATATACAGCTTTTGCAAAAGCCGAATAGATAGGATAAAGTGCCGTTGCGCCGTCCATAACAGGCAGGTCGGTTGTTAAGGTGAGCTGTGATTGTTCGTTTAAGGTGACTGCCTCGGAGTTGTCTGCGTACGGTGCGTATGACAAAAGCAGTTTATCGCTCTCGGTAACTGTTCCAATACTGTCAACATGGTTTTGATAAGCGATGATTGATATAAAAACAGCGATACAAACACCCAAAACCGAACAAAGCGGAATATACCAGCGTTTTAGCTTTATAAACCCGCATAATGCGCCGATAATTGCGGTTTCAATGATAACTGCAATAATTACCATTAACAGTAAATAAATATTAGCGTTTATATCAGTAAAAAAGAAAACAACTGCTATGTAAATAACTGCGCAAAACAGCATAAGTGCCGATGCTGCGGCTATTAAAACCTTTGAGATATTTAATAATATTTTTTTAAGCATAAAAAACCTCGAAAAATAAAAACTTATGTTAGAATTATATCACAATGAAATTAGCATTACAACATTGACAAACTAAAATTATAAATATATAATAATCTAAAGGCTGTGATAAAAAAGTCGCCGAAAGTACGCTACAGAGAGGGTAACCGTGGCTGAAAGTTACCTGCGGAGGATAGGATAAGATACCATTTTTTGAGCCGCGCTTTTGCGCCGCGTGATTGCGTTAAAGATTAAAGAGATAAATCCAAGGTGGAACCGTGTAAATTTTTGCACCCTTGACAGTTGTTAAGGTGTGCTTTTTTATTTTTAGGAGGACTGTAATGAAGGTTATTTACAACAACGGTGTGGCTGACCAATGCCCACCCGAAGAAGAATTACACATACTGCGCCACTCGGCTGCGCATATACTTGCGCAGGCTGTTAAGCGCCTTTACCCCAATGCTATGTTTGCATACGGACCTGCAAACGAAAAGGGTTTTTACTACGACGTTGACCTCGGCGACGAAAAGCTTACCGACGAGGACTTACAAAAAATTGAGCAGGAGATGCGCAAAATCGTAAAAGAAAACCTGCCGATAAAACCGTTCACACTCCCGCGTGACGAGGCTGTTGAGTTTATGAAGAGCCGCGGTGAAAAGTACAAGGTTGAGCATATTGGCGACCTTGACGACGATGCCGTTATCACATTTTACCAGCAGGGCGACTACGTGGATATGTGTGTTGGTCCGCATATTTGCTACACAAAGGCATTAAAGGCTTTTAAAATTACCGCTCAATCAGGCGCTTACTGGAAAAACGACAGTAACAACAAAATGCTTACTCGTATTAAAGGTATTGCGTTCCAGAACAACGAGCAGCTCGAAGAGTACCTCAAGCTTTTAGAAGAAGCTGAAAAGCGTGACCACCGCAGAATCGGTAAAGAGATGGGGCTATTTATGTTTGCCGAAGAAGCACCCGGCTTTCCTTTCTTTTTACCAAAGGGTATGACTCTTAAAAACACACTTATTGATTACTGGCGTTCGATTCATACACGCGAAAACTACGTTGAGGTTTCAACACCGCTTATTATGAACCGCAAATTGTGGGAGACAAGCGGGCACTGGGACCACTACAAAAACAATATGTACTCAACACTTATTGATGATGAGACGTTTTGTATTAAGCCTATGAACTGCCCCGGCGGTGTTATGGTTTACCGCTCGGTACCGCACAGCTATCGAGAACTGCCTATGCGCGTTGGCGAGCTTGGTCTTGTTCACCGTCACGAGCTTAAAGGCGCACTTCACGGACTTTTCCGTGTACGCTGCTTTACTCAGGACGATGCGCATATCTTTATGCGCCGTGAGCAAATTACCGACGAGATTATGAATGTCGTTCACCTTATTAACGAGGTTTATGAGAAGTTTGGATTCAAGTACTCGGTTGAGCTTTCAACACGTCCTGAAGACAGCATGGGCTCTGATGAGGACTGGGAAGCAGCAACAAACGGTCTTAAGAGCGCACTTGAGCGACTTGGTCTTGAGTACACAATAAACGAAGGTGACGGCGCGTTCTACGGTCCTAAGATTGACTTCCATCTTGAAGACAGCCTTGGAAGAACATGGCAATGCGGTACTATTCAGCTCGACTTCCAGATGCCTATTAACTTTGAGCTTGAGTATGTTGATGAAAAAGGCGAAAAACAACGCCCGATTATGATTCACCGCGTTTGCTTTGGCTCTATTGAAAGATTTATCGGTATTCTTACCGAGCATTATGCAGGTAAGTATCCCGTATGGCTTGCACCGGTACAGGCAAAGGTGCTCCTCGTTAGTGAAAAGAGCGCTGAGTACGGCACAAAGGTTTACGAGGCATTAAGACAAGCAGGCGTAAGATGCGAGCTTGATGCGAGAAATGAAAAAATCGGTTATATGATTCGTGAAGCACAGATGGTTGACCGCGTTCCGTATATGCTTATTATCGGTCAGCAAGAGATTGCCAACGGTACAGTTTCGGTACGCTACCGCGATACTGCAAAAACAGAAGAAATGTCACTTGAGCAGTTTATCGAAAAAATCACAACCGAAACAAAAGAAAGAATATAACAAAAAAGAGAGAGTTGTCACGGCTCTCTCTTAATTTTTAAAAGAAAAACCGCAAGAATAAATCTTGCGGTTTTAATATTATTCAGCTGTATAGTTATCAAAATAACCTTGGATATATACAAACGGAGTGCCCTTGTCACCTGAACCTGATGTAAGGTCGCAGAGTGAACCGATAAGGTCGGTAAGACGGCGGGGAGTTGTACCCTGTGAAACCATATTACCAACAAGGCTTTGTGTTTCGTCTTTTGCGGCGATTTTGTTTTTGATAGCGGTTTTGAGTTCTTCACCGCTGAGGTTTGCAAAATCGTTATCAGCAAGGTATTTGAGCTTAAGCTCGTTGGGTGTACCCTCAAGACCGGGGGTGTATGCAGGTGATACAACCGGGTCAGCAAGCTCCCAAATTTTACCTACGGGGTCTTTGAAAGCGCCGTCGCCGTAAACCATAACCTCAACGCACTTGCCTGTTTTGTCAAGAAGGCGTTTTTGGATATCGTCAACAAGGTCCTGACACTCGCGGGGGAAGAGTTTGATTTTGTTTTCGGTTGATTTGTTTGAACCGAGAAGACCATACTTTTCGTTGTAACCGCTGTTACCGATAGGTGCGCTCATAATCTGGTCCATACCGTAAACGATTTCGGCACCTGCTTCTTTTAAGATGCGTCTTGTGCGGAATCTTGTATGAATGTCGCAGTTAAGAACTTTTTTGGTATATTTAAGAATTGCTGTGGGGTTGTTTGCAAACACAAACTCAACCTCGGCGCCGCTTTCTTTAACGAGTTGCTCGTAGTACTCAACGTAGTCCATACCTGTGAAGGGGTGCTTTTCGTAGCCAAAAAGCTCACGGTATTTTTTAACGTCGAGAACGTCTGAGAAGGGGTTAACACCCGTCTCGTCGATTTTGTCGGGGTTTACAAGATTGTTACCAACCTCGTCACCGGGGTAGCTAAGCATAATAACGACCTTATCACAGCCCTTTGCGATACCGCGAAGACAGATTGAAAAACGGTTACGGCTGAGAATGGGGAGGATAACGCCAACAGTGCCGCCGCCAAACTTGTTGCGAACGTCCTTAGCGATATCATCAACAGTAACATAGTTATTTTGAACACGTGCCACGATAGATTCGGTTATTGCAATAATGTCGCGGTCGCGAACAGTAAAGTCACCGTTTTCAACAGCTTGCATAATGCAATCAACTACGATTTGCGCAAGGTCATCGTTCTCGCGGATAATGGGAGCGCGAAGGCCTCTTGAAACAGTACCTATCATTCTACTCATTTTAATACACAACCTTTTTTTAAAAATTTTCCACTACTTATTTTACTGCTTTTGTTGCCAATATGTCAACACCTGTATCGCAAATATTTGAAATAATTACATCGTGCATATTTACAGGGAGCGATACTTTTGTTGCGCGGATTACTTCCATACAGTCAAAAAGCTTATCTTTGGGTAAAGGCTCTTTTGAACGAACGGGTAAAAGTTCACCGTCAGCTAAAACAGTAGTTGTAAGGATACGAACGGGGTTTGAAAACTCAGCAGTAGCATAGGTAATGCCGCGTTTACAGCCGTAGTTTTCAATTGAAACTATATTAGTGCCTTCGCCCTCAACTATTATATGACAGCCACGGGGACATACTGTACAAATTATTTCTTTAATCATAGTATTAACCCTCCTTAACAACTTCGACCGTAATGTTATCGCCCGAGAGCTTGGAAACTTCTACCGTAAGGTTGTTCATTTCGCCGGGGTTTACGCGAAGTTCTCTCTTTTTAGCAATAATCTCGTCGCCGCATTTTGCATAAAGTGTTACGTTTTCTTGGGGAGCAAGTACTCTGAAATAGAGAGTTACTTTTTCGCCCTTTTCGTTTGCATCAATGCACTGCGGGCAAAGATAACGAACGTTTGTGCCTGTTACGCACTTAACGATGTTTTGCTCGCCGTCTAACTTACCAAGAGCGTATTTTGCAGCGTATTTACCTGCAACGGCACTCTCTTCACTAACGTTATCAACAAGGTCGTTAACGTGAACAACGTTACCGCAAGCAAAAACTGATTTTGCTGATGTTTGCATATATTGGTTAACTGCAGGACCGTTTGTGATGGGGTTGATTTCGATGCCTGCTTTACGGGTGAGCTCGTTTTCGGGTAAAAGACCAACCGAGAATAAAACGGTGTCGCACTCAACAAACTCTTCTTTATCAAGAATGGGGCGTTTGTTCTCGTCAACAGGAGCAACGTAAACGCCGCTAACACGTGTGTCACCAACAATACGGGTGATTGTGTGTGAAAGCTTGAGCGGAATACCAAAGTCGTCAAGGCACTGTACACGGTTACGTGTAAGACCTGCAAGGTAGTCCATAAGCTCAACAACCATAACAACCTTTGCACCCTCGAGTGACATACGACGAGCCATAATCATACCGATGTCGCCTGAGCCGAGGATAACAACCTTTTTACCAACCATAATGTTCTGGCGGTTAACAAGGCGTTGTGCAGAGCCTGCAGTGTAAAGACCTGAAGGACGTGTGCCGGGAACCATAATACCTGCGCGGGTTCTTTCGCGGCAACCCATAGCGAGTACGATACTGCCTGCTTTGATGCATGAAAGACCGTATTCTCTACCTGTTGCAATAACTTCGTTTGTTTCGTGGTTTATTTCAAGTACCATTGAGTCGAGCATATACTCAACACCGAGCTCGTTTGCGCGGTCTACGAATCTTGAATAGTATTCGGGACCTGTAAGCTCTTCGCTAAAGCGTTTAAGGCCAAAGCCGGGGTGGATACATTGTTGTAAAATACCGCCAAGGGCATTGTCGCGCTCAATAATAACAACTTTTTGTGCGCCTTCTTCTTTTGCTGCGATAGCAGCAGCAAGACCTGCAGGACCGCCGCCGATAACAGCAACATCACAATTAATATAATTCATATTGCTATCTCCTTTCTTAGCGGGTTGTGCCCGTAACCATATACGAGCCGTCGTTATTTTTATTAATTTCGGTAGCGTCTACTTTGAGTTCGCGTGCAAGAATTTCAATAACCTTAGGACCGCAGAAGCCTGCCTGGCAACGACCCATACCTGCGCGAACACGGCGTTTAACAGCGTCAACGCTCTTTGCGCCAAGCGGACGGTGGATAGCATCAAGAATTTCAGCCTCGGTGATTGTTTCGCAGCGGCAAACAACGTTGGCATAAAGCGGGTTCTCTTTAATAAGAGCATCTTGCTCTTCGCGTGAGCATTCGCTGAACTTAACAATACCTTTACGGGTTGAAATGAAGTTTTCTTTAAGAGTAAAGCCTGCACCACTCATGAGTAATTGCTCTACAACATATTTACCCATAGAAACTGATAAGGTAAGACCTGTTGAACGAACACCTGAAAGGTTTACGTAGCCTTCGAGGTCGTCCCACATATCAAAGTTAAGACCTTCGGGTACACGGTTAGGTCTAAGACCTGAATACTGTGTGATGGTATCGCGAACGTTAACGTTCGGAATAAGGTTTTTAACGTCAGCAGTGATTGAAGCAAGGCCTTCTGCCGATGTTGATTTGTCAACCTTTGAGTCTTGGTCTTCAGCAGTAGGACCTACAAGCATATTGCCATGGATTGTGGGGCACATAAGCTTACCTTTTGTAACCTTTGTAGGAATAGGAAGTACGATGTGCTCAACCTGGCACGATGTGTTTTTATCAAGGATAAAGAACTGACCTTTACGAGCAACAACCTTGTAATCAGCCTTGCCAACCATTTCGGCAATTTCGTCACAGTAAAGACCTGCGCAGTTGATAACGTATTTTGTTTCGATTTCTTCGCCTGTTGTAACAACGCTCTTTATTTTACCGTTTTCGGTTTTAATATCGGTAACCTTAGTATTAAGCAAGAACTGAACGCCGTTTGCGTTTGCGTTTTCAGCAAGTGCCTGAACGAGTATAAACGGGTCGATAATGCTTTCTCTTGGAATCCAGAGACCGCCTTTTACTTCGGGGTTTAAGTTGGGCTCCATCTCTAAAAGCTCTTTGCCTGTTTTGTACTCTACGTCGTAAACGCGGTTTTTAAAAGCTTTTGCTTTGATTGCGGGTAACTGTTCAAACTGCTCGTCGGTAATAGCAGGTAAAATTGCGCCGATTCTTGAAAACGGAACGTCGAGGTCTTTACAAATCTCGTCGTACATAGGGTTGGCTGCAACAACAAGCTGTGACTCGAGTGTGCCGGGGGCAGCATCGTAGCCGGTATGTATGATTGCACTGTTTGATTTTGACGCGCAACCGCCAACGTCTTCGTTTTTGTCAACGACAATAACATCTACTGCGTATTTTGAGAGCTCTCTTGCAACCGCGCAGCCTACAGCGCCTGCACCGATTACAACAACATCTGTTTTAAGCATCAAAAAACACCTTCCTTTAATTAATAAATTTTAAGACACGGCAATTATAACACCTTGTCAAAAGGTTGTCAAGATGTTTTAACAGTTTTATTTGGCGATGATTACTTTTACACCTTTTTCTTCAATTTCTTTAACAAGCTGTTTGGGTGCTTTTGAATCGGTAATAACAATGTCGATATCGGCAAGATGACAAACGTTGTTCATAGCCTTAATACCGATTTTTGACGAGTCGCAAAGTACGATTGCCTTGCGTGCATTTTTTATAAGCTGGCGGTGGAGCTGTGCCTCGCCAATATGGAAGTCGGTAATGCCGTCGGCAGTAATACCGCCAATGCCTATAAACGCCTTGTCTACATTGAAATATGAAAAGTTCTGTTCGGCAGGAAAACCTGAAAGTGTAAGCTCTTTTGCACGCAATGTTCCGCCTGATAAAATAACGTTGCAACCGGGGATTTCACTAAGCTCAACAGCGGTACGCACTACATTAGTAAGCGCTGTTATATTGGCGGTTTTTGAGATATGCTGCGCCATTGCCTGAATAGTTGTGCCAACACCAAGGTAGATTGTTTCTTCGGGGCAAATAAGCCTTGCAGCAGCTGCTGCGATTGCATCTTTTTCAGTTTCGTGTACCTGTGACCTGCTTGAATACTCAGGCTCACTGCCAAGCGAAACGTTTGCAACTGCGCCGCCGTAAACGCGGCGTAAATATCCTTGTGTTTCGAGGTATTCGAGGTCGCGGCGAACGGTTTCAATTGAAATGTCGAACCTTTTCATAAGCTCGGCGTTTTTAACGGCGCGGTTGCTTGTTACCATGTCAATAATTTGCATTCTTCTGTCGTGCTTCATTATGTAAAACTCCTTTTTGTGTGGTTTTTATAAACCTTGACAAAATGTTGTCAAAAATAGTATGGCACATACAACAAAAATTGTCAATAACGTAATGGCAATATGATGACACTTGGATACTGATTTTATTTTTTTGCCAAAAATGAGGGGTAAATGTTGTGCAACATTACCTATTGTTAACGCGGGAATTATAATATATAATTATATTAGTCGAAAATTTACTTTCAAGGAGGAAAGGTTATGACTAAGACATTTAAAAGAGTCTTGGCAACAGTGCTTACTGTTATGATGGTACTTTCAATGGTATCAGTTTTTGCGCTTGCAAACGAAACAGTAGCATTTGCTGACTCTTACCAGACTAAGTACTTAGAAGAGTACGGAAAGGAAGCGGTAATTGAAGACACTGCATTGCTTGTTGATAACACAATCAGCGCAGACGAGCAGGCAGCTGAGTCGTTCACAAGAACTTGGGACGGCATTGAGTTTTCGTTTACCTACAATGTAAACGCGTTTACAACACTTGCAGATGCTTACGCATCGGCTAACTTTGTAAAAGACGTTATCGTTTTAGGCATTGCAAGCTCAACAACTGCAGACCTTAGCATTTCAAAAGCATCAAGAGTGTTCTCTCCCGCATGGGATATGGTTCCTATGAACGAGATGGGTGAAAACTTTAATGCTATTGCTTCGGATGGCGCTGACTGGACAGTAAATAATGAGTTTGCATCTAAAGCAATCGAGGTTAAAAACCTTTATTACACTAATGCGTTAACTTCGGGTACTGCAGAGGTTTACGGCTTTGCAGTAAACAATGTTATCGGTTGGGGCGGTGCATATGGCGCATTCAGAACACCTAACACTGGTAGCCCCATTACCATGAAGTTTGTTAATGGTATTTACAAAGCTGCAACTAACGCTATGTTCTTTTATAAGTACGTCAACGGTGCTGATAATAACGATACTGCTGTAGTTAAAAACGTTTATATGCAGGGTGCTAAGAACCTTGAGTATTCTGGCCAGGGTAGACCGCATATGCCTGCAAACGTTGTGTTTGATGGTTTGTACTACGACATAACCAACATGACCAACAACAACTTCTTCCAATCTAAAGCTACAACCTCGTCGGTTACGATTAGAAATTCATATATCAAGGGTTCAAACTCTACATATAGATTTTGTATTTCACATAATAGTAACGGCTATCCTGCAACCGGCACACGTGTTGTAACACTTAACAACAACGTGTTTAAACACTCGGCATCGGGCGGTATGCTCTATATGGAGCCGCACGATACAAACAAGATTTACGTTACAAACAACTATATGGACAAAACTGCTGACGGCGGTGCATTATTACTTGACCCGTCAGCTGTTACAACAATCGGTTCAAGACTTTCAGGCGGTCAACAAAAAGAGCTCGTGTTTGAGGGCAACAAAATACTTGGTTATTCAAAATCGTTCCCCACAACATTTGAATTTGAGTTTACACCTAAAAACAACTTTGTAACAACCGCTAAAGGCGATGCTGCAAAAATATCGGCAGGTGTTGAACTTTCTGCTCCCGTAGGCGGCGCAGGTGCATACTGGGTTGACTACAACATGACAATGTCGAGCGTTGCTCTTTCACTTGCTGAAGGAAACGTTGAAATCGGCGGAGTTGCAGCTACTGTTGACAACGATGCATCATCAGTTGAATTTGCTCTTGGCACAGGCTCGGTAGCAAAAGCTGACTTTACAAACTACACCGAGTATAACCAAAAAATAGCGGATGAAATTACAAGTCATGGTCTTACAACAGTTAAACCTACTGTAACAATTAAAGATTTGGTTGCAGGAACAACTGTTGACAGCGTTGACACAACCAAAGAAGGTATGTACACCGTAACTCTTGCTTTTGGAACTCTTGCTACAAAACAATACTCAGTAAAAGTAGGCAATTTTAGCGCTCCCTATTTTAACGATGAAACCAACGGTTACGTTGATGCTACAGGCACAATAGGTAAAGACGCTATCCTGCTTGATTCTTCGCTTGTAAACGAAGCGGCAGACAGCGAAGTAATTAAAGTCTGGGACGGCAACCCCTATACATTTAAGGTTGGTACAAACGCATTTGGTACTTATGAAGTTGCGGAAGCCGCAGTAAGTGACGGCGGTAAAATTATCGTTACAGGCTGGGACGGCACAGCGCTTTCACCCACAAAGTCTGTAAACATCTACTCGCCTAACTGGAACACAGTACCAATGCTTGAGATGGCTGATGGCTTTAATGCACTCACATCAAATGGCGCTGATTGGACACCTAACCCCGCTTGGCAATCAGGCTATGCGGTAAACGGCTTTACACCAACCAATACTAACATTACAGTTGGTATGTACGGTTTTGAGTATACCGCCGCAATCACACCAAAGCATAACGGCTCAACCACAACCACCACTATTAAAAACAGTGTTTATAACGGAAATGCCGACGTTTTATACCTTGGCAACAGTGCCGATAACAACGATAAGCTTACCGTTGTTAATATGTATGTTAAATCAGCAAAAAATCTGCTTCAGGAAAAGCAAACCTGGGCGCCTTCTGAGGTAACAATTGAAGGCTTGTATTTTAACGTAGGCGGTCTTAAACAATACAACTATTTCTTAACAAAAGCAAAAAAATCATCAGTTACCATTAAAGATTCGTATATTTACGGTACAAGTGATTATATGTTATCGCTCAACCATACCGGTGGCGTAAATACCGCTACAGATGATACGCGTGTGTTTACCATCCAAAACAATACATTAAAGTATAATTCGGGCGGTAAAATGATTACGTTTGAACCGCACGATACAACAGGAGTAATCATAAAAGATAACTTTATGGACTTTAGCGCTGCTGCTACCGACTTTGTATTCTCGGGTACAAGCAATAACTCGGCAAACTACGTAGGCTATAGGTTTAAGGACAATGCTGAAAGATTTGCGGCCATTGAAATTGTTGTTGAGAACAACAAAATTGTTAACTTTACAAAGGGTGATAACTTCTACGATACACCTATCGAAAACAACAACACATTCACTCCTAAAAACAACTATATTTCAGCCGATGCAGGAACTGCTTTAGGTACAGTTCTTAACGGACCTAAAGGTAGTGCGGACACATACTGGCTCGACTATAATATGACAAAAACATCAGCAGGCTTAAGCCTTGGTAACGGCAACGTTACATTTGGCAGTGTTGTTACAAATGTTGATGACAAAGCAAATACAATTTCTACCTTGTATTTATCTAATAATAAAATAACTGTAGACAATATCGAGAAAGTTATTGAAGACAAGGTTAAAGCCGAGCTCGGCACAGCATACAACGACACAGTTGTATTACCCGCAGTAATAATTAAGGATAAAGACGGTATGGATACTAATGCAATTGATACAAGCGCAAAAGGCACATATACTGTTAAACTTGATTACGGTATTACATCGCGCGATTATGCTGTATCAATCACCGAACTTTCAGACATCGCTGATTATCAGCCTACAGGCAACTTAAAAGCCGGCTTTGGTGTGTTAGTTCCCGATGGCGCCGGTGTTGTAAACGACAAGTATTTAATCAATTGGCAGGGCGACTCTTACCTTGTAAGCCAAGATAACGCGTTCACATCGGTTGCCGATGCTATTACAGCAGGCAAAACCCAACTTATTATGCCCGAGGGTGATTATGCAAAAGTTCAGGTTAGCGGCGCAATCGAGCTGTATGGTAACCACTTTGGCAAAAACCCCAACGTAATAGGCGAAGACCGCACTGACGACTGGACACTCAACCCCGCTTGGAACACAGGCAAAACAACCGTTGCCGAGCTTGAAATTACAAGCACAGCAAACGGCGCAAAGGTTGCCATAGACGGTATTGAGCTTACCGACCTTATTGACGACGGTAACCGTGCTGCAAACAACCAGACAACCGAAATTATTGCTAAAAATATTCTTATCAGTAAGGATATGAGCAAAAACCAATACATAGTTTACCTTGCAAACGCAAACGCAAAAGCAAGCGCAGATAGCGGCTATGTAAACACCGACTCGTTCAAGCTTGTAGACAGCCGCATTAACTTTGATGCAACAAGCTCTACAATAAAAACAAGATTCTTTACAGGCTCGGTTGTTGCTAACATAACAATTGAGGGCACTTACTTTGGCGACAACTATCCGCTTATTGGCTTCCCGAGTATGCCTGCAACAACAGTTGACGGCTCGTTCAACCTTGTTAACAACTACTTTGGCAAGTACAGAACAGGCGCCGAGACCAAAAACCTCACCGCACAAATCAAGGGCGTTGGCGCTCATAAAGACGCGCTCACATCAAACGGCAACGTTGTACTCAACATTACAGGCAACGTTATTAAAGATACTTTAACATCAGCTGAAACCGAAAAAAGAGGTGTGTTCCAGTTCTTTAACAACGGTTTTGATAAAGTAAACGTTAAAAACAACGTTGCAGTAAGCACAACTAACCAATACTTTGACTTTGTATCGGTTTATGCAATGAACACTACCGACTATTCAGAAGCTGTAACCGTTACAGGCAACCGCTTTGTAGGTGTAGCTTTCTCGTCAGGCGTTAAGTCAAACGAAACTGCATCTGCAAACTACCACGCATACTACACAGCAGATTACAAAACAAGCGTTGACGGCGAAAAACTCGTTGGCACAATTGCAGGTACCGACTACTACCTCGACTATGCAGGCACAGTTGTTCGTTCAGAGCTTAACCTTAATGCTTCGCAGGTTACAACAGTTAACCATGACGGCCTTAAGGCATCGGTTATTGTAAACGCAGACGAGTACACTCCCGCATTTACATCGGCCACAGGCACTGCATTTACTGTATACACCGAAAAAGAGTGTAAAAACGCAGTAACAACATTAGCCCCCGGCAAGTCATACTTTGTAAAGGCTACCAAAAACGGCATCAGCGTTGTTTACGAGCTTTACGTATCAAAGGGCAACCCCGATGCAGCCGAATACACAGGCGACAAATACCTTCTTTCTGACAAGGTTGGCAAAATGCCTGTTGGCTCTAAATTTGTTGAAACCTACAAGGGCGAAGAATACATCTTTACAGTAGGCAAAAACGCGTTTGCATCAGTTTCACAAATCACTTATGCTCACGAAAAAAACGGCAAAACAACCACACCCGACATCATTATGGCAAACGGTCCGCACATTGGCGGCTATAAGGTAACAGGCGTTATCAATGTTGAAGGTGATAACACTGTGCTTAAGTCTGACTTTGTAACAGACGCTGTTAAAATTGCTACAATCGGTGACTCGGTAACAGAGGGTACAGGTCATAATTACGACCCCGACACCCATGCATCAGGTTATACCGACGGTAAGACCTATCCGCAGCATCTCCAGACTATGCTTAATACTGCATACGGCGAGGGCAACTACACAGTTAAAAACTTTGGTAAAGAAAACGCCGCAGCAACTCCTGTAAACGTTACACAAAGAGTTAACTACGGCGGCAACCGTAACCAATATATCCGCGGCTCGTGGTACTATTCACTTTGCGACTACAACCCCGACGTTGTGGTTATTATGATTGGTTATAACGATACCGACCTTAACAACAAAACATATAAGGGCGGTAAAGTATACGAAGAAAGCTTACGCGAAATCATTGATAGCGTAAGAGCACTTGATTCACATCCGCAAATCGTGTTCTCAAGCACACACTACACCTACGCAGGCGGTGCAAGAGAAAACATTATTGACTCGGTTATTACAAGCGTTCAAAAACGTTTAGCCGAAGAATACGGCGCAATCTTTGTTGATAACAGCGGTCTTGTAAAAGACCCCGAAACAAATGCTCACTATGCAAACGTAACTGCCGCAAAGGCAAGCAGATACTATCTCGACGGCGTGCATCTCTTATCACCCGGTTACGAGATAATGGCGCAAAACATTAAATCTCAAACCGAGGCTATTTACTCATCTTCAAGAACTGTAACAACAGATGGCGTTAGCGTTGACGCAGATGCTGACGTAAGCGTTTCAACCAAAACCAAGGTTGCCGCAATCGGTGACGACCTTTCATACGGTGCGTTAACCTATGGCGGTTACTATAAGTATTTACAATCAATGCTCGGTAACGGCTACGAGGTAAGAAACTACGCCGAACCGCAATCAACCGTTGTTGACGGCGACAAATCGTTTAAGACCTACGACAGCTCATACGGCGACATTGCCGACTACCCATCATCAAAGGCGTGGGCACCCGATGTTGCAATATTCAGCTTTGGTAAAAACGATACCGCAGGTGAAGACTTTAAAACAGCATACGTAAACCTTATTAAAGAATACGAGGCACTTGGCGCCGAAATTTATATTACAACTGTACTTAATGACGCTGTAAACGCTAACATAAGAGAAATTGCGGCAGCTAACAGCTGGACACTTATCGACCTTTATAGCGCAACAAGCGGTTGGGACGCTTCAATGTTCACCGACAGCAGTAAAGTACTCTTTAGCGACGCAGGTAATGAGGAGGTTGCCGAGTTTATCCACGCGGCTATCTCTTGTGATGACTTCACATCACGCGACGATTCAAACGATACAATCAAAAATACTGCAGTTGCAGTTATCCCTGCAGCCGCAAACGCACAGACAGGCAACGAGGTTGTTGCTTCGTGGCAGGGCGTGTACTACAAGTTTATTGTAGGCACAAACGCATTTGGCACAGTTGCCGATGCACTTACAGACTCAAGCGCAACACAGGTTATTATCCCCGCAACCGAAACTGCAATCGCAGTTGATATTAACCGCTCTGTTACAATCTACGGCGAAAACTATAACGTAATGCCTTGGGTTGTAAACGGCGAAAACGTTGTTAAGGCTGACGCTTGGGGCGAGTTTGGCGAGTCAAAAGTAACAAACGTTACAATCGGCGCTGCCGCCACAGGTGCTACCATCAAGGTAATGGGTCTTGATATTACAGGCGGTGTTATTGATACTGCACGTGCACGTAGTAACGAAAAGACCGACATTACACTTGAAAATACAATACTTACCAAAAACACATCAACCTCAACACGTGAGTTTAACTTAATAAATCAAAACAACTTAAAAACTGCAGACGATTCATACACAAACATCGACGCGTTTACAATTAAAAATATGTTGTTTGTTAACAATGCTCCGCATACTGACGGTTGCTTCTTACAGGAAGGTCAGCCTGCATACTTTACAATCGACGGCTTTGCTTGTAACGATAATATGCAGTCGTTTGGTTTCCCCAAATGGAATAAAGCAGTTAAATCGGGCGAAATGAAGCTTGTAAACAGCTACATTAAAAACAATAATGCAAGCAGTTCAAAATTCCCGGCAGTTATTTACTTTAGCGGCCATAATTCAAGCTCGTATTCAACCGACGAGCGTTTGGCGCTTAATACGAAGGTAACAGTTGATAACAATACTTTTGTAAACTGTGCAGAACCGATAACAACACTTTCAGGCAACGCAGGTACAGTAGTTGGCGCTATTGAAATATACCCCGGTTCACACAAAACAATTGATATTACAAACAACACCTTTGTTTCAACAAACGACGATTCAACAAAAGTTGTTAGCTGGTCTGCACACAACCTTATTTCAACTAACGACAAAAACTTTAGCGCAAACATCACATTTAGCAAAAACAGAGTTGTTGGTTACATGGCATCGCTCCATGTGAACGACCTTACAACAGTTGACCTTTCGGGCAACTACTTTGAAACTGCTCTTAACGACTACAAAGCGGGCGCACCCGGTGACACACCTGCTGATACCGATGCTGACACATATATCGACTTTGAACTTACTACAAAACGTTCAGATATGATTCCGCAGTCATCGTCAACAATCACAGGACTCAAAGCGCTTATGCCGATTGATACCGTTTACGGCTACAGTGCAGGTAACGTTGCATCATTTGATTTTGCAAACGCAAACGGCGTTACCTATAAGGTATATTCAGATGCTAATTGCACAACCGAAATTACATCGCTTAATGTAACCGAGGGCGAAGCATCAATCGCATACCTCAAAGCAACAAAAGGCACCCTTTCACTTGTTTACAAACTCATTGTAATGGGTGTTAAAGACACAGCCGATGTTCAAAACGCTGTTACAACTATTGATGGCATTACCGATGCCGCACTTTACTATCCCACACTTTATGCCGAGCCTAACGGCATTGAGGTTATTGCATACTACGACGGCACACCTGTTAAATTTACAACAGGCACAAACGTTGTAACATCGCAGGCACAGTTTGGCGTGTTTGGCGATAACATTGTTATCCCCGATAACATTACAAACGTAACCTTCGAAATTTTAACCAAGGTTAACCTATTTAGCGCACAAGAGATTACAACAAACCTTACATCACGCAAGGTTAAAATCGCGTGCGTTGGTGACTCAATCACCGAGGGTAGAGTTGTTCCCGAGGGCACAACTCAGCCGACATTTGAGTTTGCTTACCCTGTAATGATGCAAAATAAACTCGGCACAACCGATTATGAGGTTCAAGGCTTTGGTCAGAGCGGGCGTACCGTAACATCAACTGGCGCGCTCAAAAACGGCGACGAGCGTTCATACAAGACATCAAGCGCTTCGGTTGAAAAGTATAATGCAAGCATTGCATACAACGGCGACGTTGTTATTATCGGGCTTGGTACAAACGACGTTAACTGGAACTTCTGGACATCAAATGACAGATACATTGAAGCATACGTAGCTCTTGTTCGTGATTATCAGGCACTTTCTTCAAAACCTGCAATCTATATCACAACTGCTACCGAGCGTTATGACGCTACAACACTTATAAGCGCACGCGTTGCAGAAAACTTACGTCATATCCAGAGAATTGTTGCCGATATTACAGGCGCTCAGATTATTGATAACTATACAATAATGGACGACTTATTCGACAGCGCAGGTACAAATTACTCAGACGATAAGTTACATCCTAACAAAGACGGTTATAAGATTTACGGCGAAAGAATTGCTGCTGAGCTTACAAAAACCTACACAGGCGCAAGCTGTCAGGTTGTAAACTTAAACGGCGAACAAGCATTGAATACTCATACACTTTCAGACGTAGCAGGTCAGGATAAGACTTGTGACCAAGACGGCTGGCAAGCATACCAAGAGTGTACAAAATGCGACTACGACAATCAGGTGGTTATCCCCGCAGGCCACGGCGACTATGTTCAGAATAAAGACGATAACGAGCACTGGCTTGAGTGTGAAGATTGTCAAGATAAGAAAGATGTTGAAGAGCACAGCTTTGATGACGATTGTGATACAATATGTAACGGTTGTGACTACACAAGAGAAATCACACATGACCATCAACCCGATTACGACACAACACACCACTTTAAAGAGTGTACAGTTTGTGGCGATGTAATCGAAAAAGCAACGCATAACTTTGGTGAAACCTGCGGTGATACCAAATGTATCGGTTGTGACTATGAAAGAGATACAACTCATAGCTACGAAACAAAATACGACCAAACAAACCATTGGCAAGAATGCTCAGTTTGTAACGATGTAATCAATACCATGCCACATGATATGAGTAATGAATTATCAAAGGACGCTGATAACCATTGGTATCAATGTACAGCTTGTGAGCATAAAGAAAATATCGCACCGCATGATTATCAGCCACAAAAAGATGCTGATAATCACTGGAAAGAGTGTTCAGATTGTCACGACGTAATCGGCACCACACCGCACAATTACGAGCGTAAACACGACGGCACAAATCACTGGGAAGAATGCTCGGGTTGTCATAGTAAGATTAACGAGCAGTCAGCAAACTACGTTCAAAAGAATGACCAAGCAACCCACTGGAATGAATGTTTCGTATGTGGCGATAAAGTAAACCAAGCAGCGCATACAATTAATAATGTAGGCAAGCAAGACCCGACATGTACCGAAGATGGTTGGGATGCTTACGAATATTGCGAGCATTGTGACTACACAACATACGTTAAACAACCTGCAGGTCATAAACTTAATGACGTTGTAGCAAAAGATAAGACTTGTACAGAGCCCGGTTACACAGCTCACAAAGCTTGTACCGAGTGCGATTACAAAGAAGGCTATCAAGTGATTGAGGCAGGTCACGAGCTTAAAGACGTTGTTGCTAAATCTGCAACTTGTACCGAGGACGGTTACACCGCTCACAAAGTTTGTGAAAAATGCGGCTACACCGAAGGTAAAACAGTTATTGCTAAAGGTCATAGCTTTGGCGAGTACGTATATAACAACGACGCTACATTTGATAAAGACGGCACAAAAACACGCACCTGCTCAGTTTGTGGACATACCGAAACAGTAACAGCTACCGAAACTAAAAAGCCGATTGTAAACACTGCCGAGGTATTTACCGATGTTGTAAAAGGCGAGTGGTACAAAGAATATGTTGACCTTGCATACAGCTATGGCATATTCAAGGGCAACGAAGACGGCACATTCAAGCCGCTTGCAAACATCACACGTGCCGAGTTTGTTCAGGTACTTGCTAACCTTTCAGGCATTGACACAACAAACAAGAAAGTTCTTTCAAAATTTGTTGATGTTAAATACGGCGAGTGGTACACACCCGCAATTAAGTGGGCAAACGCTAACGGAATCGTTGCAGGTAAATCAGAAACACACTTTGCACCCGACGAGGCAATTACCCGTGAGCAAATGTGCGTAATGCTTGTAAACTACGCAAACTTCAGAGGCATTAGTCTTGTTGCAGTCGAAGCAAAACAAGCATTTGTAGATGATGCAAACATCAGCGACTGGGCAAAGGCTGCAGTTTATACTTGTCAGATGGCTGACATTGTAAACGGTAAGGGCGAAGGCAGATTTGACCCGCAAAATACCGGCATAAGAGCTGAAGCTTCTGTAATCTTTACAAAATTTTACAAAGCATACTTACAATAATTTAATAAAAGACAGCCTTCGGGCTGTCTTTTTATTGTAAATTTATAAAATTCTTGACAAATTAATTAAGTTTAGCTAAAATAACTGTATAAGGCGTTTGAGCGAAAATTAGTAGCCTTGGCATTTTATCTTAAGAGAGTTGTTGGTTGGTGTAAAACAACGGTAAAATCTTGGTAAATTCCTTTCGTTAGCTGATGGCTGAAGGTATAACTGCGTAGGCCGTTCCGGTTGCAACCGTTACATTGCATGGGTGTTGTAACGCACCCTATGAGGCTCTTTTTGTGAAAAAAGGGCAAAGCAGAGTGGTAACACGGTATATCCGTCCCTGTATCTTTCGATACGGGGACTTTTTTATTTTAAAGGAGAGAAATATTATGAAAAAATTAGTAGCACTTTTAATGGCAGTTACTATTATGGTAACACTTTGTGTAAGCCTTTCGGGCTGCGGTAACAAAACCGACTTTACCGTTGGTGTTTGTCAGCTTATGGAGCACGAGTCACTCGACAAGGCTACACAGGGCTTTGTTGACGCGCTTACAGCCGAGCTTGAAAAGAACGGCAAAACCGTTACAATCGACGAGCAGGTAGCAGGCGAAGCTAACCTTTGCACAACTGTTGTAAACACTTTTGTTGCAAAAAAGGTTGACTTAATTATGGCAAACGCAACACCTGCGCTTCTCGCTGCAGCAAACGCGACAACCGAAATCCCCGTTCTTGGCACATCGGTTACCGATTATAACGATACCTTCTCGAACAAAATTCCCGCAAACGTATCGGGTACATCAGATGCAGTTCCGTTTGACGAACAAGCAAAAATGATGATTGATTCACTCGGCCTTGTTAAAGGCGATACCGTTGGTGTTCTTTACTGCACAAACGAGTCAAACTCACTCGTTCAGTATAACGCCGTTAAAGAACTCTTTGAAAAAGAGGGTATTGTGGTTAAAGCTTACACATTCTCAGAAACAACCGAGCTTCAGGCAGTAGTTGGCTCAGCTGTAAAAGATATTAAAGCTCTTTATGTTCCCTCAGACAACACAGTTGCTCAAAACGACACAATCGTTGGCACAGTTTGTACTGCAAACAAGGTTCCGGTATTTACAAGCTACGGCGGCAGCATTTGCTACGCATCACTTGCAATCGACTACTACGAACTCGGCAAACTCACAGGCGAAATGGCAGCAGGCGTTCTTCTTGGCACAAAACCGATTGACGAAATCGATATTGCAACACTCACACCCACCGTTCAATACAACGACGACCTTTGCAATCAGCTTGGTATAACAGTTTCAAAATAATTTCGAGGTAAAATAATGGCTTTTTTAAACGCGCTACCCGGTGCGGTAGCTGAAGGTTTGATATGGGGCCTGATGGCAATAGGCGTTTATATATCATACAAAATTTTAGATATTGCCGACCTGTCGGTTGATGGCTCAATATGTACAGGCGCTTGCGTTTGTGCAATTATGCTCGCAGGCGGTATACCTGTATACATTGCAGTGCTCACTGCGTTTGTTGCAGGCGCGCTCGCGGGCGTGCTTACAGGTGTTTTTAACACAGTTCTTGGCATACCGTCAATTCTTGCAGGTATTCTTACACAACTTATACTTTACTCGGTTAACCTTTCAATACTGGGTGGCAAATCGCTACAGGCAATTGACCCGCGCGCATCCTTCTTGCTTGTTAATATGAGCGACAACATAATGTCAATTATAGTAACCGTTGTAATTATTGCGCTTGTAATAATAGGTCTTTGGCTGTTCTTTTATACCGAGGTGGGTCTTACCTTAAAATCAACAGGTGACAACCTCGATATGAGCCGTGCACAAGGCGTAAACGTTAATTTAAACAAGGTTATAGGCCTTGCTATATCAAACGGTATCGTAGCGCTTTCGGGCGCACTTCTTGCGCAGTATAAAGGCTCTGCAAACATAAACGACGGCCGCGGCGCAATCGTTATCGGTCTTGCGGCAATATTTATAGGCCTTTCGGTATCGCTTAAAATTAAACCCAACTTTGTTGTAAGCCTTATAGGCGTTGTCGGCGGCGGTATTGTGTACTATATTGTTTATAACTTTGTAGTGCTTCTTGGTCTTAAAACTGACTATCTTAAAATGCTCTCGGCAATTATAGTTGCAATATTCCTTGCGGTTCCTTACCTTAAGGGCGAGTATTTTAAAAAACAAAAACCGCTTCCTATTGAGAGAGTAGGGGGTAACGACAATGCTTAAAATAACAAACCTACAAAAAACATTTAACCCCGGCACAGTCAACGAAAAGGTTGCGCTTTCGGGCCTTGACCTTACAATTAACGACGGCGATTTTGTAACTGTAATCGGCGGCAACGGTGCAGGTAAGTCAACGCTTTTAAACGCTATTGCAGGCGTGTGGAAGGCTGACTACGGCACAATCGAGATTGACGGCGAAGACGTTACCAATATGCCCGAGCATAAACGCGCAAGGCTGCTCGGCCGTGTGTTCCAGGACCCTATGAAAGGTACCGCACCCGATATGGAGATTGCCGAAAACCTTTCAATAGCTGCTCGCCGCGGCACCAAGCGTAAACTCATTTGGGGTATTCGCGGCGGTGAACGCGAAAAGTACAAAAAGCTTCTTGCAACGCTTGAGCTTGGTCTTGAAGAGCGGCTTTCGGCAAAGGTTGGTCTTTTGTCGGGCGGTCAGCGTCAGGCGGTAACATTGCTTATGGCAACACTCAAAAAGCCAAAGCTTTTGCTACTCGATGAGCATACCGCGGCACTTGACCCTAAAACCGCCGCAAAGGTGCTTGAAATTACTGATAAGCTTGTTGAAGAAAACAAGCTTACCACCCTTATGATAACCCACAATATGCACGATGCAATCACTCACGGCAACCGCCTTATAATGATGCACGAGGGCAGGGTGGTTGTTGATATTTCGGGCGAAGAAAAGAAAAACTTAACTATCAGCCAGCTTTTAGGACTTTTCGAAAAAGCGAGCGGTAGTGAGTTTACTAATGACAAAGCTATTCTTTCCAAATAACAAAAAGACCTCAAACGAGGTCTTTTTAATTTTGTGCGTATTCTTTATTATCCCATATAAGCGGATAACAAATAAGATTGGTACTGTTTAGGTTTACAGAATTTAATTTAACGGCGGTTACTTGACTGTTTGAGTATGTTTTGTAATAATAGATTAAAGACTCGGTGTCGATGCAGCTTGAATACTGCGTTTTCATAAACGCGTTGTTTTTTGGCACCACACCATCGACCATAGCAACGCTTTCGAGTATTTTAAAAAACTGTGTCACATCGCCGCTGACTGCGTGCGCTCGCACATAGGCAGCGCGAATAAAGCGCGACTCACTTGTCCAGTCACCCGGAATAGTGTTACAGTCTTTAATGTTTTTAAGGTGTATATCAAAGGTCGGCTCGTTTGTTAAAACATAAGTCGGGTTATCATAAATTTCAAGTCCGTCTTTTGTGCTTTCAACAACAACGCAGTCGGTTTTGTCGTAAAGTATAAAATGAAGCTTTGCCGTTTGTAAATTATCGTTAAACGGTGTGTCGGTAATGGGTGTTGATTTAAAAAGTTCTTTAGCCTCGGCAACCGTTTTGCAGTTTGATAAAATATACGGTATCAGCTCGTGCACGCAAACACCTTTTTTGCTGCTATAGACCGCACTTTTTGTAAAGTTGAGCGATGCCATTGAAAGCCCCTGCTCGTTTGCGCCGTCGTAGTAGAGCGGGTATCCGTCAACTACGTACGCCATACCGATTATCGCGTGGTGGTGAGCGTTTTGGGGCAAATACTTAAACTTTAAATTAAAGTTTCGCGGTGTTATAACAACACTCTCTTTAAACTTATATTCAAGGTCCAAATTTCTTCCAAAATATTTATTAAATGCAATAGAGGTACACATTGGTTATAAAAATCATCCGTTCATTTAAAAAAAGTTGTTCGTTAAAGGTTACAAAAGACGGCGTTATTGTCCGCGCGCCGATTTTTATGTCAAAAGCCGAAATTAACAGCTTGCTTTTAAAAAAGCAAGACTGGATACAAAAAACAATGCAACGGCTTAACAGCGCACCCGCGCTCGACCAACAAAAACTCGCCGAGCTTAAACGCCTTGCAAAAGAATATATCCCGCAACGCGCCGACAGTTACGCAAAACTCATGGGTGTTAGCTTTAATAAAATTTCTATCCGCCACCAAAAAACGCGGTGGGGGAGTTGCTCATCAAAGGGCAACCTTAATTTTAACTGCGCGCTTATGCTTTTGCCTTACGATATTGTCGACTATGTTATTGTTCACGAGCTTTGCCATTTAAAGCATATGAACCATAGTAAACAGTTCTGGCAAGAGGTCGAAAAGGTTATTCCCGACTATAAACAAAAACGCAAAATTTTAAAATCACAACCTACTTTTTAATAAAGTAGGTTATTTTTTTGTTATCATCGCAAAGCGCAAGCATTACCTCGCTCGGCTTAAGGTTTCCAATTTGCGACTTTAAATACTGCTCGTCAATACCGCACTTTAAAAGTCCTTTTGGTTGTATTTTACCGTCGCTTATTACGGTTGTGGTTATATCGTCTTGGGTGCCTGTAACGTTTATATCCTTGTTGGTAACAGGCGCGTCTTTTGAGTAGGGTACAAAACTGATTGCGCCGTTAATTTCAAGCACCGCCGTTTTTATTTGCGATATATCAAAATAGCCTTTGGTTCGTGCCTGACATAAAAACTCGTCAACGTCAATGCGACCGCGCTTTAGTTCTTTAAAATTAAACGCGCCGTTTTTAAAAATAACCGACGGCACGCCGCAAACAAACCTGCGCACAGGTATGCACTTGTCACAAAGCATTGATATAACAATCGAAAACAGCGCCCATACCGCCATTGAAACAGTGGGGACTAAAACGTTGTCAAGCTCGGTGATTGAAAGCTCTGCTGCAATCGAGCCGATTGTAATGCCGTTAATGTAGTCGAACAGATTCATTTGACTTATCTGCCGTTTGCCCATAAGCTTTGCAAGCAGTAAAAGGTATACCGCCGATGACGCCGCAGTTATTATAACACGAAAAAGTTCCGTAAAAATCACCTCGAAATTAGCGTTGCCTATTGAAATAATAATATTCGTTTATTATAATTTTAAAAAAGGAGTGGCTTTAATGGATATTTCTAAACTTGATAAAAATTTGGCGGTAGCATCACAGGTTACCGAGCCCGACCTTGAATGGTTTAACGTTTTAGAGCAACCGTTCGTGGTTGACGGTGTTTATTTTAATAAAGATGAGGACCGTTTTTTGCGTATGCCAAGGGAGGTTGCAAAAACCGTAAACGAGGGCGTGTACTCGCTTTGTAAGTGTACCGCGGGCGGTAGCGTGCGCTTTAAAACCGACTCGTCGTTTATTGCAATTTCGGCGGTTGAGCCAGAAAACGTGTCCAGTCCGCACCTTACCCATATTATGAAGTTCGGCTTTGATATGTATAAAGACGGCACCTTTTTCAGAGCGTTCCCACCGCCCGTCGACTGTCCGCACGAGTACGCATCGGGACAAAAAACCTTTGAAAAATACGGAGAAAACGACGGAAATATCCACGACTATTTAATAAACTTTCCGCTTTATAACGGTCTAAAAGAACTGTATATCGGCATTAAAAAGAGCGCAAAACTACTCCCGCCCGAGCCGTTTTTAAACCAAAAACCCGTAGTGTTTTACGGCTCGTCAATTACGCAGGGCGCCTGCGCATCAAGACCGGGTAACTGCTATACAAATATGCTCTGCCGTAAACTTAACCTAAAACAAATCAACCTTGGCTTTTCGGGCAACTGTAAGGGCGAAACCGCAATGGCGGAGTATATTGCCTCGCTCGATATGGATGCGTTCGTGCTAGACTTTGACCATAATATAACGTTTGCCGAGCAGCTTGAAAAGGTGCACCTGCCGTTTTATAAACGCATAAGAGAAAGCCACCCAAACCTTCCTATAGTTATTATAAGCGCGCCCGATGTAGATTTGCACCCCACACAATTTTTGCCAAAACGCGACGTGGTAATTAAAACCTATGAATACGCTGTTGCAAACGGCGACAAAAACGTATACTTTGTCGACGGCCAAAAAATGTGCGCAGGCGACGGCTGGGACGACTGCTTTGTCGATGCCACTCACCCCAATGACCTCGGCTTTTACCGTATGTATCAGGCAACCCTCCCCGTGCTTGAAAAGATTTTTAACAAATAACGATTTGCCAAAGGTAAATCATTTCATTAAAAAAACACCCTTTAGGGTGTTTTTTATTTTATTATCTTTTCTATTTGTTCAATCTTAATAAATTGTGTATCATAATCGCCGTCATCAGTCTTAATGTCGGCAATATACGAATTTTGTGAATTTCAATAATAGTTGCTGTTTTGCCGTCTTTAAGCAAAACGTTATCGTATAATTCAACTCTAATTGTTCCGTGATTTTCCATAAAACAACTTCGTTTTTACTTTTAGTATTTTTTATATATTATCCCGTTCATTTCGGGGCGGGTAAGCCCCATAAATGTATCACGGTGCGTCGGGGCGCGCACTCTACATTTATTTAAATAGTGTGCTTTTTAGATTTTATCCAATATTTCAATTAACGGCTTAAAGTAATCGGTTTCAACTGTGCATATTATTTGCGTCTCTCGGTCTATGTCCCATCTTGCTGACGAATCATTTAATGTAACCCAATAGTATTCGCCGTTTTCCAATATTACCTTAATTGCATAAGTCCAGCCTAGAGTTATTCCATATTCTTTTTTGCTTATAACATCAGCATCAGTTATATAATCAACTAACCTTTTAATGTCATCCTTGTCAGTTATTTCGTAATCATTCATTTCTTTTCGCAAAGAAATTGCCTTAATATCTTTGTCAGCCCACTCAAAAGAAAGCTTTTGATATTTTTGTTTAGCACAACTCGAAACTAATAAAACCGATAAAACAACAACAGCTATAATTGTAACTAATCTTAACTTTTTCATTAAGTCCTCCTTTGGTTAAACAATAAGGCTTTTACATATTTATATTATCATATAATTAATTTCTTGTAAAGAAATATACACGCAACCGTAGGGGAGGGTCTCTGCGCCCTCCCGCATGGTCTCTGCGCGCCCTCCCGCATGGTCTGCGCGCCCTCCCGCATGGCTTCTGCGCGCCCTCCCGCATGGTCTCTGTGTCCTCCCGACTATTCATATTAATTATATATAATGATAATAAAATGATAATCATTATTATTTTATATCAAATTTAAATTATTTAAAAATTTGTATTATTTATTTTTAAATATGTCATTTTTT
>JAZNXL010000023.1:0-12541 GCA_045593905.1 Eubacteriales bacterium
GAAGGAATTCGAATCCCCGACCTTCCGCTTAGGAGGCGGACGCTCTATCCTGCTGAGCTACAAGCGCATATACGATACAATTCAAACCTATGACCATTTGCCTTTTTGCAAAGGCGAGCGTTAAAACACCCACTTAGGAGGGGGTTATTATATACATTTAACTAAGGAGGCTGATTTGGTTAATATTCTATCTAATGACGGTAGTTTTGTCAACAATAAATAGTCAAAATATTTCTTTACAACACAGTATATTGATGTTATTATATTAAAAAAAGAGGAGGTGCTTTTATGAAATGCCCATTTTGCGGTTACTCTGAAAGTAAGGTTATAGATTCAAGACCTACCGACGACGGCGTAAAAATTAGAAGACGCCGTGAGTGCATACAATGTCAAAAAAGATTTACAACATTTGAAGCTATTGAAACAATACCGCTTTATGTTATAAAAAAAGATGAGACACGCGAACAGTTTTCACGCGATAAAATTTTACGTGGTTTAATGCGCGCTTGCGAAAAACGTCCGGTATCGGTCGAAGAAATGGAAAAAATTGTTGACGATATTGAAGCAAACATTGCTAATTCTTTAGAAAAAGAAATTACTACAACGTTTATTGGTGATTTGGTAATGGAACACCTTAAAGACATTGATGAGGTTGCTTACGTTCGTTTTGCATCGGTTCACAGACAGTTTAAAGACATCAACTCGCTTTATGACGAGGTTATTAAAATTTTACACAAGTAGAGGGCGTTATGATAGATTTATTTTACGATAATTACGACGGCGAAATGCTGTTTGATATTTCCGATGTTGAAAAAGACGCTGAAGGTATCAGCTTTGTTATAAAAGCTAACTACAACGACTCGGTAGTAGGCGCTAAGGTCTTTGTTCCTACAATCACACGCAAGGCATTTTTTAAAACTATTACCTTTTTAAAAAATGATGCTCAGCTTTGCTTTAGTTCAATCGGTGAACAAAGTGATAACTTAATTGTTTGCCTTGAGCAGCTTTTAAAACCAAAGTACAAATCATCTAAAAAGTTCACTGACCAGCCTGAAGGTATCGATTTTACAGTTTTAAACAATAATTTGTTCGACATTAATTTAGATGCCGATAAAGTTTACTTAAAGCTTTACAATGCCGAGGACCAGTCAGACTATGACGATGACGAAAGAATTTACCTTGAAATGAATTTTTCTTTCAATCTTTCAACAAAACGTGCTTCTCTTGTAGAGGTAAGAGATGGTTATAGTGCTGACCTTGTTGCAATATTAATGAAATAAAATTTTGCGGTGCCAATTTCGGTGCCGCAATTTTTGAAAGTGATAATTATGAAAAGTTTTACCATATCAAAAAACGACGCAGGCCAAAGGCTTGATAAATTTGTGTTAAAAGCAGCTAAAGGCCTTTCAAAGTCGCTCATGTACAAATATATACGTAAAAAATATATCAAGGTAAACAGAAAACGTGCCGAAATCAACTATATGCTCGTAGAAAATGATGTTGTTGAAATGTACATTAATGATGAGTTCTTTACCCCAAAAAGCAACGACTTTAAAACTATTTCATACCAGCCTGATTTAAAAGTTGTTTACGAAGATGAAAACGTACTTCTTGTGGATAAAAAAGCGGGCGTAATCGTGCATAGCGACGACAAAGAGGGAAGAGATACCCTTATAAATCAAGTGCTGCTCTATTTATATCAAAAAGGTGAATATTTACCCGAAAAGGAAAATAGCTTTACACCGTCACTTTGTAATAGACTTGATAAAAACACCGGCGGACTTGTGATTATTGCCAAAAATGCTGTAGCACAACGGGAACTTTACGAAATTATCAAGCACAGACAAATAAAAAAGCTGTATTTTGCAATGGTAAAAGGCGTACCTAAACCTAACGAGGCGACTATTAGTGCGTTTTTACAAAAAGATTTTCAAAACAATATGGTTACTGTTAAAGATGTTGTGTTTGGTGATGCAAAACCTATAACAACAAAATATAAAGTTTTAATGGTTAAAGACGGTTACTCGCTTGTTGAAGTTGATTTAATAACAGGCCGCACGCACCAAATCAGAGCACATATGGCGCACATCGGCCATTGCGTAGTGGGGGATACAAAATACGGTCGTTTAAAAGATTTTAGCGATACACCGTATAAGCATCAAGCTCTTTATTCGTATTCTCTTGAGTTTGATGTAGATGAAAAGTATACGTTGTCGTACCTTAACGGTAAAAAATTTAAGGTCGATGAGGTCTATTTTTTAGATTTTTTTATAAATTCAAAAAAAGTTAGTAAAATTAAGTAAAACGAAGAAAAATAGAGTTTTTTTAAGAAAAGTTTGTGGCAGTTTTGCCTATGCATTAAAAAAACTCTATTTTTTATTATTTTTTATTAAAATTTTATTGACAAATTACTGCAAAGAATTTATATTAAAATTGTTTTTTATTATTAATTGGAGGATAATTTTAATTGGCAAAAGAAATTATTAAGCTTAAAAATATTAGTGTCTCATTTGACGGCGAATCAATTATTGATAATTTGAATTTAAATATTCGCGATAAAGAATTCGTAACATTTTTAGGCCCTTCGGGTTGCGGAAAAACTACTACGCTACGTATTATTGCAGGTTTTGTTAACCCTGACAGTGGTGATGTTTTGTTTGATGGTGAAAGAATTAACGATTTGCCACCGCATAAACGTCAGGTTAATACTGTTTTTCAAAAATACGCACTTTTTACTCACTTAAATGTTTTTGATAACATAGCTTTTGGTTTAAGGCTAACAAAAACCCCCAAAGCCGAGATTGAAAAACGTGTTAAAGAAATACTTGAAATTGTTAACTTAAAAGGCTTTGAAAAAAGGTCTATTGACTCGCTTTCAGGAGGTCAACAACAGCGTGTTGCTATTGCAAGAGCGCTTGTTAATAATCCCAGAGTGTTACTTCTTGATGAGCCGCTTGGCGCACTTGATTTAAAGCTTAGAAAAGATATGCAAATTGAGCTTATGCGTATTCAAAAGCAAATGGGTATTACTTTTGTTTATGTTACTCATGACCAAGAAGAAGCGCTTACTATGAGCGATACCGTTGTTGTTATGAATAACGGCGTTATTCAACAAATAGGCACACCTGAAGATATTTACAATGAGCCTGTTAACGCTTTTGTTGCTGATTTTATTGGCGAAAGCAACATTTTTAACGGCACAATGGTTCGCGACCTTCTTGTTAATTTTGAAGACCACGATTTTGTTTGTGTTGACAAGGGCTTTGGCGAGAACACCGAGGTCGAGGTGGTTGTACGGCCTGAAGATATTGAGGTTTGCCCGGTAGAAAACGGCGCCTTCAAAGGCGTTGTTAAAAGCGTTACTTTTAAGGGCGTTCATTACGAAATGCTTGTTGAAACTAAAAATCTCATGTGGAAAATTCATTCTATTCAATGTAAAAATGTTGGTGAAGAAATAGGAATGAGCATTATTCCTGAATATATTCACATTATGAAAAAAGGAGGCGGGACCCGCTAATTGAAAAGCAAGTTAATTGCAGTTCCATATATTATTTGGGCAGTTATTTTTATTGTAGTGCCTATGGTTTACGTGGGCTACTTTGCATTTACTGACGTAAACGGTGCATTTACATTAGCAAATGTTATGCAAATTGGCAAATATACCGAGGTTTTATTACGCAGTGTCAAGTACGCTGCTATTGCTACCGTTTTTTGTCTTGTTTTTGGTTATATACTTGCTTATATTATGTCGCATTTGAGTGAAAAGGTTAAAGCTATTGTGCTTGTTCTTCTTATGCTTCCAATGTGGATAAACTTTGTTCTTCGTACACAGGCTTTACAAAATTTATTAATGGACAACGGTTTTATTAATCAATTGTTTGGTGTGTTTGGGCTTGAGCCTGTAAAGTTATTAGATACCGATTTTGCCGTTGTGCTTGGACTTATTTATAACTATCTTCCGTTTATGGTGTTGCCAATTTATACTTCGCTTGAAAAAATGGACAGAAAAGTTATTGAGGCAGCACAAGACCTTGGCGCAAACTCAATTAATGTTTTTAAGCGTGTTGTTTTGCCGTTGTCTTTACCCGGTATATATTCGGGTATTTTGATGGTGTTTATTCCTTGCCTTTCAACCTTTGTTATTTCTGAAAAGCTGGGCGGAGGTAAGGTGTACCTTATTGGCAATGTTATTAACGATATGTTCACACAAAACTATAACTTTAACGCGGGCGCGGCAATCAGCCTTGTTATGATGATTATTATGTTGGTTGTGCTTGCTGGTGTTAGTTTTCTTGATGACGAGACCAAGGAGGGAATTATATGAAAAAATTTCTCTCTTACGGATACCTATATCTCGTTTTCGCGCTTTTGTATGCACCTATACTAATTTTGATTTTCTTTTCGTTCAACTCAACAAACTCCAACGTTGTGTTTGAAAACTTCTCACTTAAGTGGTATGCCGAGCTTTTTAAAGACGCTGAAATTTTAACTGCACTTGGCAATACGCTGCTTGTTGCAACACTTGCATCGGTTATATCAACTGTAATTGGTACTGCTGCGGCAATTGGCATTAATAATTTTAAGCGTTGGAAAAAGAAAACAATTATGAACGTAACATATTTACCTGTTTTAAACCCTGATATTATTACCGGTATATCTTTACTTTTGTTGTTTGTCGGCTTTGGAATTTCAACAGGCTTTGTTACCGTTTTACTTGCACACATCACATTTAATATTCCTTATGTTATTTTGTCGGTAACTCCAAGACTTCGCCACGTTGATAGCAATGTATACGAGGCCGCTCTTGACCTTGGTGCACCGCCTGTTACTGCTTTTTTTAAAGGCGTGTTCCCACAACTTTTACCGGGTATTATCTCGGCACTTATGATGGCGTTTACTCTTTCAATTGACGATTTCGTTGTTACATTTTTTGTGCGCGGAAATTCGTTCTCGACTCTTTCAACGGTTATTTATACTATCACAAAACGCAAAATACCGCTTAGCATAAATGCGCTCTGTGCTTTAATGCTTGTTACAGTTCTTGCTATTTTAATAGCTGTAAATGTTATTGGTGATAAAAAAGGCAAGGAGGGAATAAAATGAGAAAATTTTGTCTTGTAATTGCTCTTGTTTTGCTTTTAACTCTTTCGTTGTCATCTTGTCATTCATACAAACCTAACGAGGTTGTTTATGTTTACAACTGGGGTGAATATATTGACCCCACAGTCAATGAACAGTTCGAAAAAGAATATGGAATTAAAGTAATTTACGACGAGTACGACAATAACGAGTCAATGTATGCTTCACTTAAAAACGGCGCGGCTAAATACGATGTGGTTTTTCCATCTGATTATATGGTCTCAAGACTTATTCGAGAAGATATGCTCGAGCCGTTAAACTTTGATAATATCCCTAATTACAAATACATTATGGAAAAGTTCAAAGGTATGAACTTTGACCCTGAACAAAAATATTCTGTTCCGTATATGTGGGGAGTTATTGCACTTTTGTACAATACTAAATATGTGAAAGAAACACCTACATCGTGGGATATTTTATGGGACGAGCAGTACAGTGGCAAGGTACTTATGTACAATAACTCACGTGATGCTATTGGTATTTCGTTAATAAACGAAGGCTTATCTGTTAATTCGTTAAATAAAGATGAAATTAAAACAGCGGCCGATAAAGTATTAAAGTTAAAACAAAATTTGCAAGCATTTGTTTCTGATGAGATTTTTGCTCGTATGGAAAGCGGTTCTGCTTATATTACGCCCGCTTATGGCGGTGATGCGCTTGCTATGATAGACGAAAACCCCGACCTTAATTATGTGATACCGAATGAGGGTTCAAATCTTTATGTTGACTCAATGTGTATTGTAAAGGGCTCTAAAAACAAAGATGCTGCCGAAAAATATATTAACTTTATGTGCAGAGCTGATATTGCTGCGCTTAACCGCGATGAAATTTGGTATTCTACACCGCATCAACAGGTTTATGACCAGCTTGATAGCGAAACAAAAAACGAGCTTATTGCATATCCGCCTGAAGAGTTATACTCGAAACTACAGGTTTATTCTGATTTAACACCTGAGATTTTAGAGTACTATACTGACCAATGGATTAACATTAAAAATTCATAAAAATAGAGAGTATCGTGTGATACTCTCTATTTATTTATTGTTCTATATCTTAAAGCCTCAAGAACGTGATATTTTGTTATTTGCTCTGATTTTTCAAGGTCGGCAATAGTTCTTGCGATTTTTAAAATTTTGTCATATCCGCGTCCTGTTAAATTCATTTTATCAAAATTTTCGTGCAAAACTCGGCTCGCATCTTCAGTTAACACACAAAATTGCTTAATCAGTTTTGGCGTAAGGTCTGAATTCTTATAGATTCCTGTTCCTTTATACCTTAAATATTGAATTTTACGAGCATCTAAAACACGTTTTCTTATGTCTTCTGATTTTTCCGCCTCGTTGTTAGAACTAATTTGTTCATAGTCTACAGCGGGTACCTCGATATGAATATCAATTCTATCAAGCATAGGTCCCGAAATTCTTGAGGTGTATTTTTCTATTTGAGATGGCGTGCAGATGCATTGCTTTTTGGGGTGCCCCAAATAACCGCACTTGCATGGGTTCATTGCACAAACAAGCAGTATGTTACAAGGATATGTAACCGAACCTGCTGCTCGGCTCACTGTGATTTCGCCGTCTTCGAGCGGCGCTCTCATACTATCAACTAATTTTGGTGAAAATTCGGTAAACTCGTCTAAGAATAGTACACCGTTGTGGGCGAGTGAAATTTCACCCGGTTTAGGTACGCGTCCGCCACCGCACAAACCAACATCGCTAATAGTGTGATGTGGAGCTCTGAATGGTCTTGAGGTGATAAGACCGTCACCACCGAGTTTGTTGGCAACTGAGTAGATTTTGGTACACTCAATGGCTTCTCTGAAAGTAATAGGAGCAAGAATTGTAGGCATGCGTTTAGCAAGCATACTTTTACCACTTCCGGGAGGGCCTACCATAATTACGTTGTGACCGCCTGCCGCTGCAATTTCAAGCGCTCTTTTAGCTGCAAACTGTCCTTTTACTTCGCAAAAATCAACATCAAACGATGTGTCATTTTGCGCAACAAATTTTTTAGGTGCGATTGGAGATATTAGTTCTTCGCCTGTGAAATGACATAAAAGCTGACGTACTGATTTTACAGGATATATTGCTATGTCATCAACATATTCACATTCTTTTGTATTGTCGCTGGGAATAAAAATTGATTTAACGCCGCTTTCTTTTGCTTTAATTACCATTGGTAAAACACCACTAACACCGCGTATTTCACCTAATAAAGAAAGCTCGCCTGCAAAAGCAATGTTTTCAAGGTCGGTATTAATTTGCCCCGAAGCCTTTAAAAGTCCAAGCAAAATAGGTAAATCAAAAACCGAACCTTCTTTTTTTACATTTGCAGGAGCAAGGTTTACGGTAATTCGTTTTGCAGGAAATAAAAAGCCTGAGTTTTTATATGCGCTTCTTACTCGTTCTTTAGCTTCTTTTACAGCAGCATCAGGCAGACCAACTATTTCAAAAGCAGGCAGGCCGTTTGCAACATCAACCTCGACGTCAACGTCAAAAGCATCTATTCCGTTTATTCCGTATGATAAAATTTTCGTAACCATAGCATTTCCTTATTTTTATATTTAACGACATTTTAGTACATTTTTCTATTTTTTACAATACTTATAAGAATTTCGACTAAAAAATGTATAAATTTTATTTTATTTGCTTTACATTATTAAAATTTAGTGTTAAAATTATGTTTGGCAAATTGCACAATTTTAAATTTTATATATAATTTTAAAAGGAGATAAAAATCATGGCAAGAAAATTTAAAACCATGGACGGTAATAATGCCGCAGCTCACGTATCGTATGCGTTTACTGAAGTTGCAGGCATTTATCCTATTACACCGTCAAGTCCTATGGCAGACTATGTTGACCAATGGTCAGCTCAAGGACTTAAAAACATTTTTGGAACAACAGTAAAAGTTGTTGAAATGCAGTCTGAAGCCGGCGCTTCAGGTACTGTTCACGGCTCACTTGCAGCAGGTGCTCTTACAACAACCTACACCGCTTCGCAAGGTCTTTTACTTATGATTCCTAATATGTACAAGATTGCAGGCGAACTTTTACCTTCAGTTTTCCACGTGTCAGCTCGTTGTGTTGCTTCACATGCTCTTAACATCTTTGGTGACCACTCAGACGTTTACGCTTGTCGTCAAACAGGTTTTGCTATGCTTGCTGAAACAAATACACAAGAGGTTATCGACCTTGGTGCTGTTGCACACCTTGCTACTATCAAGAGCCGCGTTCCTTTTATCAACTTCTTTGATGGTTTCCGTACTTCACACGAACTTCAAAAAATTCAAGTTTGGGATTTTGAAGACTTAAAAGAAATGTGTGATATGGATGCTGTAGATGCTTTCCGTAAACGCGCACTCAACCCCGAGCGTCCCGTAATGCGTGGTTCACACGAAAACGGCGACATCTTCTTCCAACATCGTGAAGCTTGTAACAAATATTACGATGCTGTTCCCGGTATTGTTGAAGAATATATGAACAAAGTAAACGAGAAAATCGGTACTGATTATAAACTCTTTAACTACTACGGTGCACCCGATGCTGAACGTGTTATCGTTGCTATGGGTTCAATTTGTGACGTTGCTGAAGAAGTTATTGATTATTTAACAGCAAAAGGCGAAAAAGTTGGTCTTGTTAAAGTTCGTCTCTATCGTCCTTTCTCAGCTGAAAGATTTGTTGATGCTATTCCTGCTACTGCTAAAAAGATTGCAGTTCTCGACAGAACCAAAGAGCCCGGTTCACTTGGCGAACCGCTCTTCCTTGACGTTGTTGCAGCACTTGCAGCAAGAGGCAGAAAAATCGACACCGTTATCGGTGGTCGTTATGGTCTTGGTTCAAAGGATACTCCTCCTTCAAGCGTATTTGCTGTTTTTGATGAACTTGCAAAAGACGCTCCCAAGCCTCAGTTCACAATCGGTATCAACGACGACGTTACAAACCTCTCACTTGAAGAGAAAGTATCTCCCAACACTGCTGCAGAAGGCACAAAAGAATGCAAATTCTGGGGTCTTGGCGGTGACGGTACAGTTGGTGCTAACAAAAACTCAATCAAAATCATTGGTGACCACACCGATAAATACGTTCAGGCTTATTTCCAATACGACTCTAAAAAGACAGGCGGTATAACTGTATCGCATCTTCGTTTTGGTGATAAACCCATTAAGAGTCCTTACTATATCAACAAAGCTGACTTTGTTGCATGTCATAACCCGTCATACGTAATCAAGGGTTACAAAATGGTTAACGACGTTAAACCCGGCGGTGTATTCCTTATCAACTGTCAATGGACTGCTGAAGAGCTTGATAAGCATATGCCTGCTGATGCAAAACAGTATATTGCTAAAAACAACATTCAGCTTTACACTGTAAATGCTATTGACCTTGCTGCTCAAATTGGTATGGGCAAACGTACAAACACAATTCTTCAGTCTGCTTTCTTTGCACTTGCTGACATTATGCCAAGAGAAGATGCAATTAAGTATATGAAAGATGCTGCAACAAAATCTTACCTCAAAAAAGGTCAAGACGTTGTTGATATGAACCATAAAGCTATCGATGCAGGTGCAACCGCATTTGTTAAAATTGATGTTCCTGCTTCATGGGCAGATGCTTGCGATTGCGCTGCTAAAGATGACGCTACTGCTGACAACAAGCTCGTTAAAATGGTTGACACTATCATGAAGCCTGTTGGTATGATGCAAGGTGACTCACTTCCTGTTTCAGCTTTTGCTGATTGTGCTGACGGTACATTTGAACAGGGTGCTTCTGCTTACGAAAAACGCGGTGTTGCTGTTCTTGTTCCTGAATGGAATGCTGAAACATGTGCTAAATGTAACAAGTGTGCATTTGTTTGTCCTCATGCAACTATCCGTCCGTTCGCTCTTACCGAAGAAGAAGCTGCTAATGCTCCTGCTTCAACAAAGATTGCTCCTAAGCCCATTATTAAAACTGATTACAAATATACTCTTGCAGTTTCACCGCTTGATTGTATGGGTTGCGGCGTTTGTATCGGCGTATGTCCTACAAATTCACTCAAGATGGTTGCTGCTGAGTCACAACTTGCTCAACAACAAGCATTTGATTACTGTGTATCAAAAGTTACAGAAAAACCTGAAGTTGCAACTTCAGCTAACGTAATCTCGAGCCAGTACAAAAAACCGCTTCTTGAGTTCTCGGGCTCATGCGCAGGCTGTGCTGAAACTTCATACGCACGTCTTATCACACAGCTCTTTGGTGATAGAATGTATATCTCGAACGCTACAGGTTGTTCATCAATCTGGGGTGGTCCTGCTGCTACATCACCTTACACTGTAAATGCTAAAGGTCATGGTCCTGCTTGGGCTAACTCACTCTTTGAGGATAACGCTGAGCACGGTCTTGGTATGTACCTTGGTCAAAAAGCACTCAGAGACCAGCTTATTGAGCAGGTTGCTGAAATTGCTGATTGCGATAAAGCTACAGCTGAGCTTAAAGCAGCTGCTGCTAAATACCTCGAAACAAAAGATGATGGCGAAGCTAATAGTAAAGCTACTGAAGCACTTGTTGCTGAACTTGAAAAAGTTACTGATTGCGAGCATTGCTCAGCTATCCTTGCTAAGAAAGAATACCTTTCAAAGAAATCAGTATGGATATTCGGTGGTGACGGTTGGGCTTACGATATCGGTTTTGGCGGTCTTGACCACGTACTCGCTTCAGGTAACGATGTAAACATTATGGTATTCGATACCGAGGTTTACTCAAACACCGGCGGTCAGGCTTCAAAGGCTTCGCAAATCGGTCAGGTTGCTCAATTTGCTGCTGCAGGTAAAGCTATTTCTAAGAAATCACTCTCTGAAATTGCAATGTCATACGGTTACGTATATGTAGCTCAAATCGCTATGGGTGCTGACCTTAACCAAACACTCAAAGCTATTAAAGAAGCTGAAGCATATCCGGGTCCGTCACTTATCATTGGTTACGCTCCCTGTGAAATGCACAGCATTAAGGGCGGTATGATGAACTGTCAAAAAGAAATGAAGAAGGCTGTTGACTGCGGTTATTGGAATATGTTCCGTTATAATCCTGCACTCAAGGCTGAGGGCAAAAACCCGCTTTCAATCGACAGCAAACCCGCTACTGCTGATTACAAAGAATTTATCATGGGCGAAGCTCGTTATGCTTCACTTACTCGTTCGTTCCCCGAACGCGCTGCTGAACTCTTTGACCAAGCAGAACAAAACGCTAAAGATTCAAGAGCACATCTTGAAAAACTTGCTGAACTCTACGGCAAGAACTAATAAAATTACGACACAGCCGATTGGCTGTGTCGTTTTTTTAAATTTTTTTGCGATAACTAATTGATTTTACATACATTTATGTTTATAATATAAACATATTTTTTATAATTTGGAGGAAATTTAATGGATTGTAATGTAAGACCTGATACAATGAAAAGAATTACCACCTTTGAACTTGCTAACGAGTTTATTGATAAGCAAGTTAAAGATATTAGAGAACAAGTTGGCGATAAAAAAGTTTTACTCGCGCTTTCAGGTGGTGTTGATAGTTCTGTTGTTGCCGCACTTTTAATAAAAGCTATTGGTAAGCAACTTGTTTGCGTTCACGTTAATCACGGCCTTATGCGTAAAGGCGAGAGTGAAAAAGTTATCGAAGTATTTAAAAACGGTCTTGATGCAAACCTTATTTATATTGATGCTACTGATAGGTTTTTAGACCTTTTAAAAGACGTAAGAGACCCTGAAACAAAAAGAAAAATCATTGGTAATGAGTTTATCAAAGTGTTTGACGAAGAAGCTTCAAAACTCGAGGGTATCTCGTTCCTTGCACAGGGCACAATCTATCCCGATATTCTTGAAAGTGACGGCGTTAAAGCTCACCACAATGTTGGCGGTCTTCCTGAAGAAATGGCAATGGAACTTGTTGAGCCTGTTAAACTTTTGTATAAAGACGAGGTTCGCGTTGTAGGTGAGGCTCTTGGTCTTCCGCACGAAATGGTATATCGTCAACCATTCCCGGGTCCCGGACTCGGTGTTAGATGCCTTGGCGCTATCACACGCGATAGACTTTTCGCTCTTAAAGAAGCTGATGCAATTTTAAGAGAAGAGTTTGATAAATGCGGTCTTGCCGAAAAAGTATGGCAATATTTTATAGCTATTCCTGATATTAAGAGCGTTGGCGTTAAAGACGGCAAACGTTATGAAGGTTGGCCCGCAATTATTCGTGCAGTTAATACAACCGATGCAATGACAGCAACAATCGAAGAAATTCCTTATGCTATATTACATCATATCACAAATAGAATTACTCACGAAGTTGATGGTATTAACCGTGTTCTTTTAGACCTCACACCTAAGCCTATCGGCACCATTGAGTGGGAATAATTAAAACTAAAACAGCTTG
>JAZNXL010000024.1:0-125491 GCA_045593905.1 Eubacteriales bacterium
CCAACAACCGTATGGAGCTGCTTGGCTGTATAACGGGTCTTGAGTGTCTTAAGGAGCCGTGTGAGGTCACGGTCACGTCCGACTCAAAATATCTGTGTGATGCCATAAATCAGGGCTGGCTTGAGTCCTGGAAAGCGCGCGGCTGGAAAAAGGCGGACAAAAAGCCGGTGCTTAATCAGGAGCTGTGGGAGCGCCTTGACAGACAGCTGTCGGTACACAAGGTCACGTTTAAATGGATAAAGGGCCATAACGGCCATAAATATAACGAGCGCTGCGACACACTTGCCGTAAGCGAATATCAGAAGTTTTTGAAAGGAAGTAAGTAAATTTTGGAAAAGAGATTTGTGTATGCAGATAACGCGGCAACCACAAAGGTTCGTCCCGATGTTTTTGCAAAAATGATACCGCACTACGTTGAACATTACGGCAACCCGTCAAGCATCTATTCGGTTGGCCGCGAAAGTGCAGTTGCGGTTATGGAGGCACGTAAAACAGTAGCAGAGTGCCTTAACTGCGACCCAAAGGAGATTGTGTTTACATCAGGCGGAAGTGAGAGTGACAACCTTGCAATCGTGGGTATTGCAAAGCGCAAGGGCAAAGGTCACATCATCACTTCAAAAATCGAGCATCACGCTGTTTTGCACACCGTTCAGGCACTTGAAAAAGAAGGATTTGAAGCAACATATCTTGATGTTGACGCCGACGGTCTTGTAAACCCCGAAGATGTTAAAAACGCAATCCGTGAGGACACTATTCTAATAACAATAATGTTTGCAAACAACGAAATCGGCACAATCCAGCCGATTGCCGAGATCGGTAAGATCGCACGCGAGCATAAAATTATATTCCATACCGATGCTGTACAGGCGGCAGGACATATTGCGCTTGACGTGAAAGAACTGAACGTTGATATGCTCTCAATATCCGCACACAAGTTCGGCGGACCAAAGGGCACAGGCGTTCTGTACGTTCGCCGCGGTGTTGTTTACAAGCCGATTATTATGGGCGGCGCACAGGAAAACAACAAACGCGCAGGTACCGAGAACATTGCAGGCATCATCGGCACTGCAGAGGCATTAAAACTTGCCTGCGCCGAAATCGACCATGAAACAAAACGTCTTACCGCGCTTCGTGATAAACTTATTGACGGAATTTTAACAACAATTCCATATACACGCTTAAACGGCAGCCGTACACAACGTATGCCCGGTAACGTAAACATATCTGTTGAGTATATTGAGGGAGAATCTCTCATTCTTATGCTCGACTTCTACGGCATCTGCGCATCAAGCGGTTCGGCTTGCACAACAGGTTCGCTCGACCCTTCACACGTGCTTCTCGCGCTCGGTCTCACACATGAGGTTGCTCACGGTTCACTCCGTCTGTCACTCGGCAGAGATAATACCGAAGCAGATGTTGACTATATTCTTGAAGTATTGCCCAAGGTTGTAGAGCGCCTGCGCGCAATGTCACCCGTTTGGGAAAACAGACCACAGTAAAGGAGAAAGACTATGTATACAGAAAAAGTAATGGATCACTTTTCAAATCCGCGTAACGATGGCGAGATTGAAAATGCTGACGGTGTTGGCGAAGTAGGCAACGCAAAATGCGGCGATATTATGCGTATCTATTTAAAGATAGATAACGATATCATTACAGACGTAAAATTCAAGACCTTTGGCTGCGGCGCTGCGATTGCAACGTCGTCAATGGCAACAGAACTTATCAAAGGCAAAAAGGTTGAGGACGCTCTCACCCTTACAAACAAAGCCGTTATTGAGGCGCTTGACGGACTTCCGCCCGTAAAGGTACATTGCTCTGTTCTTGCAGAAGAAGCGGTAAAAGCGGCAATCAAAGACTATTTTGATAAAAACGGCATTGAAAACGACCTTGAAATCGGAGGATGCGCCGGCTGCTGCAGCAGCTGCGACAAATAAGGCTATGAAACGATTAATTTCACTCGCTTTAATACTTGTTTTTGCAGTTTGTATGGTGGCTTGTACACCAAACAACGTTTTAACTCCCGACACTCCCGATACTCCCGATACCCCCGTTCAGGACAACTCTCCCGCACCGTCACCCGAAAACCCTGAACAGTCGGACCAATCTCAAAAAGAACCCGAAAATACTTTCAGATACGTAAGTGTTGAAAAGCAAAAAAACAAAAATCTTATGCCTACACTTAACATTTCAGATATCGGTATTGAAAACGCGCCTGTAAAGGATCTCGGCGGTCAGACTCTTACCATCTACACCGCAGAGCGTGACGTTTTCAGCGTTGACAGGCTTGATGACAAAGAGTGGATTTTAGCGGTTGCAGACGAACTCGGTGTAAAGGTGAAAAACTTTATGCAGTCAGATAAGACTCTTTACTCGTCACAGGCGATTGCACAGAAATCGGGTATGTCTCTTGACATTGTATCAACGCTTATAACCGATATGGTTCCCACCACTTCGCTTATGAAAAGCGCATTTACACTCAAAGAAAGCGCAAAAACACTTCCGTTTTCAAAGCGTGTGTTTGATCTGTCGGGCAAAAAGGTGTTCACAGGCTACGGCAACGCGAAAATGATGTGGTATAACAAAGACATCATCGGTGATGACAAAACTTATAATCTGTTTGAGCAGAACGTCTGGAATACCGAAGCGCTCGCAAGCGCAAAGACACAGATAAAAGACGGCAGTAAAAATATGATAGAATGCTCTAACTGGGCATCGTTCGGTTCTGCCGCCGGTGTACAGGCAACAGGTATTACTGCTGACGGCACTCTTGTTTGCAATCTTAATGACCAGAACGTTATTAACTCGTTTAAAACCTTTTCACAACTTTTAGATACCACCTCAACCGACAAAAAGACTTTCAAAAACGGTAATACTGCTTTCAATTATACTGACGCGCCCGTACTCGACAAGGGTAACCTCGGCTTTGTGCCGCTGCCGTCAATGGGTGAGAGCGGCGCCAACGTATCGGAACTTTGCGGCGTAGGTATGGGCATTTCAAAAACTATAAAAGACGAAGTGACCCCCTATGCTCTCACGTTTATTCTTTTGTGGTCGGCTCGATATAGCGAGGCTCGCACAGACGCGCTTGTGTTTGATTATAAACTCGGCGCTGAAAAAGCGGAAAAATATATTGCTTTTGCTGAAACAAACGGCGGTCTTTATAACTGCGACCGAGTGATATCGTCATACTTTACAAACCTCACAATGCCGAAAAACCTTTACGGCACTCCCGAGGTTATTTCAGAAAAGTATAAACAGGTGTTTGAACGCACCCAACTCTTAAACAGTAAATTATAATGAAAATTTTATGCATAGGCGACATTGTTTCGCACGAGGGAATAGAATACCTTTTTGACGTTTTACCGCGTCTCAAGCGAAAATACAGCCCTGATGTTGTGATTGTAAACGGTGAAAATGCCGCGATCGGAAACGGAATCGACAAAATTGCGTATGATATGATAATAAACGCAGGCGCCGATATCGTGACAGGCGGCAATCACTCGTTTCAAAAAAATACGGCAGGGGAGTTGCATAATGAAGCAAAAAGGCTGATACGTCCTGCCAATATTGAGGGTATTTCCGACGGTGAGTGGGAAATCAAACTCGATTTTGGTAAAAATACTCTGCGTGTTATTAATTTATCGGGAAGTCTTTTTATAAAAAACGCAACGAATCCGTTTGAGTTTTTACAAAAAGCGCTTGAACGTGATGACAACTGCATAACGGTTATTGATTTTCATGCGGAAGCTACAAGCGAAAAACGTGCGCTCGGTTTTTTTGCCGACGGACAGGTATCGCTCGTATACGGCACTCATACCCACGTACAAACAAACGATGCACAGATTCTGCCAAAAGGTACAGGTTACATTACCGATATCGGAATGACGGGTGTTAAGCACTCGGTACTTGGAAAAGACGTGGACGTTTGTGTGCATAACTTTGTAAAACCCGATGACCGACAAAAAATCAAAGACGCAAAAGGCGGATGTATTTTGTCGGGGGTTTTTGCCGAGATTGATGATGATACAAAAAAATGTGTTTTAATCGAGGCTATAAATATTGACAATTAATTATTGATGTGATAATATAATTGTTGCGCTGGTGTGGCGGAACAGGCAGACGCCCGGGACTTAAAATCCCGTGATAGCAATATCGTACCGGTTCGATTCCGGTCACCAGCACCAAAGTCCTGCTCTTATACAAGAACAGGACTTTTTGTTTTAAAATAAAAAATTATATATTTTATGAGGTGACAAAAATGAGAAGACAAAGACAAAAGGGAAGGTCGTTTATAAATAAAAGCACCTTCTTTATAACCTCACTGCTTATCGTTGCGATTACATACGTTTCGATATTTGGTCTTTCGATTGGTGAATTTTCTATTCCGTCGGCAGATGAAATGCGTTTTGGTATTGATATTCGCGGTGGTGTTGAGGCTACATACTTTGCAAAAGACTTTAAGGGCACACCCACAGCCGAACAGTTAAACTCGGCAAAATCAATTATTGAAGAACGTTGTGATGCCCAAAACATTCTTGACCGCGAAATCACAGTTGACCAAGAACGCGGCTCAATCCTTGTTCGTTTTCCTTGGAAATCAGACGAAAAAGACTTTGACCCCGAAAAAGCAATCGCCGAGCTTGGCGAAACCGCGCTTTTAACCTTCCAAGACCCCGACAAAAACGTTTTAGTCGAGGGTAAAAACGTTAAACAGGCAACCGCAGCTTACGACCAACAATCAGGTATGTATGTTGTTCAGCTCGAGTTTGACTCAGAGGGTGCAAAAGCATTTGAAACCGCAACAGGTAAACTCGTTGGCAAACAAATGTCAATTTATATGGATGACATTCTTATCCAAAGCCCCACCGTTAACGAAAAAATCTCGGGCGGTCAGGCTGTAATAACAAACATTGGCGATTCAGACGAGGCAGTTGCTCTTGCTTCAAAAATCAACTCAGGTTCGCTTCCTTTCGCGCTTGAGTCTAAAAACTACAGCGCAATCTCGCCCACACTCGGTACCGAAGCACTTGACGTTATGGTATGGGCAGGTATTATAGCATTTATAATCATTTGCGTATTTATGGTGGCATACTACAGACTCCCCGGTTTTGTAGCAGTGTTTGCGCTTATGCTTCAGGTTGCAGGTCAGCTTCTTGCACTCAGCGTTCCGCAGTTTACTCTTACACTCCCCGGTATTGCCGCTGTTATTCTTTCAATCGGTATGGGTGTTGACGCAAACATTATTACCGCTGAACGTATTAAAGAAGAGGTTGCCGAAGGTAAACCCGTTCGCGCAGCTATTGATGCAGGTTACCACAAAGCATTCTCATCGGTATTTGACGGTAACATCACAGTAATTATTGTTGCAATTATTCTTATGATATTCGGTTCGGGCACAATGCTCTCGTTCGGCTACTCGCTCCTTACCGGTGTTATCTTAAACTTTATTTGCGGTGTTACAGCTTCAAGGCTTATGACAAAATCACTTGCCAAGTTTGAGTTTTTACGCAAACCCAAGCTCTACGGCAACGGCAAAAAGAACGAAAAAGTATTACCCTTTAACAAAAACAAAGTTAAGTTCTATATCATCTCAGGCGCTATCACTGTTATCGGTATCGTTTGTATCTTAATAAACGGCATCAAGCTCGATATTCAGTTTAAAGGCGGCGCAATCTTAAACTACACATACAACGGCGACATCTCACTTACCGAGGTTGACGCACTTGTAGAAAAAACTCTTAATAGAGAAAGCGACGTTCAAAACAAAACCGCAATCGGTTCTGATAAAACAACAATGGCAATAAGCCTTGCAGGCAAAGAAGGCCTTGCATCAAACGACCAGAAAAAACTCACCGAGGCTCTTCAAAAGAAATATCCCGATAATAAGATAGAAATTTCAGATGTTACTGTTGTTCAGCCTTTTATTGGTAAAGACTTTGCAGTTGACTCAATTAAAGCTATTGTGTTCTCGGCAATTTTAATTATTCTTTACGTTTGGTTCTCGTTCAGAAAGGTTTCGGGCCTTTCGGCAGGTGTTACCGGCCTTATCGCGTTGTTCCACGACGTTGTAATGGTATTTTTAACATTTGTTATTTTTGGTATCCCCGTAAACGACTCATTTATTGCCGCAGCGCTTACAATCCTCGGTTTCTCAATAAATGACACTATCGTAATTTTTGACCGTATACGCGAAAATAAACGCCTCTACGGTGCAAAACTGTCAACCGACGAGCTTGTTGACAAGAGTGTTACTCAATCACTTACCCGTTCAATCAACACAAGCCTTTGTACTTTAATTGCAATTGTTGTAATTTACATCTTCGCTGCTATCCGCGGTCTTGATTCAATTACAAGCTTTGCACTGCCTATGATATTTGGTATTATCAGCGGTTGCTATTCATCAGTTTGTATTGCTGGTCCCTTATGGTCAACCTGGCAAAAACATAAGCTTAATAAGGCAAATAAAAAATAAGGGATGTTAAAATTTTCCAGAGCGCAAAAAGCTGGTTAAATTTAAAATATAGTTTGATAAAAACTTTTATTGAATAACAAAAAGAAAGAGAAATATCGTTTCCGATATTTCTCTTTTTTATTTTTGCTTTTTGCTAATTACAAACTTTGCCACTCGGCGTACCTTTGTACGCCGTCGGGTAACCCTACGGCAAAGTTTGAAACTCCTGAAAAATTTTTCCTATCCCTATTAAAAACTTAACGCATTGGATAAAAATTCGAATTTATTACATTTAGTAATGGAATATAAGCGTTCATAATATTCCATATTGAAAGTCCTGCAAGCCCTAATTCGTTTATTAAATTAACTCTTGCGTTTACGCTTCTTGCGTCTTCAAACCACACTATATGCTCATCCCTGCCGTTATAATAAGTGTAGTAGGGTGTAGCTGCCTGTGAGTCAAATTTAATTTCAGCGCCAAATTTACGCGCTCTTGATATTGCCTCGTCGTTTGTCATAGACTCTGCCTTTGAGCCCATCTCAAACGGCAGTGTCCAATCGTATGCGTAGTTAGGTACACCCATAAGCACCTTTTCATTTGGTATTTCTGTAACCGCGTACTGCAAAACCTCTCTTACTTTATCAATCGGCGCAATCGCCATTGGCGGTCCGTAAGTATACCCCCACTCATACGTCATAATTAAAACATAGTCGGCAACCTCGCCAAGCGCTTTATAATCGTGCGCCTCGTATAAAAGACCGCGTTGCATCGCCGAGGTTTTTGGTGCAAGCGAAACAAATACTTTATAACCAAGCGGGGATATTGCATCTTTTAAATTTTTAATAAACTGCGGATAAGATGATTTATATTCGGGCGGTATGTATTCAAAATCAATATCCACACCAAAATAATCGTGATTTTGAAGCTCTTGTAAAATGCTGTTAATCAAGTTTTGTTCAAACTCGTCGTTTGATAAAACGTCAACTGCTCGTTGCGAACTGAAAAAACCGTTTTGGTTAAGGGTGGTTACAATAAGAATTGGGCTAACACCTGCGCTGTCGGCAATAGCAATCATATCGTCATCAGCAAGAGGCATCAGTGTGCCGTCGTCATTTATTCCATGTGAAAAAGGGGATATATTAGAAAGTGTAGGCAGTGCCGCCTGAAGCATAAACCTGTTTATATTAGGATAAGCATACCCGTTAATTATTTTTTGCGGCTTATTATTTTGTTCGGTAGGTATAATAACCGCCTGACCGATTATAAGAGTCGGCTCAACAGTTGGACCGTTTGCTTTTAATAACTGTTCAATTGTAACACCGTAATGTCTTCCGATAGAGTAAAGACTGTCACCTTTTTCTACAGTATGAATTATCATTTTTATCACCCAAAACATATTATTCCTCTTTAGCATAAAATAGAACGAGGTGATAATTATTATTAAAATTTATATTGACCAGGGTCATAACCCCGAGGGCGTTAACGCAGGCGCCGAGGGTAACGGACTCAGAGAACAAGACATAAACTACGAGGTAGGCATATACCTTGCCGAGCTACTCCGCGAAAACGGCAACTTTGATGTAAAACTTTCGAGGCCGACTCCCGAAACAACACTTGGAACATCAAACTCAACAAGCCTTCAAGCACGCGTAAACGATGCTAACAGCTGGGGTGCTGATTATTTTATCAGTATTCACTCAAACGCTGCTGAAAACCCTTCCGCAAACGGCACCGAGGTATATGTTTATTCAACATCATCTGCAGCATACCCGCTTGCGCAAGATATACAAGAGCAAATTGTTGAGCGACTTGGCACACGCGATTTAGGCGTTAAAGAAAACCCTTCACTCTATGTTTTACGCAGAACAAATATGCCTGCGCTTTTAGTGGAGCTTGCATTTATTACAAACACATCAGATGCCGAACTGCTACGCGACGATAGATACCTTTTTGCCTATGCAATCTACCAAGGTATCTTAGAATATTTCGATATGTAAAAAAAGCGCCTGTAGGCGCTTTTTTGTATTATATATATTATATATATTAGTATAATTATATAATATATTATTGAAAATTAAAAATTAGTATGTTATAATTACCATGTATAATAAAATAAAGGAGTATGTGCAAATGGAATCGTTTAACGATGTATGGACCAATGCCCTTAAAATAATAAAAAATAATGTTTCCGAAACTTGCTTTGACAGCTGGATAAGTATGTTAAAGCCTTTAAAGTTTGAAGACGATAAAGCGTTTTTGTTTGCTCAATCAAACTTTCAAAAGGTACTTATAAATAACAAATTTAAAAAAGAAATTGAAAGCGCTTTAACTCAGGTAATGGGCTTTGATATAAAGGCCGAAATAATTTCAGAAGAAGATGTTAGCCCAAAGGTTGCACCCGAACCTCAAAAAAGCGTTGAACAGGCTTATGAACAACACCCCGGCACAGTTGCTGCAGTTAATTTAAACGAAGAATTAACTTTTGGTAACTTTGTTGTTGGTAACGAAAATAAGTTTGCTCACGCGGCAGCTCTTGCAGTTGCAAATAACCCTGCAGGCGCTTACAACCCGTTTTTTATTTACGGTAAATCAGGTCTTGGTAAAACACACCTTTTATGCGCTATTGCAAACGAAATTAAAAACAATAACCCGAATGCAACAATAATGCTTATAAAAGGCGAAGACTTTACAAACGAGCTTATCACCGCTATTCAAAACGGTAAACAGGCAGAGTTTAGGAACAAATACCGCTATGTAGATGCGTTTTTGGTTGACGACGTTCAGTTTATCGGCGGTAAAGAAGCAACCGAGCTTGAGTTCTTCCATACCTTTGAAGCACTTTACGAAGCAAAGCGCCAAATTATTGTAACATCTGACCGTCCGCCAAAAGAAATGGCAACACTTGAAGATAGATTAAAATCGCGCTTTGAATCGGGACTTATTGCCGATATTCAACCGCCTGAATACGAAACCCGCGTTGCAATTATTAAAAACAAAGCAAAATCATTAAATCTTGAACTTGATGACGATGCAGTTAACTTTATTGCAACCAAGCTTAAAAATAATGTTCGTGAGCTTGAAGGCGCTGTTAAAAAAATTAAAGCATACTCGCTTTTATTTTTGGGACAACCCCCCTCAATCGGTGTTATTCAAAATGTTATTCAATCGGTTATTAAAGAAAATATTAACACCGCAATAACACCTGACACAATTGTAGAGCACGTTTCAAAATACTTTAATATTTCAAAAGACGATATATATTCGCAAAAGCGTAAAGCCGAAATTAATAACGCTCGCCAAATTGCAATGTACATAACACGTGAGCTTACCGATATTTCACTTTCGCTTATCGGTGACGAGTTTGGCGGTAAAAACCACTCAACAGTTTTACACTCAATTAAAAAAGTTGAAGAACGCATTGAGGTTGACCCAAAATTTTCACAAATAATTACCGAAATGTGCGAAAATATTAAAAAATCTTTTTAACATTTTTTTGAACAAGTTATTAAAAGTTTTAAACTATTTCATACATAAAAAAATTGTAAAAAAATGTATGTTTAAAACCGAATTTTTGTAAACACCGTTTTTAAAACATTATAAACACGCGTTTTTAAAGACGACACCACACAAAACTACGCTTTTAAACAATTTAAACACCACTACTACAACTACTACTTTAACGTTTAGTAAAGAAAGGAAATGACTTATGCGTTTTGTTTGCCAAAAGGATAAACTTAGTGAAGCTGTAAGTATCGTTTCAAAAGCAGCATCTGTAAAATCAACAATCACTGCACTTGAAGGAATTAAGGCTGAGGTTGCTGACGGAATCATAAAGCTTACCGCTTATGATTTTACAATAGCAATTACTGCAGCGTTCGAGGCCGACACAGTAGAGCCCGGTACAATCATATTCCCTGCAAAGCTGTTTGGCGACATTATAAGAAAACTCCCGCAAGGCGAGGTTTATGTTGAGGCTGACAGCGATTATCAAATTAAAATTTCTTCAGGCGGCTCGTTCTTTAATATTATGGGCGTATCTCCCGAAGACTTTCCTGAAATTCCTACAGTTGAAACAAATAATAGGGTAGATATTGAGGTTGCAGCATTTAAGCGTCTTGTAAGACAAACAATTTATGCCGCATCAACTCTCGATATTAAACCTATTTTAACAGGTATTCTTTTTGAAATTAACGACGAAGAAAGCTCGGTTTGTGCAGTTGGTCTTGACCAGTTCAGACTCGCTCTTAAAAAAGAGAGCTTTGAGTATAAGTCGGGCGATATTTCAAACTTTATAGTTCCTGCAAAAATACTTAAAGAAATTGTTAATATTTTACCTGAAGAAACCGAGTCGAACATCGGTATTTCGGTTGCAGGTAAAAACGTAATGTTTACATACGAAAACTTCGTTATAATTTCAAGAACACTCGAAGGTGAGTTTTTAAACTATAAAAACGTTATTCCTAAAACCTCAACCTTTACTGTAAGAGTTAAAACAAGAGAGCTTAGGGCAATGATAGACCGCGCAGCGCTTATTACATCAAACGCAATCAAGAGCCCTATCCGTTGTGATTTTGATTTTGACTCAATTAAAATTTCAACCGCATCAAACCTCGGTAAGTTTACCGATATGATAAATACCGATAACTTTGGAGAACACTTAACAATCGGTTTTAATAACAAATTTATGCTTGAAGCACTTTCAGCGTGTGATACCGACGAAATAAAAATTCAAATCAACTCAGAGCTTACACCAATTCTTTTACTCCCTGTTGAAGGCGACGACTTTTTATTTATGGTACTTCCCATGCGATTAAATCTTGACCTTAAATGATTATAAAGTCAATTACACTTAAAAATTTTAGAAACATTGCCTACCAAAAAATAAGTTTTGAACAAGGCGTTAATATTCTTGTTGGAAAAAACGGTCAGGGTAAAACAAATATTTTAGAAGCAGTCAGTTTTTGCTCATACCTTAAAAGCTTTCGCGCAGTTAAAGAAGAACAGCTTATTCAGTTCGGTTTTGACAGTGCTACTATACAAATTGAATATTCAAATCAAAATATTACAGAAAGTATACAAATTACACTGTTTCGTAACGGTAAAAAGGAATTAAAGCATAACGGAATAACAGTTTTAAAAAACCGCGAGCTGATTGGTCAGTTTTTATCAATTATATTCACCCCTGACCACTTAAACCTTATAAAAGAGGGTCCAAACAAGCGCCGTTCGTTTATTGATATGGCAATTTGTGCGCTTGATATAAAATACACTGATGCATTGCTTAAGTATCAAAAAATTTTATCACAGCGTAACGCCTACCTTAAAAAAGATAATGTAAACCCGCTTTTGCTTGAGGTTTATGATTCAGGTCTTGCAAAAGAGGGCGCGTATATTGCTGTAGCAAGGTCACAGTATATTTCAAAGCTCGAAAAGTTTGCTAAAATAATATTCAGCGATATTTCTAAAAGCGAAAACAAGCTTAAGCTTTTATACATTAATCAGTTTGTAAAAGATGTTCAAAACGAACAACAAATTGAAGAGGCAATATTGCAAAGGTTAAAACGCACACGCGATACCGATATTGCTCTTAAAATGACCTGCAGCGGTATTCAAAAAGACGATTTACTTATTTTACAAAACGGAAAAAGCCTTAAGTATTTTGGCTCTCAGGGTCAAATTCGTTCGGCGGTGCTTTCGTTAATACTTGCGCAGGCCGATGTTATAGAACAAAAATTCGGTGAGTATCCTGTTATAATTCTTGATGATATTTTATCAGAGCTTGACAGAACCCGACAAAAATACATTTTTAACAAAAGCAGGCTGTCACAGACGCTTGTATCCACCTGCGAGAGCGCAAAGGCGCGCGGTAAGGGTAATATAATAAAGGTTTTGGGAGGAAGGGTAATATAATGTATCTTCATCTCGGAAATGATATTGTAATTAAAAAAAGCGGTGTTGTTGGAATTTACGATATTGAAAACACAACAATATCAAAACTCACCCGCGAGTTTTTAGAAAACGCTGAAAAAACAGGTAATTTAACCTATACAACAAACGAACTGCCAAAATCGTTTATAACCTACGATACAGGCGACAAAATTCATGTTTACGTTTCGCAAATTTCAACATCAACCTTGTTAAAACGTTGCGAATTTCTTAAAAAAATATCGGAGATATAGGAGAAAAAAATGTCTGATACAAAAGTAACAAACACATACGACGAGAATCAAATACAGGTTCTTGAAGGACTCGAAGCGGTAAGAAAAAGACCGGGTATGTATATCGGTTCAACCTCCGCTCGCGGTTTGCACCATCTTGTATACGAAATTCTTGATAACTCAATCGACGAATCACTTGCAGGCTACTGCTCACACATAAGCGTAAAAATATTACCCGGCAACGTAATCGAGGTTGAAGATAACGGCCGCGGTATTCCTGTTGGTATTAACAAAAAACAGGGTGTTCCGGCAGTTACCCTCGTATTTACGGTACTCCACGCAGGCGGTAAGTTTGGTGGCGGCGGCTACAAGGTATCGGGCGGTCTTCACGGCGTTGGTGCCAGTGTTGTAAATGCGCTTTCAGAGTGGCTTGAAGTCGAGGTATCAGACGGTAAACACGTTCATTATCAAAAATATCAGCGCGGTAAGATTGTAAACGACCTTCAAATTATTGGTGATACCGATAAAACAGGTACAAAAGTACGCTTTTTAGCCGATAGCGAGATTTTTGAAACACTTGAGTACGATTACGAAATTTTGTTAAAGCGTATTCGTGAGCAGGCGTTCTTAAACGGTGGTCTTTCAATTGAGATTGCCGACGAACGCGATACTACAAATATAAAGAAAAAGAAAATGTGCTACGAAGGCGGTATCCGCGAGTTTGTAAGCTACATTAATAAAAACAAAGAAGCAACCCACGAAGACGTTATTTATATGTCGGGCGAAAAGAACGGTACAATGGCAGAAATTGCACTTCAGTACACTAACCGCTATGACGAAACGATAGTGTCTTTTGCAAATAATATTCACACTATAGACGGCGGTACCCACGAAACAGGCTTTAAAACTGCGCTTACCCGTAACATTAACGCTTATGCGCGTAAAAAAGGTATATTAAAAGAAAAAGACGAAAACCTTTCTTCTGACGACGTTCGTGAGGGTATAACCGCTATTATCTCGGTTAAGGTTCAAGAGGCACAGTTTGAGGGACAAACAAAAACAAAACTCGGTAACTCTGATGTTACAGGTCTTGTTTCTTCGCTTATGAACGAAAAGCTTACCGAGTACTTTGAAGAAAACCCGAAAAATGCAAAAACAATTATAGAAAAAGCATTTAACGCAAGCCGCGCAAGAGAGGCTGCACGTAAAGCAAGAGAAACCGCAAGAAAGAGCGCGCTTTCAAACTCGGCTTCTCTTCCCGGCAAGCTTGCTGACTGTCAGCTTCGTGACAATGCGTTTACCGAAATTTATATCGTCGAGGGTGACTCGGCAGGTGGCTCGGCAAAACAAGGCCGTGACAGACGCTTTCAGGCAATACTCCCGCTTTGGGGTAAAATGCTCAACGTTGAAAAAACAAGAATTGATAAGGTATACGGCAACGACAAGCTCCAGCCTGTAATTACAGCGCTTGGAACAAACATCGGTCCCGACTTTAATATCGAAAAACTCCGCTACGGCAAAGTTATTATTATGGCCGATGCCGACGTTGACGGTTCGCATATCCGTATACTTCTTTTAACCTTCTTCTTCAGATTTATGCGTCCGCTTATCGAAGAAGGTCACGTGTATTTAGCACAACCGCCGCTTTACAAAATTTTAAAGGGCAAAAAAGATTATTACGCATATTCTGACGAAGAGCGTGATAGAATTTTAGCCGAAATCGGCGACGGCGCTATGATTCAGCGCTATAAAGGTCTTGGTGAAATGAACCCCGAACAGCTTTGGGAAACAACTATGGACCCCACAAGAAGAACAATAGTTAAGGTAACAATGGAAGACGCTGTGCTTGCTGACCAAATATTCACAGTTTGTATGGGCGGCGATGTTGAGCCCCGCCGTGAGTTTATTGAACAAAACGCACAGTACGTTAAAAATCTTGACATTTAAGGTGATATAAAATGGCAGACATTAAACATAGTAGTGAAATAGATTTCGAGGGCCAAAAGGTCATTGAAATAGACGTTGAAAACGAGGTGCGCAACGCGTTTATTGACTATGCAATGAGCGTTATTACCGCACGTGCGCTTCCTGACGTACGCGACGGCTTAAAGCCTGTTCACAGACGTATTCTTTATACAATGCACAGGGCAAACCTAACCCCCGATAAGCCGTATAGAAAATCGGCAACTACCGTCGGTGATGTGCTCGGTCACTTCCACCCCCACGGTGACGCATCGGTTTATGATGCAATGGTTCGTCTTGCGCAAACCTTCTCATTACGCTATCCGCTTGTTGACGGTCAGGGTAACTTTGGTTCAATCGACGGCGACGGCCCTGCTGCTTACCGTTATACCGAAGCAAGAATGCAAAAAATTGCACTCGAAATGCTAACTGACATTAAAAAAGATACCGTTGACTTTATGCCCAACTTCGACGATAAAGACGAAGAGCCTACGGTTTTACCCGCACGTTTTCCAAATCTTCTTGTTAACGGCTCATCAGGTATTGCGGTTGGTATGGCTACCGAAATTCCGCCTCACAATCTTTCAGAGGTAATCGACGGCACAATCGCGCTTATGGAAAACCCCGATATTGATATTGAGGGACTTATGGAATATATCCAAGGCCCCGACTACCCCACAGGCGGTATCATTATGGGCAGAACAGGTATTCGTAACGCTTACAAAACAGGCCGCGGTAAAATTTACGTTCGCGCTAAAGCCGAGATTGAAGAACAAAAAGACGGTAGATTCAAAATTGTCGTAACCGAAATTCCTTATATGGTAAGAAAATCGGCACTTATCGAAAAAATTGCCGACGAGGTTAAGGGTGAACGCATTGTTGGTATTTCTGATATCCGCGACGAGTCAGATAAAGACGGTCTCAGGTTTGTAATTGAGCTTAAAAAAGAAGCAAATGCACAGGTTGTTTTAAACCAGCTTTACAAATACACCGAGATGCAGGCAACCTGCTCGGCTATAATGATTGCGCTTGTTAATAATGTACCAAAGGTGCTTAACCTTAAAGAAATGTTAAGCGAGTACGTTAAGCATCAGCGCAGCGTAATTACCCGCCGTACACAGTTTGATATTAATAAAGCAAAAGCAAGAGCGCATATTCTCGAAGGGCTCATTAAGGCTATCGACTATATTGACGAGGTTATTGAAATTATTAAAAAATCAAAGTCAATTGCCGATGCAAAGGTTGCGCTTTGTGAAAGATTTGGTCTTGACGACCTTCAGGCACAGGCTATTGTTGATATGAAACTTGGTCAGCTTGCAGGCCTTGAACGCGACAAGATTGAAAACGAGTACAAAGAACTTACCGAAAAAATTGCCGACCTTGAAGATATTCTTGCAAACGCATGGCGTGTTGACGAGATTATCAAGACCGACTTACTTGAAATTAAACGTAAATACGGCGATGCAAGACGCACCGAGATTGGTGTTGGTGAAATCGGTATTGAAGACGAAGACTTAATTCCTGTTGAAGACTGCGTATTCACTCTTACCGACGCAGGCTACGTAAAACGTATTCAAACATCAGAATACCGTGCTCAGCATAGAGGCGGTGTTGGTGTTAAGGGTGTTAAAACAAAAGAAGACGACACCGTTCGCCAAATGTTTGTTGCATCAACCCACGATTATATATTGTTCTTTACATCACTTGGCAGAGTTTATAAGGCAAAAGGCTACGAAATCCCCGAGTGCTCACGTACTGCAAAGGGAACAAGCGCTGTTAATATCATTCCGCTTATCTCGGGCGAAAAGGTTTCATCAATGATTAGAGTAAGCGAGTTTAACGATGATTACTTGTTAATGGTTACAAGAAACGGTACCGTTAAAAAGACATCAATGACCGAGTACTCACATATTCGTAAAACAGGTGTTATTGCAATAGTACTCGATGACGAGGATACACTCGACACAGTACTTAAAACAACAGGTGACGATAACCTTATTATCGCATCGCACTTTGGTAAGGCTATCAAGTTCTCTGAGGCAGATGTTCGACCCATGGGCAGAGTTACCCGCGGTGTTCGCGGCATTAAGCTTGTGGAAGGCGACTACGTTGTTGGCGCTGCAATCGAGCAACCCGATTCGGCACTTCTTACAATTACTGAAAACGGCTACGGCAAACGCACCGATACAAGCGAGTATCGTGTTCAGGCAAGAGGCGGTAAAGGTGTTGGTAACTATAACATTACCGATAAAACAGGTAACGTTGCGGCAGTTGCCGTTACAACCGGCGAAGAAGATGTGTTACTTGTAACATCGGCAGGTCAGCTTATGCGTACCGCTACAAGCGAAATCTCAATGTTCTCAAGAACAACCAAAGGCGTTCGCGTTGTAAGACTTCCCGACGGCATTAAGGTTATTGATATGGCTCTTTCACAAAAAGAAGACGAAGAAGAAATAACCGAAACAACTGAAGAATAAATAAAAAAGCACTCTTACGAGTGCTTTTTTATTTAAAAATCGTGCCTTGTTCCACAAGAAATACCGTTTTGCTCAAATAAACAAACAATGCATTCTATTTTTTCATAACAGTCAGTATCGTTTAAACTATCATTTAATAATATATTTTTTATTTCACATAATAATTTGTAACATTTTAATTCAAGCAACTGATTTATATTACAATCATTAAATTTAATCTCGATTGTTCCTTGATTTAAAGCATTAATCAACAGCTCTTTATATAGTTCCATAATTTCCTCCTCAAACTATGGGGGTTATATCCCCTTAATAAAAAAGATTATAACCCCCATAATAATTATTGTCAACAATAAGGGGGATATAATAATGATTGTATTTAATAAATTGTGGCAAATGATGGAACAAAAAGGCATTAGCACATATTATTTAAGAGAAAAGTGCGGCATTGACAGTAAAACTGTAAGGCGCCTTAGAAATAACGAAAACGTCGAAACAAAAACACTTGATAAAATATGTAACGTTCTTGATTGTGGTTTAAACGACATAGCTGAATTTATAAAAGAAAAGTAAAATTATAAATTATAAGATAACCTTTATATAAGGTTATCTTTTTTATTAGTCGAAGGCTTTATATAGCCTAATAGTATCATATATAGCCTACTTTGTCAATATTATAAGTCTATAATTAGTCTATATGGCAAAGAGAGGTTATATAATGGACACATATAAAGTTGTAAAAGAAAGAATTATATGTTTGTGTGAGCAAAAGGGGATAACAATTAATCAATTAGCAACCGATTCGGGTGTTGCCCCATCAACTATAAAAAATATTTTATATGGTAAAAGTAAAAATCCTGGAATTGTAACAATAAAAATGTTATGTGATGGTTTAGGAATATCATTAACATCATTTTTTAATACAACAGAGTTTGAAAATCTTTTACAAGAAATAAAATAAAAAAGCACTCTTGCGAGTGCTTTTTATTATGATAAAATTTCACAGCCGGATTGTAAAATAAGCTCTTTAAGCTCGGTTGGTATTTCACTGTCGGTTATTAAATAATCAAATTCTGAAAAATCGGCAATTTTGCATAAACAGGTTTTGTTAAGCTTAGAACTGTCACAAAGCAGTAAACGTTTTTTTGAATTTTTAAGCATACATCTTTTAACCTCGGCTTGATATGGCGAGCCTTCGGTTGCACCGTCTGATGAAATACCGCCGCACGAAATAATACAAAGGTCTGCGCGGTAGTTTTCTAAAAACCTGATTGTTTCGTGACCTATAACAGCATCTGAAGATTCGGTTGCTTCGCCGCCGCACAAAAGTACTTGCATACTATTATTTAGTATTGCTTTTATGCAATTTCTTATACCGTTTGTAATAACTGTTACGCCTTGTACATTATGTAATAAAGATATAACCTGTCCGGCACTTGAGCTTGAGTCGATAAACAGCGTTGTGTCAGTGCCAATAAAGTCGAGTGCAAGCTCGGCGATAAGACGTTTTTGGTGTATATTTTGTTTTTCGCGGATTGCGGCAGGGTTTTCGGTGGCGTTACCGCTTATAAGATATGCACCACCGTGCGAGCGACCAATAGCGCCCGTGTGCTCAAGCTCTCTAAGGTCACGCCTGACTGTTGCCTCCGATACAAACAGGGCAGCTGCAAGTTCGCCGACTGTTGCGCTTTTTTTAGTCTTTAATATATTTGTAATTTGTTCCTGACGTTCATTCTTAAACATAATTTTGTTCGCTTTTTAACATTTTCAACATATTTTTGCACAATGTTGTGCAAATGTGTTCATATATTAGCACATTGTTGTCCATTTTGCAAGATATTGAGCAAATATAGACAAAAATTTTTTAATATGATAGACTAAAAGAGTAAAAATAAAAATTTGCAGAGGTATACTTATGGAAAACAACATTAAGCAAAGCTATGAACTTGCAAAACAAGCATATGCCAAAATCGGTGTTGATACCGACAAGGTGATTGAACAGTTGAAAAAAATCAGAGTTTCAATCAACTGCTGGCAAGGCGACGACGTTAACGGTTTTTTATTTAAGGATATTGCTCTTTCAGGCGGTATTCAAACAACAGGTAACTATCCCGGAGCCGCACGCACTGCTGACGAGTTAAGAGCCGACCTTGAAAAAGCAATGTCACTCATTCCCGGTAAGCACAAGCTAAATCTTCATGCTATTTATGCTGATACCGAAGAAAAAGTTGACCTTGACGAGCTTGAGCCCAAGCATTTTGAAAAATGGGTAGAGTGGGCAAAGAAAAATGAAATAGGTCTTGACTTTAACCCCACCTGTTTTTCACATCCGCTTGCTGAGTCGGGCTTTACACTTTCTTCAGCCGACCAAAAAACAAGAGAGTTTTGGATAGAGCACTGCAAGCGCGCAAGAAAAATTGCCGACTACTTTGGCAGAGAGCTTAACGATAAGTGCGTTACAAACTTCTGGTTCCCCGACGGATATAAAGACATTCCCGTTGACCGCGAAGCACCCCGCACACGTATGATTAGCGCTATGGACGAGGTTATGGCTGAAAAATACGATGAAAAATACAGCCTTGATGCAATCGAGAGCAAGGTATTTGGTATCGGTGCTGAAAGCTACACAGTATTTTCAAACGAAACAGCTCTTGGTTACGCAATCAGCCGTAACAAAGCATACTGCCTTGACGCAGGCCACTTCCATCCCACCGAAGTTATCTCTGATAAAATTTCGTCGGTACTTCAATATACAAACGAGCTTTTACTTCACGTTTCACGCCCTGTTCGTTGGGACTCTGACCACGTTGTTATTATGGATGACGAGCTTATGGCAATTGCGCAATCACTCGTTAGAACAAACCTTGTACAAAGAACACATATCGGTCTTGATTTCTTTGATGCTTCAATCAACCGTATTGCTGCATGGGTAATCGGTACACGCAATATGATTAAAGCGCTTCTTCGTGCTTACCTTGAACCCACCGAAATGCTTAAAAAATTAGAAAACGACGGCGACTACACCGCTCGTCTTGCGCTTACCGAAGAATATAAGAGCTATCCCTTTGGCGCTATTTGGGACTACTACTGCTTAACAATGGGCGTACCCACACGCGAAAGCTGGCTTGACGATGTTAAAGAATATGAGAAAAAAGTTTTAGAGGAGAGAAAATAATGAACGATATTAAATCAGCTAAATTTTTTAAAGAGTTTTGCGCACTTACATCAAATATGTACCGCTTGGGCTGGGACGAGCGTAACGGCGGTAACGTTAGCCTTATGCTCGATGAGAATGAGGTTAAAAAATACATAGACGTAACAGATGTAAAACGCACCTTCCAAATTACATTTGACGCATCATACTTAAAGGGTAAAATGTTCCTTGTTACAGGCAGCGGTAAATATTTTAAAAACGTTGAAGCTGACCCCGAAAACAACATTGGTATTGTACGCGTTGGTGAGGACGGTAAAACAATGGAAATTCTTTGGGGCTATGAAGACGGCAGCCGTCCTACCTCAGAGCTTTCTTCACACTTTATGTCACACATTGAGCGTTTAAAGGTTGACCCCGAGCATACAATCGTACTCCACACACACTGCACAAACGTAATCGCAATGACATTTATTCACTCACTCGACGAAAAAGAATTTACAAAAACTCTTTGGCATATGATTACCGAGTGTCTTGTTGTATTCCCTGACGGTATCGGCGTTCTTCCGTGGATGGTTTGCGGCACTGACGAAATCGGTTACGCAACTGCTGAAAAAATGAAAGACCGCAGACTTTGTGTTTGGGGTATGCACGGTATCTTTGGTACAGGTAAAAACATTGACGAAGCTTTCGGACTTGTTGAGACTGTTGAAAAGGCGGCTGAAATCTATATGAAGATAGCTAATATGGATATTAAAGCTCACATTACTGACGACGAACTCAAAGCACTTGCAAAAGAGTTTGGTCTTACACCCAGAGCAGGTTATTTAGATTAATACACAACAAAAAAAGACACCCAGTCGGGTGTCTTTTTTATTATTATTTAAGGTTAGCTTTAAGAGTTTCGAGTTGGTTAACAAGCTCTTTGGGGAGTCTGTCGCCAAACTTTTTGTAGTGTTCTTCAATCTCTTTAGCTTCTTGTGTCCAGATGTCTTTATCAACCTCGAGAATTGATTTGAGTGTTTCAATATCAAGGTCAAGGTCAGTTAAGTCAATATCTTCAGGACGCGGAACATAGCCGATAGCGGTTTCAACAGCATCAGCCTTGCCTTCGCAACGGTCGATAATCCAGTTAAGAACTCTCATATTGTCGCCAAAGCCGGGCCAAATAAAGTTACCTTCGTCGTCGGTTCTAAACCAGTTAACGTTAAAGATTTTGGGAGCCTTGTCGCCAAGCTTTTTGCCCATTTCGAGCCAGTGTGCAAAGTAGTCGCCCATGTGGTAACCACAGAAGGGGAGCATTGCCATCGGGTCGCGGCGAACAACGCCTACTGCACCTGCAGCGGCAGCAGTTGTTTCAGAAGCCATAGCCGAACCAATGAATACACCGTTTTCCCAGTTCTTTGACTGGTAAACGAGCGGAGCGCATTTAGCACGGCGTCCGCCAAATACGATAGCCGAAATCGGAACGCCTGCGCCTTTGTCAAATTCTTCAGAGATGCAGGGGCAGTTTTCAGCAGGAGCTGTAAATCTTGAGTTGGGGTGAGCAGCGCAGGTTGACTTGTCAGCCTTGTCAAACTTTGATGCATCCCAGGGGTTACCGCGCCAGTCGATAGCGTTTTCGGGTAAGTTTTTGTTAAGACCTTCCCACCAAACAGTGTTATCGTTTAAGCAGTGAGCAACGTTTGTAAAGATTGTGTTTTTCTTTGTTGATGCAAGAGCATTGAAGTTTGATTTTTCGTTAGTACCGGGAGCAACGCCAAAGAAACCGTTTTCGGGGTTGATAGCGTAAAGTCTGCCGTCGGGACCTATGCGCATCCAAGCGATGTCGTCACCAACTGTCCAAATCTTGTAGCCCTTTTCTTTAAGGTACTTGGGCGGAATAAGCATTGCGAGGTTTGTTTTGCCGCAAGCTGACGGGAAAGCAGCTGCAATGTATTTAACTTCGCCCTGCGGGTTTTCAAGACCGAGAATAAGCATATGCTCAGCCATCCAGCCTTCTTTCCAGCCTTGGTAAGAACCAATACGGAGCGCAAAGCATTTTTTACCAAGTAAAACGTTACCGCCGTAACCTGAGTTAACTGAAATAATTGTGTTGTCTTCGGGGAACTGGCAAATGTATCTTTGTTCAGGGTCAATGTCGCATCTTGAATGGAAGCAACGTACCCAATCATTGCTGTCGCCAAGAACCTCTAATACCTTCTTATCAACACGTGTCATAATGAGCATATTAAGAACAACGTAGATAGAGTCAGTAACCTCAATACCGATTTTAGCAAGCGGTGAGCCGATAGGACCCATTGAGAAAGGAACAATGTACATTGTTCTGCCTTTGTAGCTGTCACGAGCGATGTCGTAAAGCTTTTTGTACATTTCTTTGGGGTCGTACCAGTTGTTTGTAGGCCCAGCATTTTCTTTTTCGCGTGAACAAATGAATGTTCTGTCTTCAACACGGGCAACGTCGTTTACTTTTGTTCTGTGAAGGTAGCAGCCGGGAAGTTGCTCTTGGTTAAGGGGCTCAAGTTCGCCGATTTCACAAGCTTCAGCGCGAAGAGCGTCTCTTTGCTCATCAGAACCGTCAATCCAAACCACTTTGTCGGGGTTAACAAGCTCTTTAATTTCGTCGAGCCAAGCAACAACTGTTTTGTTTGTTGTCATAGTGTTTTCTCCTTTGAGTTATAAAAATATCGTTTTAATTATATTAGTAATATCCAAAAAAAGCAATAATTATTTGGTTAAATTGCAAAAAATTTCATAAATTTGCTGTGGTGACAGTTGTTCTGCACGGGTTGAAGGTAAAAAACCAAGCTGTTCAAGGGTTTTTATTGCATTTTGTTTTTGTGTTTGGTCTTTTAAAACCGATGTAAGCTTTTTTCGTCTTGCGCAAAAAACAGTGTTAACAAACTCAAAAAATTCATTTTCGATTTTAGTGTGGTTAAAATCAAGCACAACAACCGACGATGTAACGTGCGGTGCGGGTATAAAGCAGTCGGGCGACACGTCAAACAGCTTTGTCACCTTGCAAACACAGCCGGTCATTACCGATATTGCGCGGTAGTTTTTGTTGCCGGGCGCTGCGATTAATTTGTCAGCCGCCTCTTTTTGTATCATAATCACCGCGCGCTCAATATACTCGCGGTTTTTAATAAGCTTTTTTAAAATATCCGATGTAATGTAATAGGGCAGGTTGCCAACAACCGTTACCTTTTTGCCGCCACAAAGCTCTTTAAAGTTAACCCTTAAAAAGTCGGCATATACCATTGTATGATTATTGCAGACGATAAGCGAAAAATCAGTAACCTCTTTAAGTGACTTGTCAATCTCAACAGTTGTTACCGACCTAAACCCGTCGCAAAGTCGTTTCGATAAAACCCCAAGCCCTGCGCCAATTTCAATAGCGGTATCTGTTACTCCAAATGCCGCCGATGCAATATCGTCTAAAATATCGTCACGGTGTAAAAAGTTTTGCCCGAGCGACTTGTTTGCGCTTATATTAAATTTTTGTATAAGCTGTTTTGAATCCATTACTTGTTAATAGCTTTAAAGGTAGAAAGCATAACCTCTGAGTTCTGATTAAAGTAATCGTAATCAGCAGGCTCTGCAATAAACGAGTATACAAATACCACGTTTTTGTTTTTAATAAAAGTGTGTGCAATACGCAAAACACCGTCATTGGTCTCGCCCTCGTATACAATGCGATAAGCATCGTACTCGGCAACTGTGTACTCGCCTTCTGAAACAAGGTTATAGCCGTTTATTGTTTTAGGAAGCTCTGCAACATAGTCGCGAACGTAGCTGTCAAAGGCGAGTTCGTCTTTTGAAAGGTCGTATGCGCAAATGGTCACGTTATCGCGATACTTGTCGGCAATACCAACCGATGGTGTTACAAACGCAACAGAACGCTCTTTTTTAGAGTCTTTAACCTCCCAAAAATCAGGGTACTCAATTTGTATGCCAACAGGTGATGAGCGGTATAGCTTGTACCCCTCGTTTTCGGCTCTGTTCATACTGCAAGAGCAGGTTAAAACCACAGTAATTATTAAGGTTAATGCAAATAAAATTTGCTTTTTCATAAAACGTCTCCAAATAAATAAAAATCATAGTAATTATATCATTTTTTCAACATATTGTCAAATTAAGCAAATGTATTGTAAAGTAAATAATAATTTGGTATACTGTTATGAGTAAAGGAAGTAATACTTATGAAAAAATCAAACTATACATCAATTGGTGGCAGTGCGCTTATAGAGGGCGTAATGATGCGCGGCAACAACAAAATGGCAATCGCCGTTAAAAAAGAAAACGGCGACCTCATTTTAAAAGTCGAGCCAACCAAACCCGCCAATAAAATAATATCTAAAATACCGATTGTAAGGGGCATTGTTTCATTTATAGCATCAATGGTTACAAGCTATAAATCGCTTATGTACTCGGCTGATGTTTCAATGGAGGACGCACTCGATGAAGAGCCCGAAAGCAAGCTCGATGCGTGGCTTACCAAGGTACTTGGTAACGGCGGCATGCAGGTGCTGGGCATTGTTTCAATGATGCTTGGTCTTGTACTCGCTGCGGCAATGTTTGTGTTTTTGCCCACCATTGTTGCCGATTTGTTTTCTGACTATGTTTTAGAGCTTTCGCCAACTGTTAAACGCCTGTCGGTAGGCATTTTTAAAATATTAATATTCGTTTTGTATATGTTTGGCGTTTCGCGTATGAAAGATATGCGCCGCGTGTTTATGTACCACGGTGCCGAGCATAAAACAATCTTTTGTTACGAAGCAAATAAACAACTCACAGTAGAAAACGCAAGACAGTTTACGCGCTTTCATCCGCGTTGCGGAACATCGTTTATTGTGATAACCCTAATTGTAAGCTTTGCAATAAGCCTTGTTATTCCGTGGCAAAACGCGTGGTATCACTCGCTTATAAAATTCTTGCTTTTACCTGCCGTTATGGGTGTTGCTTACGAGTGCATCCGCTTTGCAGGTAAATACGATAATGCGTTTACTCGTATTTTGTCAGCGCCGGGTGTGTTTATGCAACGAATAACAACAATCGAGCCTGATGACGATATGCTCGAGTGCGCAATCTACTCGCTAAAAGGTGTTATTGAAGATATTCCCCAAAACACCCGACTCAAAGTTGTAAACGGAGAAATTGTAACCGATGAAAAAGGCAACTGATGTTTTTTTACAAGGTAAACAAATACTAAAACAAAGCGGTATTCAAAGCTATAGCTTTGATGCCGCTTGCCTTTTTGAGCACTGCTTTAAAATTTCCCGACATCAGCTTTTGCTAAACCCCGACACCCCGCTCGACCCTACCGAGTTTTATGCGCTTTGTCAAAAATATGCAAACGGATATCCGCTGCAGTACATACTAAAATCGTGGCAGTTTATGGACTGCGAGTTTTATGTTGATGAAAACGTGCTTATTCCGCGCGCAGATACTGAAACACTTGTTGAATACGTACTCACGCTCGACAACAAAACCGATATACTCGATATGTGCACAGGCTCGGGCTGTATTGGTATTTCGCTTGCAAAAGCGTTGCCCGACTCAAACGTAACCCTTTGCGATGTCAGTGATTGCGCACTAAAGGTTGCACGAAAAAACAAAAAGCAAAACGGTGTAAATGTTACAATTAAAAAAGCCGATCTATTAAATGGCTACAAGCGCTATTTTAAAAAGGCAAGCTTTGATGTTATTGTTTCAAACCCGCCATATATTAAATCAGCAGATATGCAAACGCTTGATAAATATGTAAAACACGAGCCAACACTCGCGCTGGATGGCGGCGAGGACGGCACCGATTTTTATAGAGCGCTCATTGTTTTGTGGAAAGACGCGCTAAAGCCGGGCGGAAGACTCGTGCTTGAAGCAGGGTATGATACAAAGAACGATATTATCGCTTTGTTTACCGAGTGCGGCTATGCCGACATAACGGTAAAAAAAGACTTAAGCGGTATTGTACGCGCAATAAGTGGAAAAAACTCGTAGCCATTGGCTACGAGTTTTTTGTTATCCTTTTATAAACTACAAAGCACATAGTTGTTTGCACCGCAAAGGTTGCAATCCACGAAATCGGGTATGACATCGCAAGCGAAATTATATTGTGGTATTTTGGAATTTGGAATACTGTAAATATCCACATGAGCCTGAATCCGCAAACACCCATAATCGAAACAAGCATTGGTATAACCGAGCTTCCCATACCTCTTAGTATACCTGTTGAAATTTCCATAAACCCGCATAAAAAATAGGTTGATGCTATAACATAAAACTGTAGCATACCCTGTTTTATTGCCTCGGGCGAATCGGTAATGTAAATTGATAAAAGCGGCTCACCAAACAATATAATAAGTCCGCCTATTGTTATGCCAATAATAAAGGCGCAGGCAATTGTAACTCCAAACACCTTTTTAATTCGAGGATAGTTTTTAAAACCAAAGCATCTGCCTGCAAAGTTAACTGCAGTTGCTGAAAACGAGTTGAGCGAGGTATATAAAAAGCCTGTTATGTTACTTGCCGCCGCATATCCCGACATGGTAACCGAACCAAATGAGTTAACCGACGACTGAATTATAACGTTTGATATTGCAAACAGCGACGACTGAATACCTGCAGGGAGACCTATTTTAATAATTTTTGAAAGGGTGCGCCTGTCGATTTTACTCTTTTTAATTTGATACTTACAACAGTCGTTACAGCGCATAAGCGTTCTTAAAACCAACACTGCCGAAATAAGCTGTGAGGTCATTGTTGCAATAGCAACACCTGCAACGTCAAGCTTTACCGCTGTTACAAGAATAACATTTAAAATAACGTTTACAACACCCGCAACGGTTAGCGCAATAAGTGGGCTTTTGGTGTCGCCCTGCGCCCTTAAAATTGCCGCGGCAAAGTTATAAAGGAGCGTAAACACCATGCCGCAAAAATAAATTCGCAAATAAAGGCTTGATTTATCAATTACGTCTGCGGGGCTGCCCATAAGCCTGAGTAACGGTTTTGCAGCAAACACGCCAATAACCGTCAACATCAATCCGCAAATTACAGCGGTGGGTATTGCGGTATGAACAATTTTTGACACTTGTTTCTCGTCGCCTGCACCAAGAGCGTGAGCCGCCGAAACACCAACGCCAACCGAAAGGCCTATAAACAGGTTTACAATAAGCGATGTAAGTGAGCCTGTTGAACCAACTGCCGCAAGTGATGTGCTTCCACAAAACCTGCCGACTACTACAAGGTCTGCAGCATTAAACAAAAGCTGTAAAATACCCGACAAAATAATAGGAACGGTGTAAGAAAAAATGCTTTTAAAAAGTGGTCCGTTCAGCATATCAACCTTAGTGTTGCGCAAAACAATCGCCCCCCATTGCCCTCATTATAGCACCCTCGTTTTATTTTTCAATAGTTTGTTGTAATTTATTTTAAATTATATTAGAATATAGTTAATTCACTTTTTTAAGGAAAGTAAAATGAAAATAAAAACTAAAAAAATAGACTTTGAAACTACGCAAACGCTAAAGCGCATAACCCACCAAAAGCCACTAAAGGCACCGATTGTTATGCGCTTTCTTGTTCGTGTTTTGTCAATACCCGACCTTATGCGAGTCCGCTTTTCGTATACAGGTAAAATACCAAAAGAGGCTGGGCTTGTGCTAATGAACCACTCAAGCTTTTTAGACCTTAAGATTGCATCAAAAATATTTTTTCCAAAGGCTTACGGCATTGTTTGCACAACCGACGCGCTTATCGGCAAAAAATGGCTTATGCGCCTTATCGGTTGCATACCCACCCGCAAGTTTATAAGCGATTATTCGCTTATATCCGATATTAAATATATGTTGTCAAAAAACACCCATGTGCTTATGTACCCTGAGGCAGGGTATAGCTTTGACGGTACAAAAACAGTGCTCCCCAGAAAGTTCGGGCTTTTGTTAAAACGCCTTAACGTGCCCGTTTATTACATTGGAACAAGCGGCGTGTTTTTACACGACCCGCTTTATAACGGACTGCGTTTGCGTAAGGTTAAAGTAACCGCCAAAGTTAAAACCTTACTTACACCCGAACAAATTAAATCAATGTCGGTTGACGAGATTGACAAGGCCGTAAACGACGCGTTTGGCTTTGATGCGTTTTTAGAGCAACAACAAAACAATATTAAAATTACCGAGCCGTTTCGCGCAATAGGTCTTGAGCGCATTTTGTATAAGTGTCCGCACTGTATGGCAGAGGGCAAAACAAAAGGCGAAGGCATAACCCTTACCTGTAGTGCCTGCGGCAAAAAATGGCTTTTAACCGAATACGGCAAAATGCTCTCTACCGAGGGCGTTACCGAGTTTAAGCATATTCCAAATTGGTTTAACTGGCAACGCGCCGAGGTACTAAAAGAAATCGAGAGCGGCAGCTATAACCTCAAATCAAAAGTAAAAATCGGTATGATTGTAAACTATAAAGCCTTTTATGAGGTGGGCGAGGGCGAACTTACTCACACAAATGACGGCTTTGAACTTACAGGCTGTAACGGTAAACTAAACTATACCCAACCGTCAGGCGCAACGCATACGCTAAATGCTGATTGGTTTTGGTACGAAAAGGGCGATGTTATCAGCATTGGCGATACCGATGCGTTATATTATTGCTTTGTACAAGATGGAATAAGCGTTGCAAAAGCAAGGCTTGCCACCGAAGAACTTTATAAAATAGCAAAACAAAAAAGGACTCAATGAGTCCTTTTTATTTTTTCACTATAAAAGCCGCGAACTTGTATGCGCCAATATCGTTTAAAACAACCTTGTCGCCCAAAAGCTTACCGCTTGTATTTATAAATTCTATATTTGAATATTCGCTATCAAGCTCAACAGTGGGGTTAAAAGCATCGTCTTCAAAAAAGTTCCATAGCCCTACCGTGAGCGAACTTTCGTCTTGCTTACATAAAATGTACAGCGACGGACAACCGTCAACGTGTGCAGGCAGCTTTTTGCCGCAGAGCCAGGGCATTATGTTTGCGTATTGACGCGCGCGTTCATAGTGATATAACAGGTTGCTGTTAACACTTTTTGAAACAATGCGTGTGTTTATGTTTAGCACAAAAAACCTGTTGCCGTCAGCGTTTTCATAGGTGAACGAAACAGGAATAACACCCTTTAACGTTTGCATATTACTTAAAACAGTTGCGTTTTTGCAAAGCTCTATGTTAAACACGCCGGAGCCGAGAGATAAAATGTGGTTGTCGTTATGTAAAAATCGTTCTTCGATGCCGTCGGTCAGCATTTCTCCAAAGCTTTCAATACCAACGTCAACGCCGCGTTCGGTTAAAATTTTAGCCGCAATAATATCAACTATCGTACCGTTTTTCAAAGCATCAAGCGGAAGTGCGCGTGCGTTTTCGTCAAACACCGCACCGCAAACACCGTCACCCTCGTATACTGTAGGGATAGTGTTGTATGCAAGCGTGCGAGCCGCCGCCGAAAAGAACATATACTCAGGCTTTTCGCATTTTACAAGCGAGTCGGTTTGCATATTTAAAAATTTACCCTCGTACTCATAAACACGAACACCGCAGTCGGTTTTGTTTGAAAAAGCGGCCTCAATTTGTTTATAGACATCTTTATTGCGGATATGGTGCTTTGTATATCCCGTTTCATAGTCGGCGTTTGAGCAGTAGTCGAGTGCATACTTTAAGATTCCGTCTGTTGCACCCGAAGCTCTTATAGCAGTATCAAAGCCTTCAACAAAGCTTGCAGGACAAAGTGTTCGCGGACGCGGGAATGAATCTCCCTCTGCCATAATCTCGATGTTGTCGTCTTTTGTCCACGCACTTTCCATGCGCTCAAGCTCTATCGTATCAGCAAGGCGGTTGCCCCAGCTTTTTCGCGCTGCCCAGTAGGGCGCACCGCTTAAGCGCAAAAACGGTTTTGTGTCACCTGCAAGGACATATGCAAGCTCGCGGGCAAATACTCCGTCAATATCCCACGACGAAAGACAGGCGCACGCGCCAAGCCTTATGCTTGTGTTAATTTCATTTACCGCCGAGCGCATATTTTTTGCAAATTGTAAAAATGCATCGCCGTTTGCTTTTATGTACGCATCGCGGTAAGCGTTTTTACCGCCCTGCAATATTTTTTTATAAAGCTGCTCACGCGTTAAATTATCATTTGTTATTTCATTAATTATTTTAATGTGATTGTCGCAAAGACAGGCAGGGGAGTCTCCCAAAAAAGCGTACCTGTAATCGTCGTCGAACATTATAAGGTCAACACCGCATTTTGCAATGTTTTTTATATATTCTTTTGCAAACTCAACAAAATTTTTGTCGGTAGGACAGACAAACTCTGTTATCTCACTGCCATTGAGACTACGCATATTGCAAAAGCTGTGCTTTTCTTTTATCCAAAAAGTCCAAATCCAAGCGCCAACCTCAAACCCGTGCGATTTAAAAAACTCGCAGTTGTCTTTAAGCTCTTCAAAAACGGCGGTTGCAGTATCAACGTTTAGCTCATAACACGAAAGCGCCAAAAAAACACGCTTTGCATCAAGCGCTTTTAAATGCTCAAGCAATTTTTGTCTGCCGGCTCTTTTAATGGTACTGTTTTTTATAGGTACAGAAATGCTATACATATAAAACTCCTTAAATATTGAGTAAAACTACTGAGCAAACGCCAAGCACAAAGCCAATAAGCTGTGTTTTTGTAAGTTTTTCTTTGTAAACAAACCTTGAAACAAAGTATGTAATTATTATTCCGCCTGCCGATATGAGCGGGAACATAAGCGATACAGGCATTTTGCCCGAAAGCACCATAACAAATAAATTAACAGCACCGTTTGTTAAGCCGCAGCCAATGGCAAAATACCAGCCTGCTTTTGCACATCTTTTAATGTAGCTTTTTTCTTTTATAAGCGAAGCGATAAAAAGACCAAAGCAAACCGATGCAAGCGCAATAATCATAAACTCGTTTTTGTATTTGCCGTCAAAGGCGACCTGTTGCATTTTTTGAACGGTTGAACACATACCGTTGCCTACAAATGCCAAAAATACGTATATAAGCCATCTGCGTGTAATTTTAATAGACTCGCTCTTTTTGTTTATAAGCACAAGCGATATAAGTAATAAAGCAATACCGGGTATAAGCCCAATGCTTACAGGGTCGTTTAAAAAAATCAATCCGTAAAAGGTAGGTATCATTAACGAAAACGAGATTATAAGCGCGGTTAGTGACAAAGCGCCCGTTGAGGTGGCAAGCACGCTAAATACGGTTGACGTACCGTACGAAAGCGCAAACCCGAGCGCATAAGGTATAAGCCCCGCTTCCCACTTAAAGCCGCCCGATGTTATTATAAAAAACGTCATAGCCGCAAAGCTCGAAAGAGTACTGAATAAAAACGAACCTTTGCCATCGTTTTTTTGTGTATACGGTTTTTTGATTATGTTTTGGAAAGAAACACCCAAAATAATTGATAATAAAAGTATAGCGTTCATTGTTTCACCTCAAATATATTTATACATTAATAACACGCTGTTTTCAATATGTTTTTTTCTTAAAATATTGCACTTTCTTCCTAAAATAAGTATAATAATTTTAGGTGATAAAATGAAAATAAGGTATAATACACAAAAGCTCGAACAAATCGTAAACACGTTATTTACACTCACAGGAATAAGTATTGCGGTTTTAGACACAGAGTATAACTATATTTGTAAAAGAACAAAACAAAATGATTTTTGTGTTAATATTCAAGGCGATGAGCAAAGCAAGAAAAAATGCGTTATCTGTGACCAAGAATTATTGCAAAAATGTAAAAATAGCCGAGCTTTCGAAAGCCATATTTGTCACGCAGGCTTGTTTGATGCGGTAACTCCAATAATTAAAAACGAAAAAATTGTCGGCTACGTTATTATGGGCAGAGTACGTGTGGAGGAGCAGGGCAATAGTCAGCTTTGCTTATCTTCTAAACAGCAAACCCTGTATAATGAACTGCCGTTTTATACAAGCGAACAAGTACAATGCTTAAAATTGCTTGTTGAAGATATACTTTTTGAAAACGCAATCACGGTCGACTTTGACCCCTTAATTGATAGCGTTGCGGAATATATAAAAAACAACCTTGCAAGCAATCACAGTATTAGTCAGCTGTGTTCAAGGTTTTGCATTTCGAAAAATTATTTGTATAACGGCTTTGCAAGGTACTTGGGTGTTACTGTAAACGACTATATAATAAATTTACGTATTGAAAAGGCTAAGCAGCTGCTTAATCAAAGTGATTTAAAGGTTTATCAGGTGTGTGAACAGGTGGGAATTGATAACTATACATATTTTTGTAAAATGTTTAAAAAACGAACAGGCTACACACCAAAACAATTTAAAGACAAACAAAAAAGGGCTCATTGAGCCCTTTTTTAATTTTCCATTTGTTTGCCAATGAATACAGCCGATGCGGTTACAAGCTTAAGGTCGGCTTCGGTTATAGGCTTGTCAGCGGTTTTAATAAACGCGACCGCGCCAAGCGCATCGCCCGCGGCGATAATGGGGTAGGCTGCAACCACCACCTGCGCGCTGTCACTTGTCAGAGGCAGGTCAGAGCTTTCGCTCAAATATGCCTTGCGTGACGAGATAATCTCTTCAATACCCTTGCTTACAGGGCGCTCAAGCACGTCTTTTTTACCGCTGCCAGCAAACGCAATAACCGAGTCGTTGTCGCACACGGCACAGGCTACGCCTGTAACACCGTAGAGCGATGCGCAAATATCCCCGGCAAACGCCGACAAATCATTAAGCGGCGAATACTTTTTAAATATAACCCCGCCCTCGCGGTCAGTAAAAATCTCAAGCGGGTCGCCCTCACGAATTCTCATAGTACGGCGAATTTCTTTCGGGATAACAACCCTACCTAAATCATCTATTCTTCTCACAATACCTGTTGCTTTCATATATAAAAACTCCTTTTCACTATTTAATGGTGTGGAGTTAGTATGTGGAATATTGCCATTATTATACTCGAAAAGAATATGCGTGTTTTTTTATTTAGGTCTTGACAAATGCATTTTTATGGTATATTCTAAGGATAGAACAACTTAGAGTCTAAGTTGTGATAATTAAAAAGGAGATATTTATATGCGAGTACAATTTTATCCATCAAAAGCACTTCAAACTTGTTTGTCTGCTGATGCAGCTTCAATGAACATAAGTCTATCAGCAGTAGTTGTCAGTATTTTGGAGGAGTATTACAAGATTTCCCCTCAACTCCCTCCGTTTACACAATTGATAACACAAATTTGTGTTGAAGTCGAAAGGTATTTATTGTCTATTGAAGATATGCATCATGAGTTCCCTCTATCTGAGGCCTCGGAAACATATAGAAAAATACCTATGACCGCTAACGGAAAACCCAACCCATTAAGGATGAGAATCGGTAAAGCCTTCAATAAACAAACCACTTCTGGTCGTTTTAGTGGAATTATTGAACAAGTGTTTTTAGATTCAGAAAGAAAAAAGCCAAAACGAGACGCAAACAGAGCAGCAATATATATCTTATTAAGTAATCCAAAGTAGAAAGGATGGAATAATTATGGTTTGGAATGAATTGAAAGAACCATGATTTCCCGATTGACAAGGGAGGCTTTCCCTGTGCCTACAATAATTTTACAAATTACGCTGTTAGTATCTGTAAACAGGGAAGATTTATACTTGCGGATTTACTTTTGATAATTATTATGGTATAATACATAGAAAAATTTGCTTGGAGGAATTTATTATGACCCCATTGATTTCTTTGATTGGTATTGTCTTAGGTTTGGTTTTGTTGATTTTTCTTGCCTATAAAGGACATTCTATCATTTGGGTTGCGCCAATCTGCGCTGCTTTGGTTGCGCTTTTGGGCGGAATGAACATACTGCAGACATATCTTAACGATTACATAGGCGGTACAGCCGCTTACATCGTGTCATGGTTTCCTGCCTTTTTCCTGGGCGCGGTTTACGGAAAAATCATGGACCTGACCGGATCGGCCCGTTCCCTTGCCAATAAGCTGATCTCCCTGATCGGCTCTAAGTATGCGATCCTTGCGGTGGTTTTGCCCTGCCTGCTGATGACTTACGGCGGAATTTCCCTTTTCGTTGTGGTGTTTGTGGTTTATCCTATGGGTTACGCCATTTACCGCGAAGCAGATCTTCCCCGCACCTTGCTCCCCGGCGCAATTGCTTTTGGTGCTTTTGGTATCACTATGACTTGTATCCCCGGCACCCCCCAAATTCAGAACATTATTCCCACCTCTTATTACGGCACTACCGCCGCTGCAGCACCGATCATGGGCTTGATCGCGGCAGCGCTGATTGCCGTACCCGGATATATCTACTTAGAGTGGCGTGCAAAACAAGCCAGAAATAAGGGCTTGCATTTTGTGGAGGATCCCAAACATAAGGAAGCTCCTGCTGCTACCCAGGAACAACCCAAGTGGCACTGGCTTTGCGGACTTGTGCCGCTGTTGGTCGTGGTCCTTATGCTGAATGTGCTGCCGGGGCTGCTGAAAAAATACGGTATTGCCGACTGGTCCTCCAGTCAAGCGATTGTGGTAGCTCTGCTGGGTGGCATCGCAGTAGCCTGCCTGATGAATGTACATCAGCTGAAGGTTCTGCTGCCGGCAGTCAACGAGGGTGCCAACGGCTCTCTGCCTGCCATTATGAACACCGCCTGCGCAGTGGGCTTCGGCTCTGTGGTCAAGCTCGTACCCGGTTTTGTTTTGCTGAAGAATGCTATGCTTAATATGCCCGGCTCCATTCTGTTTTCCGAGGCTGTGGCTGTCAATGTGCTTGCCGGGGCTACCGGCTCGGCCTCAGGCGGTATGTCTATCGCATTGGAGGCATTAGGCCCCCAGTACTTAGCAAAAGCAGCCGAACTCGGCCTCAGCCCGGAATACCTGCACCGTATCGCTTCTATTGCCTCCGGCGGCCTGGATACTCTGCCCCATAACGGAGCGGTGCTGACCCTTTTGGCGGTTTCTAACTGTAAGCATAAAGAATCCTACCTTGATATTTGCGTGACTTCTTGTATTATTCCGGTGTTGGTTTCTCTTGTGCTGTCCTTTGTTTGGGGTTTGTTTATTTAACAACAAAAGCGAGGTGAATTTCACCTCGCTTTTTTCTATGTAAAGGTCAAAATTGCCCAAAAGTCAGTTACTTTTTTAAAGTATCTTCTTTGCCGCGATATACTACAAGCTTGCAAAAAAGGAATTCTAAAACAAAATTTGCCAACATCGTCACAATTAAAATAATAAAATCGTTTATGCCTGCACCTTCTGCCAAATCTCCAAGATATGTAGAAAGCGGTGTAAATACCAAATAAAAACCAAACACCTTAGCCATTGCTATCGGCACGTTTGCCGCCGACTTAAAAGTATATCGGCGGTTCAAGGTAAAGTTCCAAAGAATTGAAAGCACCAGTGAAATTAAATACGGAATCCAATAATCTTTTATAAATATTTCAAGCAGAGCAAAAGATGCAATTTGAATTACACCGGCAGAAACAGAAAACAGTGTGAATTTAAGTGCCTGCCATAATTGTTTTTTATTATCGTTCATATTTATATCCTTTCTTATAACCCTTTTCAACTGCTTAAAAGAACAGTTTTCGTTCTAACATTTCACGAGCCGCACTATTTATGGCAACGGAATAAGGCGTACATACGGGTTTTTTTCATCATTTACATTGGTTGCAATAACACAGCTCATATGCTTGGCTGTAATTTCAGTCCTTTGTTAATTGTTTTGCTATTAGTTATTCCGGTATTCCTTCTTTACAAAGCTCGCGCAAATTTGCGGTTATAGATTCGAGAGATTTATAAAAAACTGCTCTTTCCGCGTCGGTGAGGTTTTTGCCCGCTACCTCTACTGCACGGCTTGCTCTTTTTGAAACGTGCTCTGCTGCAAGCTTACCTTTGTCTGTAAGCTGCAGTTTTCCTCTGTAGAGGCTGCCTCCAACAACTTGCTTTTTTACAAGTCCTTTTTCTTCCAATATGGATATCATACGTGATGCATCGGACTTGTCCTTTCCGCATACTTCGCAAAGCTGTGGAACGGTAATTCCTTCGGGATATTTATACATAGCGGTCAGATAGGTTGCGTGAGGACCTTTCAGTCCATATTTTGTAAGTTCTTCGGCAGTGAGTTTATGCCAATAGCGAGAAATCTCGGAAATGGCAAGCGAAAATCGTTCAAATCTGTCTATCATTATTTTTTTCTCCATTAAATTATTGATAAATTGAAGCAGCTCACTAAAACCGCCATTATTGTAATCTGATATATCTTTATCAGTTTTATTAATCAGGCAGTCTGTCAGCAAAAAACCTTCATTCCAAGCTCTGATGCCACAATATCGTTACCAACGTCATTATAAAAGTTGAAGCTTCAACGTTTGCATTATACCTCAAACAAGTTGAAATGTCAACAAGCGCTTAATACCTCTAGACTTATGTAAAGATTGTACAAATTAAAAGCCAGATGAATATATGCGTTCATCTGGCTTTTTGCTCACAAGCGTTCCTTGCACATTTGATGAATCTTTAATAAAAAGCACACTATAGATTTTCTTTGCGTGTTATGGTATAATTGCTTTATCTTAAACAGAAATATTTTTAAGCTCAGGGCACTGATATTTGATAAGGAGAATGATTATGACAAAGTGGGAGTATACCGAGCAGGAACTATGGCGCTTTAATGAGAACGGCGACTCTATTTTTCATGTTTTTGGAGTAATCGCTGTGGGAACAACGGTGATTGCTTTTTCAGAAGCCCGAAAGGGTGACGGCTCTGACGACAAGTGTCCCCACGATATTCGTATGCGCAAAAGCATTGACGGCGGTCGGACATTTCTTTCGGACCGTACCATTATTCCCGCAAAAGGGGTGCATTGCTGGGCAAACCCTGTTCCTGTGTATGATTCCGAGATAGGACGGCTGTTTCTCTTCTACTGCGAAAATATCGACGGAACCAATACCAATACCTATCTGGTCCACAGCGATGACCTGGGGGAAAACTGGTCTGAGCCTCGGGACCTTAGTCCGATATTTGACCAATCGGGGTTGCCGGAGTTCCGTCTGGCCGGTCCGGGTCACGGAATTCAGCTGAAGCGGGGAGTGGCAGCCGGAAGGCTTTTGATGCAGTTTTGGTACCGTCACAGTTCGCGGTACGGCTTGCCTCAGGACCGCGGTTACTGCGTATCAGCGTTATATAGTGACGACCATGGCGACACCTGGGCAACGACCAAGAGCATTGGAAATGAACAGTGCGCCAACGAATCTCGCCTTGTAGAAACGCAAAAAGATATTTTGTGGCTCATGCGCACCAAAGGGCCTCGTGCCTGCATGAGTCGCAGCACAGACGGCGGCTTTTCCTGGGGTGCGGTAACTGAGATACAGTTGCCTGATGCCAGATGCTGCGATATGGGCGCCATCAGCCTGTCTGCTAAGGATGGGTACGAGGATATGGTACTCCTTTCACGTGTAGGCGACCTTGAAAAGCGGATGGATATGGAGATTCGCATTAGTTTAGATGGCGGTGTAAGCTTTACTGACACCTTCAAGCTGATGGCGGGTGATATAATGCCCGGCTACAGCGATTTATGTGTTATTGAGGAGGAGCAACCGGTGATTGGTCTGCTTCATTGCCGCAATAATCACGTGATGTTCTCCCGAATCTCTTTGCAGACACTAACAGGTGGAAAGTATGACAATACCGGCCGCAACTGTTGGCTACAATAAACAACAAAGCCGAATGAGCTATAAACTCATTCGGCTTTAAGCGACTTTTTGGCTATTTTAACATCTATGTTAACTTTGCTCATTTTTCTTACTGCAGTTTCTTACACAAGATTTTTAATGAAAGGCACACTATAGATTTTCCTTGCGTGTTATGGTATAATTGCTTTATCTTAAACAGGAGTGATGGTATATGTTGGGCAAACTATACACTACTCAGGGTGAGGCGCTAAACGGCACACCCTGGGATATATATCCAAGACCCCAGATGCGACGCGAAAGCTTTTATAACCTTAACGGCGTTTGGGAACTTAGCGTTAACGGACAGGCAGAAACTTATTCTATCCGTGTGCCGTTTTGTCCCGAGAGTCTGCTTTCGGGGGTGAACAGGCATTTTGCCGAGGGCAGTACCCTATGTTACAAGCGTGAGTTTACATTACCCGATAACTTTAACAAAGGTAGAGTTCTTTTACATATAGGCGCAGCCGACCAGGTTGCAAAGGTTTATGTTAATAATAAATTTATAGGCAGTCACGAGGGCGGTTACAGCGCGTTCACCCTTGACATCACCGACGCGTTGCAACAGGAAAACCTGCTTGAAATAAGATGCACCGATGATTTGCGCGACCTTTCTATGCCGTACGGCAAGCAAACGCTTAAGCGTGGCGGTATGTGGTACACCCCTGTTTCAGGAATTTGGCAGAGTGTGTGGCTTGAGAGCGTACCGATGCAATATATAGAAGATATGCGAATAGAAAATCGGGGATACAGCGTACACATATCTATTTGCCCTGCTATTGACGGTAGCGTGCAGGTCGAGGGCTTGGGCGAATATCCTTTAAAGAACGGCAAGGCGGTAATTGAGCCGAAAGAGCCTCATCTTTGGAGTCCTGAAGACCCCTATCTTTATAATTTTCGTATAATTACCAAGACAGACGCGGTGGAATCTTACTTTGCTATACGCACTATTGAGAGTAAGATAGTAAACGGCATACCTCGGCTTTGCCTTAACGGAAAGCCCTATTTCTTTCACGGTCTTTTAGACCAAGGCTACTGGCCCGACGGCATCTATACCCCTGCCGCACCCGAAAGCTATGCCGAGGATATATTGGCTATGAAAAAGCTTGGCTTTAACACCTTACGTAAGCACATCAAGGTTGAGGCTGAAGAGTTTTACTACCAATGCGACAAGCTTGGTATGATAGTATTTCAGGATATGGTGAACAACGGCGACTACAGTTTCGTCCGCGACACCGCTATACCCACAGTGCGTATTCAAAAACTGTCGGATAAGAATATGCACAAAGACCCCAAAACCCGAGCACGTTTTTTGCAGACGATGGAGCAAACAGTGGCACAGCTTGGTAACCACCCCTGTATCCTTTACTGGACCGTCTTTAACGAGGGTTGGGGGCAGTTTGACAGCGATAATGTGTATCAAAAACTCCGCGCGTTAGACGATACCCGAATTATCGACACCACATCAGGTTGGTTCAGGCAAAAATGTAGCGACGTAGAAAGCCTACATATTTATTTCGGTCGGTGGAATCAGATTCGTCCCGCCAAAAAACCGGTGGTGCTCAGTGAGTTTGGCGGTTACACCTATGCTGTGGAGGGGCACCTTTTCAACCCGAACAACGCTTATGGCTATAAAGCCTGTGGCAGCAGGGAGCAATTTCAAAGTCAGATGCTAAAACTGTATCACAGCAAGGTGCTGCCGGCTATCAGTAAGGGGCTTTGCGGCGCTATTTGTACACAGGTAAGCGATGTAGAGGATGAAATCAACGGCTTTTTAACTTATGACCGAAAGGTGTGTAAAGCCGACCAACAGGCAATGAGCGACCTTGCCGATAAGCTGCAAGCAGAAATAACAAAAACGAGGTGAAATTCACTACTCATTCTTTTCAGTTATTATTCCGCTTATTTTGTCGGCGGTTGTTATTTTAAATGCAAAGCGTTTGCCGTGCTTACTGCTGTCAAAAAGAAAATACTGTTTTTGCGAGTTTTTAATCATAAGCCTGCGCAGTGCGCTTTCGCTTTCTGACTGGTCAGAGATAATTCCGTTTTCGTCTATGCCTTGCGCCGAGAAAAAGCAAGTGTTTGCAAAAAGCGTTGAAATGGTTGACTCGGCAATACTGCCCACAAGCGCGTGGGAGTTTTCAACCGGCTTTCCGCCTGTGAGGTAGCACAAAATATGCTTTTGCTTCAGCTTGTTCAAAACCAATGTGCTGTTAGTTATAACGGTAAGATTTTGCTCGGGTGTTAAAAAATCAACAAGGTGGCTGACTGTTGAAGACGCGTCTAAAAACAAAATATCTCCGCTTTTTATAAACTTTGCCGCTTTTTTTGCTATTTGTTGCTTTGCATCAAAATTACTTTTGTTGCGTATCTCAAACGGCACTTCGCGGTTTTCGTAATCGGGTACTGTTGCACCGCCAAAGCACCTTGTTATGAGCCCTTCGCTTTCCATCACGTCTAAATCTCGGCGGATAGTAATTGGCGCAACATAAAGCTGCTTTGATAAAAAATCAACCGTGCAATACTTTCTTTCTTTTACAATATTCAATATAGTGTTTTGTCTTTCTTTTTTGAGCATATTTGTTCCTTTTTGTTCGTTTATCAAAATTTGGGACATATATTGACCTACAAACGAACATTTTTTATAATAGTAGCATAACATTGAAAGGATGTCAAAGCATGAAAACAATTACAATTATCGGTGCGGGTATGATGGGCTCGGCGCTTGCATTCCCTGCAAGAGAAAACGGCAACGAGGTAAGACTTGTCGGCACACATCTTGATAGAGAAATAATTGAAAACTGTATAAAAACAAACCGCCATTTAAAGTTTACAAAAGACTTTCCGGCAGGCGTTAAATATTATCAGATTGAACAGCTTTCAGATGCTATTTGCGGCGCTGATTTTATTATTTGCGGTGTAAGCAGCTTTGGTGTTGAGTGGTTTAGAGACGAGATTTTACCAAGACTTAACGAAAACGTTCCGGTTATTTCGGTAACAAAAGGTCTTATGAACACTGACGGAGGTACTCTGCTTACATATCTTGACGTATGGCAACAAAAACTTGATGAGATAGGCAAAAAAATTCCGCTCAACGCAATCGGTGGACCTTGCACAAGCTATGAGCTTGTTGCTCACGACCAGACCGAAGTCAGCTTTTGCGGTGATGATTTAGAAATTTTGCGTATGATAAAATCGGCAATGGCTACCGACTACTATCACATAAGCCTTTCGACCGATATTGTAGGTGTTGAAAGTGCGGTTGCACTCAAAAACGGATACGCCCTCGGTATTGCGCTCACAATCGGTCTTAACCAAAAAGAGTTTGGAATTGACAGCGAGCTTCACTTTAATTCACAGGCGGCAATCTTTGGTCAATCAGTAAGAGAGATGTATAAGCTTTTAAAACTTCAGGGCGCACAAGACTTTGACAACCTTGTGCTTGGCGCAGGTGACCTTTACGTAACCGTTTATGGCGGAAGAACAAGGCTTGTTGGTATTTTGCTCGGCCGCGGTCTTAACATTGACGAGGCAAAGGCAGAGCTTGCAGGCGTTACTCTCGAGTCGCTTGTTGTGGCAGGGCGCGTCGCAAAGGCAATAAAGAAAAAGGCAGAGCTTGGCTTGGTTGATATAACCGAGTTCCCGCTACTTATGCACATTGACGAGATTATTACCGATAAAAAGCCGGTAAACATCCCGTGGGAAAAATTCACATTCGAAAGATAATAAAAAACGGAGTGGAAAACCACTCCGTTTTTTTATAATACAAAAAGTAAAACAAGACCGATAAAAGACAGCGCTACCGAAACAAGCTCTTTTTTTGTCGGTTTGTTTTTTGAAAACAGGCTGACTATTGTTGAAACAATAATAACTCCGCCTGTGATGAGTGGGTATTGCACCGACGCGTCGATATGCACAAGCGCAACGACTAACAAAAAGTTGGCAACGCGATTGAGTACGCCGTTTGTTGAGCTTATTGATACAGCCTTTACAAACTGGTTCCGGCTTTTGTCTTTTTTGTAAAACAGCAGTAACACTCCCGAGATTATCGCCGTTAGAATTGCAATCCATATTGAGTACCAATCGGCGCTTGTTTTAGAATAGTCGGACGAAGTGAATATTTTTGAAAGCACGCCCGACATACCGTTTAACACAAAAACGCCTATGTAATAGGGGAGTCCGTTTTTGCTTTTTTTAAAATTCACCGTTAGCATAAGCGAGCCGATTATAAACAAAACGCAGCACAGCTTTGCAATAGTAAACTTTTCGCCATAAAAAAGTATGCCCTGAAAAAACGGCAACACCATACCGCCAAGCATTGAAAAAAGCGAATACAGCGAGAGGTTTGCACTGTCGAGAGCTTTAAAACTACAAAACAAAAACGCAATTCCGTTAAGCGCGGCAAAAGTCGCCATAATAATTGTAAAGGGAGTTGATTCAAATTTAAACCCGCTTATTAAAAATAACACAACAAGCCCTGCAAGTGAGCCTATAAACGAGCTTTCGAGGCTGCTTTTGATGCTGCTTGAACGCAGTTTTTTGTAGCAGTCGTTAAGTGCAAAGCAGCCGCCGAACATAACGACCGAAATAACAACCAAAAAGTAATACATATTATAACTTTAACTCGCCTTGTGTAAGAGCTGTGCTTCTGTACGAGCTTTCTTTGCTTTTGCATTCCTCATCCCAAAGCGTTTTTACGTGCTCGTACACGCCGTCGTCAATGTCGGGCGTGCCTTTTGAAAAGGTGGGCAAAAGCATATCGCCCGCAACCTCGGGGTCGGTACAAGCGGGATCGTTTCTCCACGCATCGCGCTCGTCTTTGTTTCTTAGGTTGGGTATTTGCACACTCGCGCCGCCCTTTAAGATTGAGCGGAAAGCAAACATACCCGGTAAAGACATATCAAGAGCCTCGTACACGTCTATAATGTCAGCATCGGGGTTGCCTTTTATTTTTTCTATAAAGTGCCACATCGAGTAAAAGTCGGAACCGCCATGGCCAAAGCCCTTAACCTTTTCGCTGTTATCGGTTAAGTCAAGGTCCTGACGGGTTTTGTTTTTATAATCGCCCGAAAACGGGGTGTTTGTTAAAAACAGGCGGCGGATATGACCGTCTTTTGCCGCTTCGCGTCCGCACTCCATGCTACCTTTTGAGCCATACGCCGCATACCATATGGAGTTGGTGTAAAGGTTGCCGTGGGTGCTTTTTACAATAGCGTCGTTTTCAAGTGTTACCATTTCAATGGCAAACTGTCCGCTTTTTGCGCCAACGCGGAGGTTGCGCTCGGTTTTTACGCTTTCAAACCCAACAACGCTGACAGGTCGAAGCCCTGTAGAATGGATAATGGGGCCAAGCGAGTGAGTGCAGTAAAAGGTAGAGTATTTGTTGTTGCGCCAATGGTTTTTGTCGCCGTAGGTAATGCTCGGCCAAATTGACTCGCAGTTATGTATATATTCGCACTCGGCATACTCAAGCTCGCCGATTTCGCCCGCCCCGTATCTCTTTTTCATTTCGGTTGTTGCGGGCATATAGCAGTAGTTTTCGCCGTATGCATAAATCATACCTGTTTTTTCAACCGTTTCAATAAGCTCTACCGCCTCTTTCATTGTTTGGCAGGGTAAAACCTCCGAAAAAACGTGCAGACCTCTGTTCATAGCCGCTATTGCAAACGGCGCGTGCTGATGCGCATAGTTTGCAAGCACCACAGCGTCCATATCGTGTTTTATAAAATCGTTAAAATTATCGTAAAAAGTAACGTTAAGTCCCACGGCGTGTTCTTTTTGCGCCTCTAAAATGTCGGGGTTGTTATCGCAAATTGCAACAACCTCGGCATTGTCTGCTCTTTTGCAGTAGTTAATCATACTTGTGCCTCGGTATCCGCCCAAAACACCAATTCTTACTTTTTTCATAAAACAATCTCCTTTTTATGAGCTGTATTTATTGTATCAGCAAAACAAGCAACGAACAATGGATATATTCTATATATTACAGTAAAATAGTTAGATTATTGTTGACAAGCAACAAAACAAACTTTATACTTTTTAAAAAAGGAGGTGGGCGCGTGATAGAGAATATTTGCCATTTTATACCGAGCTATAACAATGTTTATACAATACGCACAATCAACTTTGTTTTTGAAACAAAGCCGCAACAATATACCCACCTGCGCTCTGAATCGGTGTATAAAATGTATTACGTTTGCACAGGCACAGGCTGCATACATACTGCGGGAAAAATAACACCGCTAAAGCAGGGGGACGTGTTTTTTACATTTCCTGCTTCGCCTTTTGCAATAGAGTCAAACGAAAACTTTACTTATATGTACATATCCTTTGTCGGAAACAGGGGAAACAAGATTATGGAGGAGTTAAAAATTTGCTCTAATAATTTTGTTTTTCACGACGTAGGGCAGGTGCATGGGTTTTGGAAAAACGGGATTATAACAAACACTCACGCAACCGACCTGATAAGCGAGTCGATTTTGTTATATACTTTTTCGGTACTGAGCGAGCGGGCACCCAAAAAGCAACCAAAAACCCCGCGCGGCGCCGACTTTATAAAAAAATATATCGACGAACATTTTTCCGACTGTAATTTTTCATTAAACAGTATGAGCACCGACCTGTCGTATAACAAAAAATATTTGTCGCACGCGTTTAAAAAGACTTTTGGAATTGGTATAAGCGAGTATTTAAACATTATGCGTATTCAGAACGCCTGCACAATGATAGGGCAAGGGTTTACAAGCGTCAGCGATATTGCCGACAGATGCGGATATTCCGATCCTCAGTACTTTTCAAAAATATTTAAGTCAAAAATGGGCGTATTACCCACACAGTACATAAAACAACAAACAAAAGGCTGATTCTTTTGAATCAGCCTTTTTGTTATGCCATTATTATTTCGCTTTTGCTTTGCGGTGTAAAATAGTTGGTTATGTTTGGGTTGTTTGTAATTATGTAGTCGATTGCCTGAATAGAGATAAGGTTGTACGGCGTTGACAGTTCAAACTTTGTTTTATCGCATAAAAACACCGTTTTTCGCGATTGGTTAATAGCGACCTTGCGTATTTGTGTTTCGGGCAGCGACGGGTCGGTAAGCATGCCCTTTTCGGTGACCCCATGACAAGAGAAAAACAGAGTGTCAATATTAAACCTTTGAATAAACTCCTCGGCAAAGCTGCCAAAATGCGCAAGCGAGTTTTCAAAAATCTCGCCGCCGGTGCAATAGGTTTTAATGCCTTTTTTAACAAGCAAAGTCGCAAGCTCAATACCGTTAGTTATAACTGTTATTCCTTTTTTATCGGTCAAAAACTCTGCCATTTGTAAGGTGGTAGTTGACGAGTCGATAAAAATAATATCTCCCTCGCCAACAAGCTCGCAGGCGCGTTTGCAAAGTGAGCGCTTTTCGGCTGCGTGTATGGTTTTTCTAAAACTTAAGGGTGCTACAATATGCTCTGATTGTATTTTTTTAGCACCGCCGTGTGAGCGCACAATAACACCGCGTTTGTCAAGCTCGGCAAGGTCACGGCGTATGGTTGGAAGACTTACAAAAAGAGCTTTTGAAAGCTGGTCAGCCGATATGTATTGTTGTTGTTCGAGTATTTCGAGTATTTTATCATACCGCTCTTGTTTTAACATAAAAGCACCTCTTTTTTGAGCGTTTTTGATTGATTATCAACTTTTTAGCCACATATTGACTTTTGTTTTGATTGTTTTATTATAATATAAGTAATAATTAATTGTCAACAAGGAGAATTTTTGGCGTATGTATGATGTAGCAATTATAGGCGCCGGCGTCGTAGGCGGTATGACTGCTCGCGAGCTTTCAAAATACAACCTTAAAATTTGTATTTTAGAAAAGCAAAACGACGTTGCAATGGGTGCCACAAAAGCAAACTCGGCAATCGTTCACGCAGGCTTCGATGCTAAAGAAAACAGCTTAAAAGCGTTACTTAACGTAAAAGGCTCAAAAATGATGGCCAAGGTTTGTTCTGAGCTCGGTGTTAAATACAAAAACAACGGCTCACTCGTTATCGGTTTTAACGACGAGGACAGACAGGTTATAAACTCACTTTTAGAGCGCGGTAATAAAAACGGTGTTGAGGGCTTAAGAGTTATTGAAAAAGACGAGATTAAAGCGCTCGAGCCTAACATTTCAAATAACGTGCTTTGCGCACTCTATGCACCCACAGGTGCAATCGTGTGCCCTTATGACCTTACAATAGCTGCAATCGGCAACGCTATGGACAACGGCGCTGACCTTAAATGCAACTTTGATGTTAAAGAAATTAACAAAACCGAAAACGGCTACGAGATTAAATCAAACAACGACAAGATTGAAGCGCGCTACGTTGTAAACTGCGCAGGTTTATATTCTGACGAAATTGCAAAGCTTGTAGGCGACGATTCGTTTAATGTTCACGCAAGAAAAGGCGAATACATTCTTCTTGATAAAGAGTGCGGCAACCTTGTTTCGCACACAATCTTTAGAACACCCTCTAAAATGGGTAAGGGTATTTTAGTATCACCCACAGTTGATGGCAACCTGCTTTTAGGACCAACATCTGTTGATATTGACGACAAAGAAAACAAAAACACAACAGCCGAGGGCTTTGCCGATATTATTTCAAAGGCAAACGAAAACGTAACCTCCGTTAACCTTTCAAAAACAATCACTTCGTTTTGCGGACTTCGCGCAGTAGGAAGCACCGGCGACTTTATCATAACATCTCCAAAACAAAATTATATAAATGCTGCAGGTATAGAGTCGCCGGGTCTTTCTTCAGCGCCCGCAATCGCTGAATATATAGCTGATATGCTCAAAGACCAAGGTCTTGAGCTTAATGAAAAAGCTGACTTTAACCCCATACGCGAGTCGGCACACGCGTTTGCCGATGCAACACTCGAGCAAAAAAACGAGATTATTAAAAAATATCCTGCTTACGGTAGAATTGTTTGCAGATGCGAAAGCATTACCGAAGGCGAAATTTTAGATGCTATAAGACGTAACCCCAAAGCTACCGATTTAGACGGTGTTAAGCGTAGAACACGCGCACAAATGGGCCGTTGCCAAGGCGGTTTTTGCGGTCCGTACATAACCGAGCTTTTAGCAAAAGAGCAAGGCATTAAATACGAACAGGTTACAAAATTCGGCGGCGAGTCGTACATAAACGTAGGTATTACAAAAGGAGGTCGCAAATAATGAAAGATTTAGTTATTATTGGCGGCGGTCCTGCCGGTATGAGTGCGGCAATTGCCGCATACGAAAGCGGTATTAAAGATATTTTAATACTCGAGCGCGACTCAAACCTTGGCGGTATTTTACAACAATGTATTCATAACGGCTTTGGTCTTCACAAGTTCGGTCAGGAGCTTACAGGCCCCGAATATGCGTGGAGATATGAGCAAAAAGTAAGAGAGCTTGGCATTGAGTTTAAGCTCGATACAATGGTTGTCGACTTAACCGAGGATAAGGTGATTACCGCAACAAATTCAAAGGACGGCATTTTTCAAATCAAAGCAAAGGCAGTTATTCTTGCTATGGGCTGCCGCGAACGCGCAAAGGGCGCGCTTAATATTGCGGGCAGCCGTCCTGCAGGTATTTACAGCGCAGGTACAGCACAAAAATATGTTAATATAAAAGGCTATCTCCCCGGCAAAAACGTTGTTATTTTAGGTAGCGGCGATATTGGTCTTATTATGGCAAGACGTATGACACTTGAAGGCGCAAAGGTAAACGCAGTTTGCGAGCTTATGCCCTACTCAGGGGGTCTTGCAAGAAACATTGAGCAGTGCTTAAACGACTTTAATATTCCCTTAAAGCTCAGCCACACCGTAGTAGAAATTCACGGTAAAGACAGGCTCGAGGGTGTAACAATAGCAAAGGTTGATGAAAGAAGAAGGCCTATTGAACAAACCAAAGAATTTATCCCTTGCGATACACTTTTGTTATCGGTTGGTCTTATTCCCGAAAACGAGCTTACACGCGGCGCCGATATTGACATAAGCAATATCACAAACGGTGCGGTTGTTGACCAGGACAGACAAACCTCAATCGAAGGCGTTTATTCGTGCGGTAACGTTTTACACGTTCACGACCTTGTTGACTTTGTATCGGACGAGGCAGAAATTGCCGGTAAAGCCGCCGCTGATTATATTAAAGGCGTAAAAACCGAAAGCACCGAGATTACAATTAAAACCGACGGTAAAATCAGATACACTGTTCCGCAGGTAATCACAAAACAAAAAGACGTTACAGTTTACTTTAGAGTTAGCGACGTTTACAAAAACGTAAAGGTAACTGTAAAAAGCGGCGACAATGTTGTTATAAGCAAAAAACGCCCCAAGGTTGCTCCGGGCGAAATGGAGTCGGTAACACTTAAGTGCGACCAGCTTAAAGATGTTAAAGAATTAAGTTTTATGTTGGAGGAAATGTAATATGGAAAGAAAATTAACTTGTATTATATGTCCTCTTGGCTGTGACCTCACAGTAACCCTCGATGGCAAAAAAGTTATAGGCGTTACAGGCAACACCTGTAAACGCGGCGAGGTTTATGCAAATAACGAGTGCACAAACCCGCAAAGAACTGTTACCTCAACAGTAAAATGCAAAGATGGTAGTATGGTAGCGGTTAAAACCGATACCACAATACCTAAAGACAAAATGTTCGAGGCAATGGAGATTATTAACGCGCAAACCGCTATGCTTCCCGTTCACATAGGCGACGTGATAGTTGAAGATTTATTCGGCGCAAAGCTCGTAGCAACACAAAACAAACAATAAAAAAAGGCATAGGCTGTTTCACATAAGGAGCAATAGCCTTAAAAAGCAAGATTTTGGCACAAAACTGCGTTAAAAATGCTCGTAATACACAAAGGTATACTAACGCTTTTGTGCCTTGTTTTGCACACAAACTATTGCTTTATAAGGTGCCGAAGGCAGTTTTTATGTAGCTATTTTTCTATTAGACAAACAACAAAAATCTCGCAATGCTGACGCATTACGAGATTTTTTTATGCAGTATAATTGGAAAAGAGCTGTTAAAAACCTATTCATCCTTATGAGAAGCAGCCTTTTAGAGCCTTTTTATTTTATTCATTTGCAAGCTTTACAATATCACCAACACCATCAAGAACAATCGACGGCTTATAACCGTAGGTGGCGAGCGTTTGCTTGGTCGACACACCTGAAAGCACAAGAACAGTCGACATACCGCATTCAAGACCCGAGATAACGTCGGTATCCATTCGGTCGCCTACCATTACCGCCTCAGCCGAGTGACAACCCAAAATTTTAAGACCGGTGCGCATCATAAGCGGGTTAGGTTTTCCGCAAAAATATGCCTTTCTGCCTGTTGCAATTTCAATGGGTGCTACAAGTGCACCGCAAGCGGGTGCTATTCCGTTTTCAATGGGACCCGATACGTCGGAGTTTGCGCCTATAAGCTTTGCACCGCCGAGTACCAGGTTGGTAGCCTTTGTTAACGACTCGAGCGAGTAGGCTTTGCCCTCTCCCACAACAACGTAGTCAGGGTTAACGTCGTTCATAGTAATGCCTGCATCGTAAAGCGCGTTAAAAAGCCCCGCTTCGCCGATTGCGTAAACACTGCAACCGGGTGCTTGCTCTTTTAAAAACGCGGCGGTTGCAAGCGCGCTTGTGTAAAAATGCTCTTCGCTGACGTCAAGACCCATACGCATTAGCTTTTGTTGCAGCTCTCTTGGGGTATATCCACTGTTGTTTGTTAAAAATAAAAACTTTTTGTTGTTTTTTGTAAGCCAGTCAATAAACTCTCTTACACCGGGCAAAATCTGATTTCCGTGATATATAACACCGTCCATATCACATATATAGCCTTTTTTGTCGTTAAAATTAACAGCCACGTCTTATTCCTCCTGTGTATACTAAAGTTATTTTATCACAGTATATCTGTTTTTTGCAATAAAAAAGAAATTGAGGTGCATTTAACACAATGCACCTCAAATTCTTTATTAATTATTTTACTATTCCGCCGCCCCACTCAACTGCGGTAAAACCGCATCTTTGCGGTGCGGATAATGTTTGTTCTTTAATTTTTACAAACTCGTTTGACGGCTTGTATGCCATAAACACACGAATAAGCGTGTCGGGTGCGGGGTTAATATTCAGCTTTGCGCCGTTGGTGTACGCATCGGTCTGGAACGCGATAACGTTGTAGGGGTTATTTTGCATAAGCGGCAGCCAGTACACAATAAACTCGTTGGCTTCTTTGCGGTTAAGTCCTAATTTTTCAAGCGCGGTTTCTAAAAATAAAGCGGTGTCTTCGCCTTTTACACAAAAGCCCTCGCTAAAATCGTATTCGGCGTCAATTTCGCCCTCCCAGTATAAATAGTTATACTGCTTACCGTTTTTGTCAAAAAGTGTGCCGTCGGGCTTGGCTGTAACCTGCCAGCCGTTATTGTATGCAGGGTAGGTGCAACTAAGTGCGCCGTTTAAGTCAAGGGTTACCGAAACATTGGTTGTTTTTTCGGGGTACAGATAAATAACAGGCTTGTAGCAAACGTCCGGGTCGGGCTCAAAGTAACTCGGCTCAATAGACACTAAATCAGCTTCGTATCTACGCGATTTTTGGTCAAAATACACGTTTTCAATTTTACAGGTAACCTGGTCGTTTGTACACCACTTGTCTTCAATACTTCCGTTTATTTTGTATTGGTAAGGGGTTGGTATTACGTCAACCGCCATAAAGCAGTCGCTATAAATTTTTGTTATTCTTATATCATCAAATACAGCGCGATTTGATAGGTTGTTTTCGGTTTTTTCTATCCAGCTGCCTGTGTATTCAACAATGGTTGCCTTTGTTCTTGCCCACTCAACAATTTCACTTACCTTTTTTGCCTGCTCCTCGGTAAAGTTTGCCTGACCGCGTGTGCATCTTGCAAGGCTTGTTGGGTTTACAGAGTATTCGCCAAACTCGGTTATAACCGTTACGGGTGCTTCGCACTTGCATGCGTCAAGATTTGAATACCAAAAGCTCGAAAGCAAATTGGTTAAATAAACCGATTCGCCACCCATAAACGAAAACTCCTTGCTGTCTGAAAAAGCTATTGTTGTTATTGTATTACCGCAATCAGCATATAACTCGTCGTCGGTGTTGGTAGGTGTGTGAGCGTGGTCAATTTCTATATCGGTATGAATCAGGTTTTTTTCTTCGCGCTCAAACAACTTATCGAGCGATAAAAAGTTGAGCGGGAAGGGATAAATTTTTGTAGCCTCATATACATCGCCCGCACCGTAAAGGCGGTTCCAGTCAACAATTTTATAAGTGAGCGATGTAAATGCCTTTGTTCCGCCATCTTTTACAAAAAGCGTTGTCGGAACGGGAATAACTAAAATGAGTAAAACAATTACCAAAGTAATTATTATTTTCTTTTTCATAAAAATCACTCCTTTTGTTTAAGGTGATAAGAGTAATACGAGCCTGCCTGAAAGTCATAAATTAATGTGCTTTTCACCATATACAACACTTAACAATATAAAAATGTTTCAAAAACTGTTATTTTTTTCTAAAACTTGTGGGCGGCATACCGTATTGCTTTAAAAACGCGCGGTTAAAGGTGCGAATTGTACCAAAACCGACCTTTGATGCAATATCGGTTACCGAGTCGGTTGTGTTTTTTAAAAGCTTAACGGCATCTGAAAGCCTTAACGAGTTTACATAGTCGTTAAAGCTGATAGAAAGCCGACTGCTGAATATATGCGATACCGAGCTTCGACTGATGTTAAGCGCACTCGCTACGTCGTCAACCGCAAGAGGTTCTTTATAATTTTTTAGGCAGTAATCAAGTATTTGTAAAACAACATCGCTCGACATCTGCTTTTTTTGAAGCTTTAAGTGTTTTAAAAGCTTTACAAAAAATGTTGTGAGGTATGCATCAATCACAACGCTGTAGCCGTCACGCTCATACTCTTTAAGCGCCGTTAAAAGCAGGTTTAAAAGGTTGTCGTCATCGGTGTTTTTAAAATCAACCGCCGCACAGGTAGAATCGTTTTGCAAAAATATATCGCCAAGCGTTAAAAGCCGTGACGGCTTTATAATCAAAAATATGTACTCGCCCTCGCAAAAATCGACGTATTGGTGAATCTGATAGGGAAACGCAATAAACACCGATTTTTCTTTAAGCGCATACCGCTTGCCATTGCAGATGGCAGTTCCGCTGCCCTTTGTCACGTAACAAAGCTCAATATCGTCGTGTATGTGCGCAATATAATTGGCGTCGTGACGCTTTTTAAAGGTTACTTGTGTTCTTGTTTCTGTAAAGATGTTGTGCATAATATGTCCTGAAATTAAAATTATTTTACTTGTATTATAGCACTATATGTCTTAAAATACAAGTAAATAGTACTTGGAGGTAGTATTTTATGAACATAACAAGACCAAGAGTTAAAGTAAAGGCTCAAAAATGGGCAAGATACAAGCACAGTTTAATATCAGCGCTCGGTCCTGACGGCAAGCGTATGACAGGCTGTGACGAACATATCGCGCTTTCGCAAAAAGCGGCAAGCGAGGGCATGGTACTTCTCGAAAACAACGGTGTTTTACCGCTTAAAAAAGGCACAAAGGTTGCGCTTTTTGGTATGGGTACGCTCGACTATACAAAGGGCGGCGGCGGTAGCGGTGCCGTTTACTGCAAATATACATATAACATATACGAGGGCTTTAAGTTAAAAGAGCCGTATGTATCGGTTTACGAGCCTGTAACAAAATATTACTACGACTATGCAATGGCGCATCTTGACGAATATGCAGGCGAAGGAGATTGTGAACCGCTCATACCAAATATACCGCTCACGACCGATTTGCTCAACGATGCGGCAAGAATATGTGACGTTGCTATTATAACAATCAGCCGCACCTCGGCCGAGGGTGCCGACCGTCTTTCAGAAAAAGGTGACTTTTACTTAACTGATGATGAGCAGCAAACTGTTGATGCTGTTACATCGGTGTTTGATAAATGCGTTGTTATTTTAAACGTTGGCGGTATGGTTGATGTTTCGTGGATAAAGAGTAACGATAAAATCGGCGCGGCACTTCTTGCATGGCAAGCAGGCCAGAACGGTGCGCTCGCGGCAGCTGACATTATTTGCGGTGACGTTAACCCATCGGGTAAACTTGCCGATACCTTTGCAAAAACTTTTGCAGACTATCCATCGGCAGATACCTTTAACGAAAGCGAAGACTATGTTGAATACTTTGAAGATATCTATGTAGGCTACCGCTATTTTGAAACTATCCCCGGCGCTAAAGACAAGGTAAACTATCCCTTTGGCTACGGTCTTTCATACACAACCTTTGATATTTCAAAACCGGTTGCAAAACAAAACGGCGACAGCATTGAGCTTTTTGTAACTGTTACAAACACAGGCGATGTGGCAGGTAAAGAGGTTGTTCAAGGCTACTACTCAGCGCCTCAGGGTGTTCTCGGTAAGAGCGCAATTGAACTTGGTGCGTTCCAAAAAACAAAGCTTTTAGCACCCGGCGAGAGTGAAGATATTACACTTTCGTTCAAAATTGCTGATATGGCAAGCTATGACGACCTTGGCAAGCTTCAAAAATCAGCATATCTTTTAGAAAAAGGTGACTATAAATTCTTCGTTGGTAACAGCTGCCGTAACACACAGCAGGCTGACTACGTTTACACAGTAACCGAGGAGTTTGTTGTAACAGAGCAGTTATCACAAAAATGCGCTCCCGTTCATATTAAAAAGCGTATGCTCTCTGACGGTAGCTTCGAAGCTCTCCCCGAGGGTAGCTTTAAGCACTACAGCCCCGCGCCGTACGTAAACCCTGCAAAACCCGTTGAAAGCGCAACTCCTTTCACACTCGAGGACGTATATAACGGTAAGCTCACACTTGACGAGTTTTTAACACAGTTTACCGATGACGAGCTCATAACTCTTTTGGCAGGAACAGGTGTGCGTTGGGGTGTTTCAACAACAATGGGTATAGGCGGAATTGACCGACTTGGTGTGCCTGTGCTTATGACAAACGACGGACCTGCGGGCCTTAGGGTGCGCTCTACAATAGGCATTGCAACAACTGCTTGGCCGTGCGCAACACTTCTTGCTTGCACCTGGAACACCGATATTATGTACGAAATAGGTAAAGCAGGCGCCATTGAAGCAAAAGAACAAGGCAACGCTATTTGGCTCACCCCCGGACTTAATATCCATAGAAACCCGCTTTGCGGCCGTAACTTTGAATACTTTAGCGAAGACCCTGTTGTTGCGGGTAAGTTAGCCGCTGCAAAGGTAAACGGTATTCAAAGCCAAAAGATTGGCGCATCAATCAAGCATTTTTGCTGTAATAATAAAGAGATTAACCGTCAGTTCTCTGATAGCCGACTTTCAGAACGTGCACTCAGAGAAATTTACTTAAAGTGCTTTGAAATTGCAGTTAAAGAGTCACAGCCGTTTACTCTTATGTGTGCATACAACATTGTAAACGGACAAAGATGCTGCGAAAGCTATGAGCTTAACCAGCTTATCCTTCGCGATGAATGGGGCTATGAGGGTATGATAGAGACTGACTGGTGGACACCCTGTGACCAATCAAGCATTGTACTTGCAGGTTGCGATGTGCGTATGCCAATAGGTGAGCCCGAGGTGGTTAAGTTTGCGTTAAAAAACAAAAAGCTCACTCGCGGACACCTTGAAAAATGCGCAAAACGAGTACTCGAAATGATGCTTAAGATTGACTGATTAATTTAAATATATATAAAGCTAAATGGAGGCAATTATGAACATAACAAGACCAAGAGTAAAAGTAAAAGCTCAAAAATGGGCAAAATACAAATATAACTTAATATCGGCGCTCGGTCCTGACGGTAAGCGTATGACAAGCTGTGATGAACATATTGCGCTTTCGCAAAAGGCGGCAAGCGAGGGTATGGTACTGCTTGAAAATAACGGTATTTTACCGCTTAAAAAAGGCACAAAGGTTGCGCTTTTTGGTATGGGTACACTCGACTATACCAAAGGCGGCGGCGGTAGTGGTGCCGTTTACTGTAAATATACATACAATTTTTACGAGGGCTTTAAGAAAAAAGAGCCTTACGTCAGCGTTTATGAGCCTGTTACAAAATACTACTATGACTACGCAATGGAGCATCTTGACGAGTACGCAGGCGAGCGTAACAACGACCACCTTGTTCCTTGTATTGAACTCCCCGAAAAGCTTTTAAACGATGCCGCAAAAGAGTGCGACGTTGCGGTTATTACAATAAGCCGTACCTCACACGAGGGTGCTGACCGTTTTTCAGAAAAAGGCGACTTTTACTTAACTGACGACGAGCAGCAAACTGTTGATGCCGTCACATCGGTATTCGATAAATGCGTTGTTATTTTAAACGTTGGCGGTATGGTTGACGTTTCGTGGATAAAGAATAACGATAAAATCGGTGCGGCACTTCTTGCATGGCAAGCAGGCCAAAACGGTGCGCTCGCGGCAGCTGATATTATTTGCGGTGACGTTAACCCGTCAGGTAAGCTTACCGATACATTTGCAAAAACCTTTGACGATTATCCGTCAGCTGATACCTTTAACAAAAGCGAAGACTATGTTGAATACTTTGAAGATATTTACGTAGGCTACCGCTATTTTGAAACTATCCCAGGCGCCAAAGACAAGGTAAACTACCCCTTTGGCTACGGTCTTTCATACACAACCTTTGATATTTCAAAACCTGTGGCAAAACTCGACGGTGACACAATAGAAATTTCAACAACCGTTAAAAACACAGGCGATATGGCGGGCAAAGAGGTTGTTCAAGCATATTACTCGGCACCGCAGGGTGTACTTGGCAAAAGCGCTATTGAACTTGGTGCATTCCAAAAAACAAAGCTTTTAGCCCCCGGCGAGAGCGAGGATATTACAGTTTCGTTTAAAGTGGCCGATATGTCAAGCTACGATGACCTCGGCAAGCTTAAAAAATCAGCATACCTTTTAGAAAAAGGCGATTACAGGTTCTTTGTAGGTAACAACTGCCGTAACTTAATACAGGCTGACTACGTTTACACAGTGGCTGATGAGTTTATTGTAACCAAGCAGCTTAGCGAACTTTGTCCGCCAATCAACCTTAAAAAGCGTATGCTTGCTGACGGTAGCTTTGAAGCTTTGCCCGAAGGTAAATTTAAACACTACAAACCCGAACCGTACGTAAACACCGCAAAGCCTGTTGAAAGCGCAACTCCTTTCACACTCGAAGACGTATACAATCAAAAGCTCACCCTCGACGAGTTTTTAACACAGTTTACCGACGACGAGCTTGTTACAATAGTTACAGGCTGTGGCTCAAACAGAAGCGTTTCAACAACGGCAGGTATGGGCGGTATCGTAAGACTTGATGTACCAATTATGCCTACAGCCGACGGCCCTGCAGGCGTGCGTATTAGACCTACAGTTGGTATTGAAACAACCGCTTGGCCGTGTGCAACACTGCTTGCTTGTACCTGGAACACCGACATTATGTATGAAATAGGTAAAGCGGGCGCAATCGAGGCAAAAGAGCAAGGACTTGCAATATGGCTTACACCCGCGCTCAATATCCACAGAAACCCGCTTTGCGGACGTAACTTTGAATACTTTAGTGAAGACCCTGTTGTTGCGGGTAAGTTTGCTGCTGCAAAGGTAAACGGTATTCAAAGCCAAAAAATCGGCGCATCAATCAAACATTTTTGCTGCAACAACAAAGAGGTTAACCGTAAGTTCTCTGATAGCCGTGTTTCAGAACGCGCTTTACGTGAAATTTACCTCAAGTGCTTTGAAATTACAGTTAAAGAATCTCAGCCCTATACACTAATGAATTCGTACAACATTGTAAACGGACAAAGATGCTGCGAAAGCTATGAGCTTAACCAGCTTATCCTTCGCGATGAATGGGGCTATGAGGGTATGATAGAGACTGACTGGTGGACACCCTGTGACCAATCAAACAATGTTCTTGCAGGTTGCGATGTTCGTATGCCTGTAGGCGACCCCGAGGTGTTAAAGGGCGCACTCCATAACAAAAAGATTACTCGCGGACACCTTGAAAAATGTGCAAAACGCATACTCGAAATGATGTTAAAGATTGACTAAATAAAAAATCTCGTAGTTTTTACTACGAGATTTTATTTTGTGAAAATTTTTGCCGTTCTAAATAATAACTTCGCTTACGAGAGGTACTTATCGGCACGGGCAACTCGTCTCCTACATATAAATTTAATATATTATTGCAATTTTTTAAAAAACATGATAAACTGATAATTGCCAAACTAACTGAATACTTGTGTGAAATTGGGTGTATTTTCTTTTTATAAGGATAAATACGCTCTATTTTCGTAACCTATAATTATTACGAATTTGATAAAAATGCAAATTTCAACGAATGTATGTTGCGAGCGTTTTTACGCCCTTTTCACACTCGGTTAGTTTGGCGACTATCGGAGTTTGCGTTTTTTGTGCGGTTGCTTCGGTAGCCGCACTTTTTAATTTTTAGGAGGAAAAAATGAAAAAACGAATTTTAAGCTTAGTACTTGTTTTAGTTATGTCGGTATCTTTTGCAGCTACTATGTGTGTTACAGCTAGTGCCTATACATATAATGGAAGCGCTGCCGTTGATTATGCCAATCAGCATTGGAATGATGGTGTAGGCAAGTGTGCAACCTTCGTATCTAATTGTTTGGCAGCAGGTGGTTGCAACGCGTGGTCTTCTTTAGTTGTAAATTTAAGAGAACAGTTAATTAGTGGCGGTTGGGGAACCGAATATCTTCTTACAGAGAATGGACAATCAATATATGAATATCAAAACTCTGGAAAGCTTTCTGCGGGCGACCCCATATTTTTTTATTGTAAAAAATGTAAAACTTTCACACATGTGGTTATTTGCACTGGATTCAATAGCGAGGGAAAAGCAACTGCATCTGGACATAATGCCGCATGGAATAATGTTACTTACATAGCGGGATTTTGGGACGCTTCAGAGCATAAAGGTGACGATATTTTAGTATATTCATTTCATATTGACGGAGACGATATAAACTATCACAACCTTAGTGAAGGTGTATATTTCATATTGAATATGGGTCAAAAAAGATATCTGGCAGTTGACAACGGAATAGATGAGAATGCGCAGAACGTATCAGCTCATATATTTTGGAACAGCGACGCTTATAAAATGTCAATTACAAAGGTAGGGGATGCCTATAAAATGCGACCTCTTTGTTCTGCTTCAAGACTAATAAATGTGTATGCAGATACAGTTGTGAGTGGAAAAAATGTAAATATTTACAACGAAACTAATCATGCATCGCAGTGGTGGAGATATGAGCTTGTCGGCGATTCGTTTATTATAAGAAACGCCCAAAATCCAAGTTGTGTACTTACCGTTGATGGCGAAAATGTAATAGTATCAACATATACAGGCTCCGACTACCAAAAGTGGCAAATATACGCTCCTCAAGATACAATTGCTTATAATGCAAATGGTGGCACAGGGGCGCCGCCTTCGCAAGTCAAATATCACAATATTGACCTTGTGTTGACTTCTCAAACTCCTGTTCGCGAGGGCTATACCTTTTTGGGTTGGTCACATAGTCCTACGGCAACACAACCAAGTGCATACCCCAGTGGTGTTTATCATAGTTTGACGGGAGCAACTTTGTATGCAGTATGGTCTAAAAATACCGTGCACACTTGTGAATTTTCAAATTATATTTATAACAATGATGCAACTTGTATAAACAATGGTACAGAAACAGCTACTTGCAGTTGTGGTAAAACAAATACAAAAGAAAAAGCTAACTCGGCAACTGGTAATCATTATTGGGGAGAATATATATCAAACAAGAATGCAACCGAAACAGCTGATGGTACAAAAACACGTACTTGCGCGGTTTGTGGTCATAGCGAAACTGCAGTAGACGTTGGTTCAAAACTTCCTGCAATCAAGGACACAACGGCAATATTTACCGACGTAGCTCAAGATTGGTATACAACCTTTGTTAACTACGCATACACCTACGGCATATTCAAGGGCAACGAAGACGGCACGTTTAAACCGCTTTCAAATATCACACGTGCTGAATTTGTGCAGGTGCTTGCAAACATTACAGGCGTTGATACCTCAAACAAAGCGGTTGTAACAAAGTTTAGCGATGTGAGAGCAGGCGATTGGTTTGCACCTGCTGTTAAGTGGGCAAACGATAACGGAATTGTTGCAGGTAAATACGCAAATCAGTTTGCTCCCGAAGAAAACATAACACGTGAGCAAATGTGCGTTATGATTGTAAACTATGCAAAATACAGGGGAATTACTCTTGCAGTAGTTGAGGCAAAAGAGGCGTTTGCTGACGATTGGGCAATAAGCTCATGGGCAAAAGATGCAGTTTATGCTTGTCAGATGGCTGACATTGTAAACGGCAAAGGCGAGGGAAGATTTGACCCACAAGGCACAGGTCTTAGAGCCGAAGCATCGGTTATATTTACAAAATTCCATCAAAATTATTTAAAATAGAATAAAAAAACACCCGTAAAGGTGTTTTTTTATGCTTCGCTTTGCCTACCTTGCCTATAGAGGCAAGGGTACGGTTAAATTTAAATTATCATTGCAATTTTTAATAAAACGTGGTAAACTGATATTTGCCAAACTAACTGAATACTTGTGTGAAATTGGGTGTATTTTCTTTTTATAAGGATAAATACGCTCTGTTTTCGCAACCTATAATTATTACGAATTTGATAAAAATGCAAATTCCAGCGATTGTAGGTTGCGAGCGTTTTTACGCCCCATTTCACACTCGGTTAGTTTGGCGACTATCGGAGTTTGCGTTTTTTGTGCGGTTACTTCGGTAGCCGCACTTTTTAATTTTGGGAGGATGATTAAATGAAAAAATGTATTGCATGTGGCAACAAGCTAAAAAAAAGCAGTGAATTTTGTAGCAAGTGCGGTGCACAGGTTTTACAAGAGGATACGTTACAAAACGATACTTCAAACTTGACGGAACAAACAGAACAAACAGTAACTGTTCTGAAAAAAGGTGGCTTTATAAATTTTTTAAAAAAGCATATTTTCATTATTTTAGGTGCTGTTGTTGCAATTGCCGCAATAACAACTACTTTGGTTTTGCTTATTCCTAAACTAACTTCAGTAGTAACTATGGGTAAACCCAAAAGAACAAATCATGTGTTGTATTTTAAAGACAAAGAAATGTTCTTTTATAATCTTAAAGAAGAACAAGCTCCAATACAGGTTACATCCGATTTTGATAGAGATAATTTAATTGAAAAAGACCAATATGGTTGGTGGATTTCAAGCGATGAAACATACTTATGTAAAAATGGCACCTTGCTTTTTTATCCGGGACAAATATCGTCTAACGGAGAAGATGAAGTTAAAAATGTAAGTATATATTATCGCAATGTTAAAGAGCAGGAATCGGAGCCTGTAAAAATAGATTCTGACATACGCGAGGGTTCCGTAAACGCTTCTGGTACAATTGTTATTTACGTAAAGGGCAATGAAAGAAATTTATTTCAGTATTTTGTAGAAACTGAAACACGCGAGAAAATTGCAAGCGGGGTTGATTGGTTTGAATATACCGAGGACCACGAAAAAATATTATATCAAAATTCAGAGGGCGATATTTATTTATTAAACTCCGAAAATAAAAAAGAAAAGATTGTAAGTGAAGCGTCCAGCGTAGAGTATGTAAATTTTGATTTTTCTATTATATACTATATTAAAGACAATACACTTTATAAACAAACAGTCGGCGGCGAACGCGAGAAAATTGCTGAAGGAGTGAGCTATGTTATTAATGTATACGATTCGGGCGAGATATATTATAGAAAAACCGAAGAAATAACCTTAACCTATATGGATTTGGTTGAAGATGATTTAAAGGATAGCGATGCTTCAATTACTATGCCTGAAAAACCAACTGCACCAAAGGCGTATGATTATGACACGTGGGATGAATATTATGATGCATGGGATATATATGACTTTGCGTATGAAAATTATAAAACCCAACTTGAAAAATACGAAGATAAATTATATCGTGACAGTCTTCGTGAAATTCTTTATGAGTCAACATTAACCTACGATAACGACTCGTTATATTTTTATAATGGCTCAGAAGAAAAGAAAATTACAGACAACTATGCATACTATGACGGATGGAATTATTCAGAAAAGTCGCCTATTATTACATATAATGTATGTGACAGGTCTAATTTGAAGACAGTAAAGTTTAGCGAATTAATAGTTAAGTATGAAAATGACGAGATTGAGAATATAGATGATTTTTCATATTTTGATACACTTCATGAAGGTGATTATACATATATAGCAAGTAAGGATAATGTAACTAAAGTTGAAGTTGAAAAAACTGCTAAAGTTTTAATAAATGAATCAGGCACCGGCGCATATTACATAGAGCGTCCCGTCGAGGAAAAGAATTACGGAGAATTATATCATGTAGACATTATAGATGGTGCCATAGGTAAACCTAAGTTATATGACAGTGACGTTTGCTATTATAATATATATTTTATAGATGACAACAGAATTGCATATTATAAAAATGCCAAAGAAAATGATGGCGACCTTTATATTAACAAAGAAGAAATTGACTTTGATGTTTGGAGCTTTCAATATTACGAACATTGTGATACACTTGTTTACTATACTGACTATAATACCGAAAAAGAGTACGGTGTATTAAAAATATATAAAGACGGCGAGTCAACAAAAATTTCAGATGACGTGTATGACCATTATATCACAGAAGACGGCACAGTTTTATTCTTGTATGATTACAGTACGGAGTATTACAGAGGTGAGCTTGATATGTGGAAAGACGGCGAGAAAACAAAAATAGACGATGATGTAATGGCTATTATAGATTAGCTTTACAACTGATACGCAAATTTGGTATACTTAATTTAAGTATACCCACAACATTATAGCACAAAACAATCTTAAAATATACTTAAAATAAGATTTTTTTGGAGATGTTATGAGAAATAAAGCTAATAAGCATTTGGGAATAGAGGTTGACCCCGAGCTGCATAAAAAGTTGCACTTTATTGCAAAGTACGAGGGTCGTTCTGCAAACGGACAAATTCTTTATCTTATAAGACAGTGTATTCGTGAGTTTGAAGACAAGCACGGAAAAATAGAAGATGAGCAATAAATAAAAAATCTCGTAGTTTTTACTACGAGATTTTTTTAATCTTTTGATTTATAGTAGAGCATACAGTGGCAAAAGCCTTCAAAGTTAGGGTCGGCAATTTGCTCTTTAAACTCTTTGCAAATACATTTGTATTCTTCGGTTTTTGGCAGTCGGCAGGGACAGTATCCGCCTTTTGCCTTAAGACCGTCTTTTATTCTTTTTACAACTTCTTTATCGGGGTTAAGTTTTACTGCCATATGTCACCTCATAAAAATTTTCTTATGCATAAAAATATTGAAAGCGCAAAAAACAGCCAAATGTAAAGTGAGCCGAGCGGGTCGCCGTAGGCGAGTTTTTTAACGTTTGTTTTAAGCCTGTTTTTTGAGCCGAGGTCGTCAATTATACCCTCGGTAAGCTTAAGAGTAACAAACATTATAATAAACAGTATGCAAACAAGCGCCACAACAAAAATAATATCGGTTAAAAGATAGGATATGTAATCGCTGTTTGCCGACACGTAAAGCGCGAGCGCGTTGTTTATGGTGTGGCAAATAATTGCAGGCCACACGCTTTTAAAAAGGTGGGTAAGCACCGCATAAAATACACCCGCAACAAAAAGCGACGGGATAGTGAGCGCATTGCTGTGAAACAGCGCAAAAATAACCGACGTCATAATAACCGATATTGAAACGCCGTAACGCGCATATTCTGAAAGCGCAACACCGCGAAGCAAAAGCTCCTCGCAAATTGCAGGTAAAATTACCGACGTTAAAACAACAACATAGGTCTTATCGCTTGTAAAGTTAACGGTTGATGTGGTTATATTAAAATCAACTGCGTTTTTTGCAAGCGCAAACACGCCCATATTAATTAGTGCGCAAATAATCGAGGCTGAAGTTCCAAATAAAATTATAAACGGAAGATACTTTATTTTTACGTAGTTAAGGTTGAGTAAATACTTGGCCTTACTGCGCGATTTTTTTATGTAAACAATAATGGGGATAATAAAAATTACAACATAAATTGCAATTTTTTCGAGGTTGGTAAGATTTTTTAAAAAAAGCCCCGTGCAAAAATCAAGCGCTGCAAGTAAAAATAAAACTATCAGCAAAAGCAGTGATATTCGGTTTGAAACATAGCTTTTTTTGGTTGACATTAATAAATAATACTCTCTTTTATCTCAAGCATTTTTTGCTGTCCGAAAAGTGCGTTTATAAGACCTAGCGCAAAGTCGACAGCAGTGCCTGCGCTTTTTGATGTGATTATATTATCCGATACGCAAACCTTGGTGTCGGGGTTGTTTTTACAGTTGAGTCCTGCCTCCATACCTTTGTAGCATACGGCATCGTAATCTTTTAAGTATCCGTTTTTGCCAAGAACCTCGGCGGGAGACGCGCAAATTGCCGCAATCAGCTTTTTGCTTTCGAAATAGTAATCAATAATCTTAAATAGCTCTTTGCAGTTTGCAAGGTTTTGATAACCCGGGTAGCCGCCCGGCAAAACAATCATATCGCCGTCACAAAACTTACTGTCAAAAATGCTCATATCGGCTTTAACGGGTATTTGGTGTGCGCCTGTAACAGACAAATCGTTTGTGATTGAAACAGTTGCAACGTTTGCGCCTGCACGACGTAACAAGTCGATTGGAGCAATAGCTTCAACCTCTTCAAAGCCTTCGGCTAAAAACAAATAAACTTTTTTCATTTTACATACCTTGCCTTAAATTTTTTACCAAGCTCGGTTGGGTAGTAGCTTTTTTTAGCGCGCGCGAGACCTTCGTCACCTGCATCGTCCTCGCGGTTAATGTAAGGATAGTCTTTGCAATAGGTTTTGGCAAACTCGCGGTTAATCATCTGATATGCGCCGCGAACATCGGCATCTGCCTTTTCAACGTGAACGCAAAACGCTTTTTTTGAAATCGGCTCGCCATAGCTATATGCAACGAGTGTGTTGTTCTTGTAAAGCATAAGGCCTAAAAGCCCCATTTTATCAAAGTTATTAAGCGCAATCTCGGCGGCGCACAGTTCCATTTTTAAATATTTGTCGGCATTTTCACATCTGCCCTCGCACCACTTTTTGTTAAACTCTAAAAGTGTGGGTATATCACTTTGCTCAATCGGTTTTGTATGCCACTTTCCGTCGGCAACAAAAGCGTTTATGTGGTTGCGCTTTGCGGCAAGCTTTTTGCCTGACAGCGTAATCAGTTTTTCGCTGTCATAAATATAGTCAAAAAACGAGCAGTGTTCTTCAATTTCAAAACCGCCGATTGTATTTAAAATGTTAAAATCGCACTCGCAAACACTTTTTAAACTAATTTGCCCGTAGGTGTTAATAAGGTACTCAACTACCGCCTGTTTATTGCAGTCGCCCATTGGCATATCGAAAACCTTTTTGTCGGGGTTACCAAGCACCATACCTCCGTCAATAAACGCAACCTTGTATCCCGATACGCCCGACCAACAAAAGACTGTGCCAAAGGTGTTTTCGCAGTATATTCGGTTTTCACTAAAAAATATTTTAGTAATTTTGTCTTTGTCGCAAAGCTCAATTTGCTTAAAGGTCAGTTCCATAAATTCCTTTTAAAACGTCTATTATTTTTTCGAGATTCTCTTCACGGGTACACATTTTACCGTTCTTTACAAGGCATACCTTGTGCCAACCGAGTTTGTCGGCAGCATAGAGCGCGGCGCTTCGGCAATGCTCAAGATATGCGGTGTCTTGCTCGTGAATATCTTTTTTACTATTATCTCCGTTATACCTGCCTTCAATCAGTTTTTGTGAAATTTCGGGCGGAACATCAAGATAAATAACAGCATCGGGCTTTGGAAGCTCCATTTTGTTAAACTCAAAATCATAAAGCCACTCAAAATAATCGTCACGCGCCGTACCCTCAAGCTTTGATGCCTGATGCACCGCGTTTGATGTGGTGTAGCGGTCAGCAATTATCCAGGTTCCGTCAAGGTACTCTTTTTGCCAGTTTTTCTTGTAGCTTGCAAAGCGGTCAACCGCATAAAAAGCGGACGCAGCGTATGCGCCCACATCACTCGGTTTTTTACCAAACTGTCCTGCAAGGTACATTTTTACAAGTGCGGACGAATCGCTCTCGTAATCGGGAAAGGTGATTTTAAGAGTTTTTTTACCGCGCTGTTTTAAGTAGTTTTCGAGCAAAGCCGCGTTTGTGGCTTTGCCGCTTCCGTCAAGGCCTTCTATGACAATAAGAGGCATAGTTATTCTCCCTTAAACTGTTTTCTCATTTCTTTGGCTTTGCCACAGGTCATAGCGCCCTCTGAGCAACCGCCGCGAACACAGGCAGGGCCTGCATCGGCAAATATGGTGGGCGCAACCTCTTTTACAAGCTCAAGCATTTTGCACGCAAGCTCTCTTATTTCCCATTGCGCTCTCGAGCAACAACGGAGCTTGAAAAAGTTAAGGAGTGAACGCGCGTTCATTGTAACAATCATTTTTGTAGTACAAGCGTTGGGAAGCACAAATCTCGCGTCTTCGATTGCCTTTTTCTCGGCAGCCTTTTGGTCGATACCCTCGGCTATGTATTTTGTTTTGAGTGTATCGGCAAGGTTGTTATATGCCTTGGCAATATCGCTCATTGTATCAAGATAAAGCTGTTTTGCTTTTTCGTCGCCCTCTATCGCAGGCGGAGTTACAAACTCAAAGTTTGTTTCTTTAACGTAGCGTTGGCTCTGTACCGAAAACGAAGCCATACGGTGACGGGTAATCTGTGCCAAAAGCGCACGTGATACGTTTTCAATGCCAAATGTAAAGCTCATATGCTCCATAGGGCTTTCGTGACCGATTTGCGCAAGCATTTCAACAAAGCTCTCGGTCTTTTCGGGTGTGAGTCCGTCCATTACGGTATCAATATCAGCGCGTGCGTAGCAAAGCTTTGCTGCCGCCGAAACAATCTTTTGCGGCTGGGGAGTATGGGTAAGTAATTTAACTTTAAGTTGGGGCATTTTTACTTTCTCCTTTTAGCTTATTTTTGCGACATTTCGTCAAGCGTCATACTATAGCAGGGTAATACGTTATCAATAAAATACTTAACGCTTTTAAATTCGCTTTTTTCAAGTGCACTTCGTATTGTTTTTTCTGCACTTGAAAAGTCGTTGTTGCCAACCGCTTTTTCGGTTATGCATTTTATAAGCGCCGAAAGCTTGTCTGCGGCTTTTATAATCGGGTGCTCAACCATATACCCGCGGTAAATATCTTTAAGCTCATCAGCAAGCCCTGTGATTAATGTTTCTTGTGCCTTTTTTTCAATTGTATGATACTCACTGAGCAGTGCGGGGTTGTTGTGCTTTACGGGTGTTGGCAAATCGCCTGTTATAATTTCGGCGCAATCGTGAAACAGTGCCGCAACCGTTATTTTTTCGGCGTCAAACTCGCCGCCAAACATCTCGTTTTCGATGTTGGCAAGAGCGTTTGCAATAATCGCCGTTTCAAAACTGTGCTCTGACAGGTTTTCAAACCGTGAGTTGTGCATAAGCCCCCAACGGTTTATATATTTCATACGCGATATAAACGCGAAGAACGAATTTTTGTTCATTTGTTTTCAATTCCTTTTGTGTAGTATGCCACGTAACACTCGCCCTCATAAACAATGTTAATACCCGACAGGTTCATAAGCTCATAAGCTTTTAGCTCGTTTATTGGCGCGCGCAGTATTACTTCGTTGTTGCAATGTATTACAAGGTCGCCTTCAATAACGTTTATAATTCCGTCTTTTGCAAGCACCGTTTCGTTGTTAGAACTTCTATCGCGCTTTGTAATGTATTGAATAGTGCGCCCGTGCCTTGCGCTTACAAGCTGAGCAGACTCTGAAAGTTTTGGCTTTTTATTAAACTTTAGAAAGCGCATATTGTTTTTTCTCCTCTGTTATGGCATAATAAAACAAATACTGCTGAGCAATACCGCCGTAGCCGTAAAAGTTAAGCTCTTTTTCGGTGTCGGTGCCGTAATACTCTTTTAGTATGCGCTTTATCCATACGTCTTTAGGAAAGCTGTCACAAAACCCAAGCCCAAAAAGCAGTGCGCAGTCGGCAACCTTGTCGCCAACACCGTTTACTGTTTTTAACTGCTCGCGCGCCGAGTTTATGTTAAGGCTCTTAATTTTTTTAAAATCAATCTGACCGCTTACAACTTTTTTGGCGCAATCAATAATGTACTTATCTCTAAACCCTGCTTTTATAACGGCAAGGTCCTCGGTTGACTTTGTTGCAAGTACCTCGGGTGTAGGAAACGCAAATCCGCCGGTTATTTGCTCGCCAAAGTTTTCACAAAGGCTGTTTATAATTTTTTTAATTCTCGGTATGTTGTTTGAAGCCGATATAATAAACGAAACAAGCGTTTCAAACGGATGTTGATTTAAAATGCGTATTCCCTTTGAGTGAGGGATGATGTTACACAGTACAGGGTCGGTTTGTAAAAGCGCGTCAACCTTGTCATAATCGCGCCCCAAATCAAAATAGTCAAAAAACGTATTGTAAAACTCGTTTTCGGTAACCCCGTAAAGCTCAACACCGTCGTCTTTTTGTACAAGCGTTAAAAGTTTGTTGTATGCAATGCCTTGGTAAGTGTTGTCGTCAATTTTGTTAAAACGAAAACACTGTCCGCACTCAAAAGTTTTTTGTATATTAAACCTATCGGTGTTAATAAAAATGCTATTTTTATTAATTTTAATATTCATACACTATATTATAACATATAAAAAAGGAAATGTGAACTATGTCAGCAGAAAAAATTTACACAATTCGTATAAGTGAGGCTATGGACAAAAAATGCGGGTGTCCACTTTGTGCAATCGAAAGTCAGTTAAGAGACGACGAAGTTGAAAGAATACTCGGCGCGTCAATGATGGAACCAAACGTTCGTGTTCAGACTAACGCAAAAGGCTTTTGTGCAAATCACCTTGATGCAATGATGGCAAAATCAAACCGCCTGTCACTTGCGCTTATGCTGTCAACTCATATGCAAGAGCTTAATAAAAAAATATTTGCCGACTGCGTGCCGCTTATGTCAAAAACACCCGATGCCAAAAAACAGGTGTCGGCGCTTACCAAAAAAGCGTGCAGCTGCTACCTTTGTGAGCGTGAGAACGCTTTTATGAGCGCAACCTACGGTGCGTTTGTGTATATGTATAAGTCGATGGACGGCTTTGAAGAAAAACTAAAACAGCAGCCCTATATTTGCCTAAAGCATACAAGACTGCTGTTTGATACTGCAATAAAATCACTTTCAAAAGACCAGTTAAAAGGGTTTGCCGCCGCTATAAACGAAATCAATATGCGCTACAGCGCCGAGCTTGTAGAAGACGTTGATTGGTTTTGCAAAAAATTCGATTACCGTTATAAAGATGCCGACTGGAAAAACTCAAAAGACTCGGTTGAACGCGCTGTTAAGTTTTTAAAGTAGTGTCATTGTAACAAATATACCAGTCTACACAGTATCCGCCTGTTTGAAGAGCCTGCGTTGCGCCGTTAAGTGCCTCGTCAAGCGTTGTCGGCGGATGCGATAATGTTTGCTCCCCCGGTGTCCAGTTTGCAGGTGTGCGAAGGCTCTTTTCGCTTATTTCTTTTAGCGCTAAAAGCTCTCTTTCAATCTCGGTTACGTTAAGTCCCGACGATGTATCGCCTTTTTTAATATGGCGCACAACACCGTCGGGGTCAATTATTATAACTGCCGACTCATTACCCGCATCAATACCGAGCGCGTTTTGCGTAACTCCGTTTTTGTCTGAAATAAGCTCAATACCAATCGACTTTCCCTGTCGGCTCTGGTTTCGAAGCGAAAGTATCCACGCAAGATGGGTGGCTATTGAGTCAGAAGACATTGCTATTACGTTTGCGTCATACGCAAAAAACTTTGGAAGCGCTTTTTCAAGCGCAAGTATGTCCGATGCCGACGACGGCGAAAAATCGCCCTCGTATATATAAAGCACTGTCCACTTTCCGTCGGTTGCAGGCAGGCTTATCTGCCCGTTTGTAGACGGCAGTGTTGCAGGCGTAAATTTGTTGCCTGTTGTCATACAAATACTCCTTTCGGTCTATTATATGAAAAACAGCGCAAATTAAATAAAAACTAAAGGAATTGTTATGAAACGTATATTTCAGTTTAAAAGAATATACCTTTTACTGCTAACGCCCCTGTCGCTTTTGCTTGTGTTTTTTGCACGGTTAAACAACGAGTGGGTAGAGCATTTTTATTTTCCGTATATTTACTCACCTATAAGGGCGGTAGTTGGAACGCTAACCTCTCTTTTTCCATTTTCGGTAACCGAGCTGCTTGCGGTTTTGCTTTTTTTGTTTTGCGTTTGGTATATTGTTAGGGTAATTATACAGATTGTAAAGAACAAACGAAGGTGGAAGCATATTGTATACAAGCTTTTTATAAACATCCTTTGCACCGCATCAATACTGCTTTTTGGCTTTGAGCTGTGCATGGGGCTTAACTACTATCGCAAAAGCGTAACTGAATATTTGGGGCTTGAGGTTAAACAGTCATCAGCGACCGAACTTTACAACGTTTGTAAAATACTTGTAAACGATATGAATAAGGCGCGCGCTAAAATGAAAACAAACGCGGCAAACGTCGCGGTACTTTCAGATGACAACCGCTATCAAACATCAAATGCGGCGCGTGATGCTTACAAAAAATTAAGTAACGACTACCCAATATTAAAGGGCACCGATATAAAAAATAAACCTCTTGTGTCAAGCAGGTTGTTTTCGTACTTTTTAACAACCGGCATTTATATTCCGTACACCTTTGAGTCGAACATAAACGTTGATGTTCCCGAGCATACAATTCCTGCAACAATGTGCCACGAGCTTACTCACTCGCGCGGGTTTATGCGCGAAGAAGAGGCAAACTTTTTGGGGTATCTTGCCTGTATCTATTCTGACCGTGCCGACTTTAACTACAGCGGCAGTGTAATGGCGTTTAACTACTGCTTTGAAAAGCTTTACGACGCTGATATATCTCTTGCAAAAGAAATTGCTGCAATGTGTGACAAGGGTATTGTTATTGATATGACTTACGAGTCGCAATATTGGAAAAAGTATTTTGGTACACCTGTAGCCGATGCGGGCGATGTTGTGTACGATAGTTATCTGCAGGTAAACGGACAGCAAAGCGGTATTAAAAGCTACGGATTAATGGTCGATTTGCTTATTGCCTATTACTCATAAAAGCAAATATTTTAAAGTCGCTCTCAATATATATTTGATAGAGTATTAAAATTCTGTCAATGATATATTGAGAGCGATTTTTTTATTGAGGGAGAATTGTATGGAACGTTTTTCAAAAAAAGCAGGTGCGTCACTACAAAACGCACAGGATATAGCCTCGTCATTGGGGCACACATACATTGGCTCAGAGCATTTGTTGCTCGGAATTTTAAAAGAAACGGCGTCGGTAGGCGGGCGGATATTGCTCACACGCGGTATTACCTACGATAAAGTAAAAGATAAGCTTTTAGAGCTTGTGCCGACGGCGTCACCTACAAAACTTGGTAGCGGTGATATGACCTCGCGCACACGCAAAATAATTGAGCAGTCAATGGTACAGGCAAAGCGACTTGGGTTTACCGCTATAGGTACCGAGCATATTTTACTTGCAATGTGTGCCGAGCGCGAGAGTGTTGCAATGCAGATACTTACCCGTCTTGGTACGCCACCGCAAACGTTAAAAGACACCATAACTGAAAAATTGGGTCTTTACGAGATTATGCCGTATAGCAATCGACCACAGCAAAAAAACTATAAGGTTATTTCAAAATACGCGCAAAACCTTGTTTCGCAGGCAAAAGAGGGTAGGCTTACTCAGGCGGTAGGGCGCGAAAAAGAGCTTGAGCGGGTAATGAGCATACTGTGTAGAAAAAGTAAAAACAACCCCTGCCTTATAGGTGAGCCGGGTGTTGGCAAAACCTGTATTGCCGAGGCGCTCGCAATAGCGATAGCATCAAATCAGGCACCGCCAATGCTTTGTGACAAGCAACTGTTTATGCTTGACCTTACCGCAATGATTGCAGGCTCAAAATACAGGGGCGAGTTTGAAGAACGCCTTCGCGCCGTGCTTGACGAGGCAGAGAAAAACCCCGAAATAATACTGTTTGTTGACGAGGTGCATATAGTGGTCGGTGCGGGCGCCGCCGAGGGCGCAATTGATGCAGGTAACATTTTAAAGCCTGCGCTTGCAAGAGGTAAAATAAAAATGATGGGTGCCACCACCACGCTCGAGTACCGAAAACATATTGAAAAAGACCGCGCGCTTGAGCGTAGGTTTGCACCTGTTATAGTAAGTGAGCCGAGCGAGGCGGTAACGGTTGATATTATAAAAAGTCTTCGACCGTCGCTCGAAAGCCACCACAGCGTTACCATTTTGGATGAGGCGATTGATACCGCGGTTTCGCTTTCGGTAAGGTTTATAGGCGACAGGTTTTTGCCCGATAAGGCTATTGACCTTATTGACGAGAGCGCATCTTGTGCAAAAATACAAAAGCTAAACCGACAGGCGTTAACAAAAAAAGAAACTCGCCAAAAGGTAGAGCAGCTTATAAAAAGCGGAAAATACTCACTTGCTGCACAACTGAGAGAAAGTATGTATGAGGCGGCGGCCGATGTTACGCCTGTAATAAGTGCCGAACAGGTGCGCCGTACAGTTTCAAAATGGACGGGTGTTCCAATGCACTCGCTCGGGCAAAAAAGCGATTTTGAGTTTGAGAGAGTTGCCGATGCGCTTAATAAAAAAATAATAGGTCAAAGCGGGGCTATAAACAAGGTTTGCTATGCGCTTATGCGCTCTTATACAGGAATATCCGACCCCGACCGACCTGTTGCATCGTTTGTGTTTGCAGGGCCTACAGGTGTTGGTAAAACCGAGCTTTGCAGAGAACTTGCAAAACAGCTTTTTGGCTCAAAAAATGCACTTATAAAGCTTGATATGTCAGAGTACACCGAGCGCCACAGTATCTCACGTCTTACAGGCTCGCCGCCGGGCTATATCGGTCACGATGAGGGCAGTATGCTTTGCGAACGAGTGCGCACAAGACCGTATAGCATTGTGCTTTTTGACGAGATGGAAAAAGCGCACCCTGAGGTGCTTAATATTTTGCTCGGGATACTTGACGACGGCGTACTCACCGACACTCACGGCAGGGTGACGTCGTTTAAAAACACCGTTATAATTTTAACAACCAACATTGGTCAAAATGACGTAAAACCGCTCGGCTTTAAAAATGAACAGGGAGATAGCGCGGTCGTTCGCGCGCTCTCAAAGTTTTTACGCCCCGAGCTTTTAAACCGAATTGACAGCGTTGTCGAGTTTGAGCCGCTTTATAAAGAGGATATTTTAAAAATAACAAGCCTTGCACTTTCAGAGCTTTCAAACAAGCTAAAACTGCGCGGGTTTGAAATCGCCTTTGATAGCGGCGTTGCCGAGTATTTATTTTTAAAGAACAAAAGCTTAAAGTTTGGCGCACGCGAGGTAAAACGTATTGTAAGCGAACACGTTGCAAACCCTGTTGCACTTAAAATTTCAAAGGGCGAAATTTCAGAGGGAGTGCCTGTGTGCCTTAGTGCAAACGATATCAGCTGTCACTCTACCGTAACAATATAAAAAGCAGCCTTTTAGGCTGCTTTTTTATTAGTTGTTTAAAAACTCTTTTTGAGCTTCGGCAAATCTAAACATATCGTTTAGTATCCAGTAGTATTTTGACTCAACGGTAAACGCGTTGGGGTTGCATACCCAGCCTTTAACATTGTTAAGACCTACGCAGTTTACGTGATAGTTAATCATATCACGCGAGCTTTCGTGTCTGAACCAGGTTGAGCACATAGGGTAAACGTCATAGCCCCACGAACAAAGCTTGTCGCACATCTTCATTTCGTCTTTGATACGTCCCTGAACGATATAGTGCGGATAAATTGGCTTAAAGTAGAGGTATGATAAAATTACGTTTTTGGGTAAAAAGCTTTTAAGCACGTCTTCTTTGTCAGCACCGCGGCCGCCGATAAACTCGGCTGAATTTTCGTCAATCCAAATCCAAGGTCTTGTGCCGAATTTGTCGCAAATATCAAAGAGCGCACGCATATCGCGTCTTAAAACCTCTTGATTTCGGCGGGTCATAATCGCCTGGTTTTCTTGCTTTTCCATAAACTCCGACTCAAAGCCTAAATGGCAAAACTCGGGGCTTTCAAAAAGCTCTAAAACCTCGGTTAAAATATCGCAGCAAAACTCGTTATACCACTTTGAGCCTGCGGTTGTGCAGTATTCACCTGTCCAGGCGTTTCTTACTGCCGAAAAGTCGAGCATGGGAGCTACTTTCATACCAAGCTCTCTTATTTTGTTTAAGTAACCCTTAAATTCGGCTTTTGGCATTGAGCCTTTAATAGCAATTTCGGGGTGCGAATCGTAAATAATGCCTTCACCAAGGTTGAGCATTACTGTGTCAAAGCCGTAGTCTTTTGCGGCAACGAGTAATTTTTCAAAGGTGTTTTTATCAAAGTATACTTCAGTTTTATATCCGCCGTCTTCAATGTCGAGCGGGTAAAGTGCGCCGGGCTTGTCGTAGAAGTTTGAGCCTACGCGTAAGATAATTACTTTGTTCATCATTTTTCTACCTCGTCTTTCCAGGCCTTGTCAAAGTTATGTAAGTTTGTTAAAAGGCCAAGCTCTTGGTACTTTGTTGTCATAAGCCAGGGTGCAATCATATAACCTTTTATCGACTCTTTTGAAACGTGGTTTTCGCAATAGCGCAAAACGTCTTTTGAGTTTAAGTGATAACCCCAAATTGACGTTGTGGGAATTTGTTCATAGCCCCACTCGTCGAGCTGGTTAAAAAACTTTATCCAATCGGGGAAACCTGTTTGATAGTGTTTTTCGGTAACGTCGTCATAGTACCAGTTTGAAACGAGAACGTCGGTGCCAACGCCTTTTCTAAAGTTTTCTTCGCCGCCAAACGAGGGAATATCGCGCGGGTCAACCCAAATCCAAGGTCTAACACCCTTTGCTCTTGCAACGTCGAAAAAGTAGTTCATATCCTCAATACGTTTGTTTTGTGTTCTTACAACACCAACGCGTTGGTTAACCTGCATTATATAAATTTCCTCGTCCATACCAAGCTGTATAAACTCGGGTTTTTCAAAAAGTTCAATTGTTTCTTCAATAAGGTTTTTGCACACTTCGTAATATTTTTTGGTGCCGACCATATACGAATACTCTTTAAGCCAGGTATCGTGACCTGTTGAGAAGTTGAGCTTGGGGTAGGGGGTGAGTCCAATTTCTCTTAACCGGTCAAGCTCCTTTTTAAATTCAGCTTTTGTCCAGCTTCCCTCAAGCGCAATTTCGGGACAGCTATCGTAAATAACGGCATCGCCAACGTCAACTAAAACTGCGTTGTAGCCGAGTGCAGCCATTTCGTTTGTAATGCTTTTCCATACCTCGTAGTCCAAATTAAGCGGGCCGTCGTCTTCAACCCACATATTTGTGGCAAAGTGTAAAAGCGCTGCTTTCATGTTTTTTTGCATAATAAAAACACCTCCTACCACAAATTATATAGAAGGTGTTAAATTTGTCAATGAGAAAAACCAAAAATTTTAAACTTTTTTATAAACTAAAATATTAAACGCTGCCGTTATTTCAAGGCTTGGTATTTTATCAAGTTTTTTAATATCTTCGGGCGAGGTTTTATAGTAGTACGGTGTCATTGTAAACAGCGTTTTTAACTGCTCGGTGGTTGCTGTAAACTTGTATACCACCGACTCTGTTTTTGTAATTTCAAATCCGTCAATTTGGGGCGAGAGCAGGTCGTTATAAAGCGGGTTTTTATAAACCGCCGCTTTTAGCTCGAACAAATGCTCTTTTTTCGGGGTTACACGCAAAAGTGTACCGCCGTCTTTTAAAATTCTTAAAATCTCGGCTTGGTTTATTGGCGCAAAAACCGAAAGCGTGGCATCAATGCTTTTATCGTTAAACGGAAGCGCCGCGCTTGATGCAACTGCAGTCTTTATGCCAAGCGGTTTTGTGCGAGGTGATGCCACCTCTAAAATTTCTTTTGAAATATCAATACCAACACAGTCAATATCTTCACGAAGTTTTTTTATTTGTTCTAAGTAATAACACTCGCCGCAACCAATATCGGCTAAAGTGCCGCACGGCAAAAGCTTTGCAACAGTTTTTGCAAGCTTAAAATAATGACCGCTGTTTAAAAATTCGCGCCTTGCAATTGCCATTGCCTTGTCGTCGCCGTGATGCCGATTTTTTGAAGCTTGCGACATCAAAAGGTTAACATACCCTTTTTTAGAAATATCGTAGCAATGGTTGTTTTTGCAAAGGTAACTGCCACCGCTTATTATTAAATTTTGTTTGCAAACAGGGCAAATAAACATTTACTGTTTCCTTTCAAAGTTTGGTATAAACTTTTTGTCGGCTGACGAAATTTGCTGGCAAAACGCCTGTGTCAAACCAAGGCGCGCGGCATAGTCTACCACGCTTTTATACTCGCGCTCGGTAAGCTTTCGCATAAGCTCGGGGTAGTCACTGCTTGTAACAGGCGTATACTGACTCATAATCGAGATATAAACCTTATTACAGTAGCGTTCAAAAATATGCTTTATTATTTGCTTTGCTTCAATAATGTTGTCGGGTAAAACAAGCACCCGCACAATAACGCCCTTTACCATAAGCCCATTTTCAAAAACAGGCTCAGGTGCGTTTTTAACCATAACGTCAATAGCTTTTGTTGCAACCTCGGGGTAGTCGGGCGCGTTTGCATACTTTTTAGCGGTAGCATTGTTAAAAAACTTAAAATCGGCAAGGTATATGTCAATGTCGTCTTTTAACGCTTTGACTACATTCTCGGTAAGATAAGACGAGGTGTTGAGTACAAACGGAATGTTTATTCCATCTTTTTTTGCCCTTTTTATAACAGGCAATACCTGTGGTATATAGTGGTCGCAGGTGACAAGGTTAATGTTGTGTGCGCCCTCGTTTTTAAGGTCAAAAAAGATGTTATAAAGCTCGTTGTCGGTTACGGCATTACCTGTAAGTCGCTTTGAAATATCGGCGTTTTGACAAAATACGCAACCTAGCGAACAACCCGAAAAAAAGACTGTACCCGAGCCGTTTTTGCCCGAAATGCACGGCTCTTCCCAAAAATGCCGAGCGGCACGGGCAACCTTTATAGTGTTGTCCGCACCGCATAAACCGTTTTCTTTTTGTCTGTTTTTATTACATTTTCTTGGACAGAGATTACACATTATAAATCAAGTATACCAAGAATTATAACACCAACGAGTGTTATACCAAGCATAAGATAATGCTTTTTCGAAAGTCGCTCTTTTAAGAAAATTCTGCTCCAGAGCATTGAAACAATGCAGTAAGCCGAGATAATGGGAGCGGCATACATAACGTGCTCCTCGTCGCCGATTGCATAGATGTATGCGAGCTGACCTGCCGTTTCAAAGATAGCGCCGATGTATTTTGGGGTTTCTTGACGTGCAACAAGCGGCTGCTTTTTAATGAGCACAACGTAAACAAAGCATAAAATACCTGCAATTAAAAAGGTAAGCTCGTATGCAACGTTTGCCGAGTCTTCGTTAAGTGTTCTAAGAACAAGGCTGTCGGCAAAGGTGCCTGCTGCATCAAGAACACAGTATAATACAGGCAAAATAATAGCAAGCGCTGACTTTGCGTATTTAAAGTTACCCTTTAACTGACGCGCCGCGCGAAGCTCGTCGTCTTCGTGCGCCTCAACAAAGCCAAGACCAATAACGCCTGTACAAACTGCTGCAAGAGCAATAAGCGGTAAAATGCCCGACTTGTCAAACGCAATCTCGCCCATAAATATGTAAACAAGCGCAACACAAGCGCCCGATGCGTTACAAATGGGTGATGAAATTGAAAGCTCAATGTAACGCAGTGAAATGTAGCCCATTACCATTGAGATAATATATAAGAGCGAAACGGGAAGATATTTTAAAATAATATCCAAGTTAATTTCAACACCGCCTACAAATACTTCGTAAGCCGCGTGTAGACCCATTATAATACCAACCGCAGTTACCATTTTAAACTGCGCGTACTTATCTTTTTCTCTACAGCCTATTTTACTAAAAAGGTCAGAACCTGACCAGCACAAAAGTGCAATAATTGATAACCAAAACCACATAATTTTTTACCTTATAGTGCCGCCGCCAACTACGGTGTCGTCAATGTAAACCACCGCCGCCTGTCCTGCAGTAATTGCACGTTGGGGCGCATCAAATTCAATTTTTACCCACTTGCCGCCGTCCATAGCGGTAACAGTAGCAGGTGCCTCTTTTGCCTTATATCGTGTTTTCACCTTTGCTTTAAAAGGCTGGTCGGGAGGCGCGAAAGCGACCCAGTTAAAATCCCACGTTAAAAGAGTCCGTGAGAAAAGCTTGTCGTTTTCGCAAAGCACTACACGGTTGTTTTGCATGTCTTTTTCACAAACATACATTGGGTGCGGCAGCGCAAGACCAAGGCCTTTTCGCTGACCGATTGTGTAGCGTATCATACCCTTGTGGCGACCAAGAACTTTGCCGTTTTTATCAACAAAATCGCCCTCGGGATATTTTTTGTTTGTATAGTTTTCAATAAATTTTGCATAGTCACCGTCAGGTACAAAGCAAATATCTTGCGAGTCTTTTTTGTTAGCGTTAACAAGACCAAGGCTTTGTGCCATTTCACGCACCTCGGCTTTTGAAAACTCGCCGAGCGGCAAAATCGTTTTTGAAAGCTCGTCTTGTGTTAGCGAATAAAGAACATAGCTTTGGTCTTTTGACTCGTCGTGACCTTTTTTGAGCAAATACCTGTCGCCCGACTTTTCTACCCTTGCGTAGTGGCCTGTAACAATGCAGTCGCAACCCATTTTTTCGGCCTGTTTTAGAAGTGTCGAAAACTTTATGTGTCGGTTGCAGTCGATACAGGGGTTGGGGGTGAGCCCTTTTTCGTAGGCATCAACAAATCGGCAAATAACCTCTTTTTCAAAGTCGCCCGAAAAATCAAACACCTCGTGAGGTATACCAAAACTGTCGCAAACGGCTTTGGCGTCGTGCTCATCATTTTGACCGCAGCCAAAAAGACGCATAGTACCGCCTATGCAGTCAAAACCCTTGCTTTTTATAATGGCGGCGCAGACTGAAGAGTCAACGCCGCCGCTCATTGCAATTAACGCTTTTTTCATTATATTTTGCGGATAATTCCCATTGGTGTTTGCTGACGTGACTGACCGAGCGGGTTGTCTTTTAATACCTTTGCATAAAGCTCACGCGAGATGCTCTCGTCTGAAATGCCAAGAATTTCGCCGTCAAGGTCGTTAATATCAACAATAATTGTGTCAAAGCCGATACGCTCTTTAATTTGAACTGCTACTGCATCGGGGTTTGTAGGGCCGAGTACAACGCAGTGGTTATAAGGCGGAATTGTGCAGTCGCAGGGACCGTCAATTGATTTTGCCTTGTGACCTGCTATATCGTAAAAGATACCGCGCTTGCCAACAAGCTTACCGCATGCCGAACAAAATGCTGCAAACAAAATTTTAATAACACCGCACTCGCGAAGCGCCATCTCCATTGTTTCGGGGATAGAAAGACCGATTCCGTAGGGTGATTTGTAAACAAACTTGCATAAAAGCTTTGCAAGCGGACGGGGTTTGATTTGGTCCATAGGAATTGCGCGTTTTTGGGTACAAGCAACGCATTTTTCTGAAATAAAGAGTATGTCGCCCTCTACCATATTGTCTTTTGCGTATTTTTCACAAACGTCGCAAATATCGTCAGCATCGGTAATAACGTGTGTTTTTATAGGGTAGCGCTCGTATTTAACGCCGTCTACCTCGATTACAAGATTTTTGTTTTCGTTAGCCTGCATTTTTATATCTCCTTTATATTTCTATTTGTGTAAGCGGCTCGGCACACACAACTTCAATTTGCTTTTCAAGACCGTAGTTTTTAAGTCCGAGCAGCACCTCGGAGCGTGCGACAAGCGGGGTATTATTTGTTTCGCTTATGTGGGCAAGAACTGCTTTTTTAGTGCCGTTTGATGCAAGGTAGGTTATAACCTTTGCGCAGTCGGTGTTAGAAAGATGTCCGTTGTCAGAAAGTATTCTGCTTTTAAGTGCAGCAGGGTAAGGGCCCGCTTTTAACATATTTACATCGTGATTACACTCGAGCATTACGGCGTCGCAGTTTACAAACTGCGAAAGCATACACTCTGTCACCCTGCCTGTATCGGTAGCAACCGCAACAGACTTGTTACCTGCGGTTATTTTGTAGCCGACGCAGTCAACATCGTGACAACATTCAAAGTACGACACCGCCATACTGCCTACCGTAACGGGCGCGCGCATTTTGTTGCAACCCTCGATATCTACTGCTGAGTAAAATGGTGCCGATATTTTGTTTTTTAGTGTTGCAAGACCTTTTACATGGTCGCTGTGCGAGTGTGTAACAAATACCGCGCTTATGTTTTTTGGGGTAAGGCCCTCTGTTAAAAGCGCATCGCTAAGCGCTTTATAGGTTGTCCCGCAGTCGATAATTATTACATCGTTTTGGTATATTATAACAGTTGAATTTGCCTTTGAGCCGGATGCGGCAACTAACAGTTTTAACATTGATTTTCCTTAAAAGTTATATTTAGTTTATTATATAACTGTTATAATTATAAGTCAACAATAAAAAAAGGCTTTCGCAAAATGCGAAAGCCTTTAACTTTTTAAGTGTTAGTCTTTTTTAGCGTTTAAGATGGTGTTAACGATAATACCAAGAATAAGCGCTGTTGCAATTGAAGTAATTGTGATTTTTCCGAAGGTGAGCGAAAGACCTCCGATACCTGTAACAAGAATTGTTGATGCGGTAAAGAGGTTTTTGTTCTCTTCGAGGTTAACCTTTTGAAGCATTTTAAGACCGCTTACTGCGATAAAGCCGTAAAGAGCAATACAAACGCCGCCCATTACGCAAGCAGGAATTGAGTTAACAAATGCAACGAAGGGTGCTAAGAACGAAATTAAAATTGCAAGAACCGACGTAGTTAAAATTGTAACAACCGATGCGTTACCTGTAATAGCAACACAAGCAACCGACTCGCCGTAGGTTGTGTTGGGGCAACCGCCAAAGAAAGCGCCTGCCATTGAGCCTACGCCGTCGCCAAGAAGAGTTCTGTGAAGACCGGGTTCTTCTAAAAGATCACGTTCAATGATTGAAGAGATGTTTTTGTGGTCAGCAACATGCTCGGCAAAAACAACGAAAGCAACGGGAACGTAAGCTGCAGCAATTGTGCCGATATATGCGCCGTTTAATTCTTTAAAGCCGCCAAGCGCTGTTAAGAAGGTAAACTCAGGAACGGTAATAAAGCTTGAAAGCTTAACACCGTCAGCAAAAAGCGAGGTAATTGGTGACACGTTTAAAACTTTAAGTGCGTCAACACCGGCAACGTTACCGATAACGGTAAAGATACCTGCAAGAGCGTAGCCTGCAAGAATACCGATGATAAAAGGGATAAGTCTTGTCATTTTTTTGCCGTAGGTTGAGCAAAGTGTAACAACAATAAGTGTTACGATACCGCAAAGAATTGCAATAAGTGTATGGCCTGTTTCAACACCGGGCTTCTGAAGGTCGCCAACAGCGTTGCCTGCAAGTGAAAGACCAATGATAGCAACGGTAGGACCGATAACAACGGGCGGCATAAGTTTGTTTAACCAGTTAACGCCTGCAAACTTAACTGCAACAGCAATTACAACGTAAACAAGTCCTGCCATAACTGCGCCGATAATGAGTCCAAGGTAACCGAGAGCTACCGACACACCGCCTGCAAACGCAGCTGCCATTGAGCCTAAAAAGGCAAACGACGAGCCAAGAAATACAGGGCTTTTAAACTTGGTAAAAAGAAGGTAAACAAAAGTACCTACGCCTGCGCCAAAAAGTGCAGCGGCAGGGCTCATACCGTTTCCTACAATTATAGGTACAACGAGCGTTGCCGCCATAATTGCAAGGAGCTGCTGAATTGCAAACACGATGGTTTGCGAAAACTTGGGTCTTGCTTCTACATCGTAGATGAGTTTCATTTTTATATCCTCCTAAAAAATATTAAACTATTCTACTGTAACACCGTACTCGCCGTCGTACTCGAGCACCTTCACATAAACACGCTCACCTTTGTTTGTGGGTATGTTTTTGCCTACAAAATCGCCCCTTATGGGAAGTTCGCGGTGGCCTCTGTCAACAAGCACTGCATACTGTATACAGGCAGGTCTGCCAAGCTTTATAATGGCGTCGATTGCGGCGCGTGCAGTACGCCCTGTATACAAAACGTCGTCAACAAGCACAACTGTTTTACCCTCAACATCGAACGGAATATCAGTTCCAAGCACCGACGGTTGCGGCGCGTCGGTTGACAGGTCGTCACGGTAGAGAGTAACGTCAACCTTGCCTGTTAACACCTTTTTTCCTGTTATATCAAAAATATTGTCGGCAATTATGTTTGCGAGCGGTACACCGCGTCTGCAAATACCAACAAGATATACGTTTTGTATATCGTTGTTTCTTTCGACAATTTGGTGCGAAAGCCGTTTGAGTGTTCGCATCAAAGCGTCTTTATCAACTACTGTTTTCATAAAAAACTCCAAAAAAATACCCCGTAATTCCAAAAGGCTACGGAGTGTGGGCATTTACCTTTCAGACATCTAAAGTATCTGTATTAAAGGCTATATCATATTTAAGTTAATTGTATCACCGTACAAGTTAAAAGTAAAGCATTTTACGACAAATTTCTTTGACTTTAAACGGTTACTATAATATAATGTTAAAAAGAGAGGACGGCTTAAAATGATTAAAAAATTTATAAGAAATATTCTTTATAAAAACAATACCGACTCGTTCTGGAAAAATTATAAAAAAGCGCAAAACGGCTCGGTTTTATCAGCCATTAAGTGCCGTAGGCTTGCTGAAAAATACGGCGCGTTCATACCTGTTTCAAAAACGATTTTGCCCTTTACAACACCTCACCAGTTTTACGGAATTTTTATTTCTCAAGGCGCAACAATAGGCAAAAACTGTACTATTTTCCAACAGGTTACTATCGGCTCGAACACTTTGGACGATAGCAAAAACGCCGGCGCACCCATAATTTGCGACAACGTTTATATCGGTGCGGGCGCAAAAATTATAGGCGGTGTTACAATTGGCAAAAACGCACGTATCGGCGCTAACTGTGTAGTTGTAAACGACGTGCCCGAAAACGCAACCGTAGTTTGCCAAAAAGCACGCGTAATCGAGCATAAAACCTTGCGCGACAACACTTTTAAATTTTTTAAATAAAACTTTTTGTGTGTCCGTCTTTTAGTACACCTACTGTTTTATAATGTGGGTGTAAAACAAAAACGGAGGACACAAAAATGAATAAAAAAATAGGATATATTGAAAGAATTTTAATTGACGAGTGCAAGAGCGAAAACCCGTCGTTTGCACAAATTAACAGGTTGTTTGACCTTGGCGCAAACCCCAATGCAGTTAACGAATACGGCGAGTGCGTGCTCTCGCAGGTGTTTAAGGCATACTGCGGCGGCGAAAACCAAATCAGAAAGTCGGTTTATGCACCGCAACTTGTGATTGCGTTTTTGGTAAACGGTTTTGACGTAAGACGCCACGGACTAAACGTTATAAGCGAAATGCAAAACAGCATTTACGACCGTAATATGCGCCTTGCAATAAAAATTATTTTAGACAGACGCCGCGCTGCATTCAAGTCGGACTGCAAGACAGTGCGTCTTTGTTTAAAGTCAATTACAGGCAAAGCGTATAAAAAACTCGCACAGGCAATATAAAAAAAGACCCCGAGGGGTCTTTTTATATTGCAACAGGGAAAAACAAATAACCGATATTTAAAAAGTGCCAAACAAAAACTAAAACAACAGGAATTAAAATTGCAAAAGCCAAAAAGCGCCATTTTACAAAATTGTACTCTTTAACGTTTTCGCGGTATTCAACCTGTTTTTCTGGCGACAAGTCGGCAAAAATTTCGGCGCGGACTGTGCGTATGTCTTTATTAAGACCCCACACGCCCATACGCAGCTCGTTATTACCCTCTTTTACCTCGTGTGAGGTTGACGACATAAACACAAGTGAGATTACAACCGAAACAGGCAGTGCCCACTGCCAATAAAAAAAGGTATAAAGCGCAGTATTAAACAGGGTGGCGAGCAAAAGGTAAAACACCTCGGCAGTCGGCGCGCGTTTTAAGTTAAGCGCGCGTTTGTAAACGATTGCGCGAATAAAGTAGGTTGCAATAATCAAAACCACCAAAACGCCAAATATTTTTGCCGCCGTTATTGCATTTTGAAACGGCAGTAATGTTTTTTGTAAAATCGAATAGTTTTCCATAAAAATACCTCGTAACAATGATACCACTATAGTATGCAGTTTTTCAAGTTATAAATTAAATTTAACAAAAACCGTGTTGACTTTAGATTTTATGAGTATATAATAAAAGTGAACAAGGCTTTATTATATAGGAGAAAACAATGCCTCAAAATAATCAACCAAGACGAAATATAACAGGCTCGTATCCCGGCGTTACAGGCTCTTACAAAAGCCCTAATGCGCCGCAGCCAAAGCAATCTGTGTCTCCGCCCAAAACCGAGCAGTTAAAAACGGTGAGCGCACCCAAAAAACAACCGCAGAGCTTCGATTTTAAAGCGTGGTTTTCGAGCGATAATATGAAAGTGTTTTTAAAGCATTTAAAGTATTACGGTGCAATTGTTTTAGCTGCGCTTTTGCTTACGGTTTGTATTGTAAACGTAAGTAACGACGTGTTTGCGTTTATAAAACCTGACGACAGCATTGTTGTAAATATTCCAAAGGGCACATCAACAATGGGTATTGCAAAAATACTCAAAAAGAACAATGTTATTGAGCATCCGCTTGTGTTTATGCTTTACTCAAAGCTAAAAAGAGCAGACGGGCAGTTCCAATACGGCGATTATTCGCTCAATTCCAACCTCGGTTACGACCTTGTAATTGCAAAGCTCAAAAAAGCTTCGGTACAGGCGCAAACAGTAACCTTTACAATTCCCGAAGGCTCAACGCAAGACAAGGTTGTTGAAATTTTAACCTCAAAACGCTATCTTTCGGCATCTGACCTTGAGTCAGCGCTAAACGACTACGAGTACGAGGAGTTTGAGTTTGTATCACAAATTCCCGACCGCCGCTGCAGACTCGAGGGATATATTTTGGCAGGCGACTACGAAATGTCAGTTGGCGAGAGCGCCGTTTCGGTTGTTGAAAAAATGCTTGAGCGTTTTAAAACTACCGTTCTTACCGATGCCAACCAAAAACTAATAAAATCAAGCGGACTTACCATTGACCAGGTGGTTACCTTTGCATCACTCGTTCAGGCTGAATGTGATAACGCTGACGACTTTAAAACAGTAGCATCGGTATTTAATAACAGACTTAAAAGCGATTCTGACAAAAAGCTTTGCCTTACATCGCCAATAAAATATGTGCTTTCAACCGATAAGGCAACGCTTGATTCAGACGATAAATTCACCGACAGCAAATATAACACATATATTTACGACGGACTCACACCGGGACCTGTTTGCTTTGTATCAGAAGCTGCAATATCGGCTGTGCTTTCACCCGAATCGTCATCCTATATGTACTTTATTTCAGACGGCGAAAAAACTTATTTTTCAAGCACCGAAGATGAGCATACCAAAACGCTCAAAAAAGTATCCGGCGCAAAAGGCACCGAAACAATAAAATAAAAAAACAGGCTTTAAGCCTGTTTTTTATTATGCGTTTTCGTAAATTCTTACAAGGTGTCTGCCTATTGCGCTAAGGTATTTAAAGCTTGCAATGTAAAGCGCGGGCGGGCAGGAAGGACCTGTTTCAAAGTTAAGCGAACCTTTGTAGCCAACTTCTTTTAACGCGGTCATAATCGCAGTCCAGTCAATTCTGGGAATTTTGTATCTTGGCGGAACGCCCTGCGTGCTGTAGGGGTATGTATGAAGGTCCCACATACCGTCGTTGTCGTGAACGTGCAGACAAACAAGACGGTGACCGATTGTTTTAATTGCTTGTACAGGGTCGTCTTGTGTGCACATACAATGTCCTGTATCGAGGCAGATTGCAAAGTTGTCGCCAAGCTGGTCGCAAATATAAACCATTTCCTCAGCGCGTGACATTGTTGTTGCACAGCGGTGTCTATAGTAAAGGTCGCCGTGATGCATATTTTCAAGGCAGCAAACAACACCGGTTTCTTCAAGAGCGGGTATATATTGACGGTAAACCTCGATAGCGCGTTCAACCGAGTATTTAAGGTTAACATCGTATCTTCTCTCAACGTAGATATAGGGGTGCTGAATGCAGTATTTACAGCCAAGAGTTTTTGTTGCCAAAAAGTCGGCGCGGGCAAGCCTTATGTAATGCTCTTCTGACTCGTAAGCGCTTACCTGACCTGTAAACGAGCCGTGTGTCTGGTACACCTCGATGCCGTATTTGTCAGCCCAGCCTTTAATTTTTGTAAATTCCTCTATAATTTGCTCGTCGGTAACGTTAAAAATGTCGCCAAACTTACCTTTGGGGCTAAAGAAACCTCCGAGCTGAAAATCACAAGCGTCAAAACCTGTGTCGTGCAGTCTTTTAAAAGAATCTTCCGAAGCGCCGATTATTACTGAAATTTTCATTGCTCTCTCTCACTTTCGATTCTATCGTAAAAATATTTTGTAACTTCGTTTAAGTATATAAAGCTATCTTTTATAACGTCGCCCTCACCGGGAATTGTAACGTTAAAGCTCAAAATACCGTCGTAGCCTATCGTTTTGATTGCGCCAAATACGTTGCCCCAGTCAATTGCTCTTGACCTTGTGCTGGGTGGCTGACCGAATTTTAAAAACGGAATAGCCTTGATGTAGCACCAGCCGGGGTTGTCGTTTACGTGAATTGATACAAGCTTATCTTTAAGTGTAACAATGTCTTTTTCGGGAACGTCTTGTGTTACGTGGCTTATGCCAAGGTCAAGACAAACCTTAAACTGCTCGCCCAGCTCGTCACACATTTTTAACATCTCGTGTGCGCGTGAAAAGATTGTGGCACAGGGATATTGATATGCGCGGTCTTCATTATATGTATTTTGTAAAAGACAAATAACGCCGTACTCTTTAAGTGTGGGAAGCAATCTTAAGTAAAACTCTTTTGTAGCATTAAAGCTCTCGTCTACCATAATATCGTAGCGTCTGTCGGTGTGTACAATCGGCAAAATAACGGTGTACTTTGCACCAAGGTAGTGTGTGGCTTTTATCGATGCAATCTGGCGTAAAATAACATCCTCAATATCAAAGTCAGAATCGGTTTGTTCTTCGTCTAAATAAAGAGCAACTCTGCCTTTAAATTCAGAGGTGGTTTGTAAAACCTCTACGCCTGCGGCATCAGCCTTTTGCTTTAATGAGCAAAAATAGTCTTTAATTTGGTCGTCGGTAACATTTTTTATGTCGCCAAATATACCGTCCTTGCCAAAATAGTGGCCAAGGTCAATGTCTGCGCCGTTAAAACCGCACTCGCTTAAAAAGCCGAATTTTTCGGCATCGGCAGTGGGCACGCCGCTTGTAGTAACAGCAACTTTCATATTTTTTCCTCCAATTACTGTGGTTACCTTCATTGTAACACATCAAAATAAAAAATAAATAAAAATTTTAAAATTTTTGAAACATTTTTTAAGTCAAAAAACATATATGAGTGAAAGGGGAAACCCATTAGTGTATTATATACAATAATATTAATATTTATTTGTTCAAAGTGCATATTGCAATTTTGCCTAAATAAATGTTAAAATATATTGCGTATCAATACATATACAATAATTAAAGGAGAAAAAGCAATGAAAAAGTTTTCAAGAATCTTGGCACTTTTACTCATCGTGTTAATGCTTGCAACTCTTTGCGTGTCTTGTAAAAAGGCAGAAGACGAAGAAGAAGCATTCATCGACAACGGCGGCAGCTCAGAGTCAGAGAACGATGATTCAAAAGAAGAAAGCCAAAGCGGCAACGAAAACTCTCAAGGTGGCGAGGATAAAGTTGTAGCCGGCGAAGGCGAATCGCACGGCGAAGGCGCCGGTAAATACGAAACCGACGCTGAAGGTAACATCATCAGTACAGGTGACCTTGAGACAAACGAAGACTTTGTAATTCAGGAAACCGTTACTAACGAAATCGGTTTTATTCCTGATGAAGAGCAAGGTCTTGAAAAGTCAGAACGCCGCGCAACAGAGGCATCAAAGTACAACTTTGACGAAAACCCCCTCATCAACCGCGACAGACAGCAAAACCAAAAAGCAATGCCTTCTTTCGACCTCGATAGCACAGGCTTTGTTCGTGCGGGTACAAAAATCTCTGACCTTAAGGGTAAAACACTTCAGTTCTTTACAGCTGATAACTTTGCTGCTTGGTCATACCGCAACGCTAAAGGCGAAACTATCGACGAGTGGGAGTGGTTCAAAGAGCTCAAAAAAGAAGTTGGTCTTAACATTAAATACACTGTTAAACAGCACCAGGCTTCAATCAACGCAGCTCTTCAGTACATGAACGCAGGTAAACAGTGTGATATTATTTACACCAACCATAACGTTCAACCTCAGGCACTTTGTATTTCAAAGTCAATCACATCACTTGTAAACATCAATAACCTCGGTTCATCACCCGGTGTTTGTAAAACAACCATGGACCTTTGTAAATGGGGTAACACACTCCGTCTTATCGCACCTATCGGTGTTGTAGACTGCGTATGGTACAACCAAACACTTGCACAAGAGCTTGGTCTTTCAGACCCCCATACTATGTGGGAACACGGTCAATGGGACTGGGATGCTTACAAAAAGTTCTTAACATCAGCTCCTGCAAAAACCAAAGACGGCCGTGACCTTTGCAGATGGATTAACTTCTCAACAAACATTCCTTTCACATGGCCTCAAACAAACGGTAAGGGACAAATCGAAATCGTTGCAGATGCAGCTGTTCCTACCATTAAAAACAACTGGGACGACCCGCAAGTTCTTGCAGCACTTGAGTTTATCGCCGGTGTTCAAAACGAAATCGGCTACAAAGCAAGCGGCGAGATTGTTGCAGGCGCTCAAAAAGAGCACGTTGGTCTTTACGAAGGTACAACACTTATGTCAGCTACAATGTATACACAGGTTTACCGTGATACAGAGTACTCAAAGAACATAAGAATTAACTGGGTACCCTTCCCCAAAGCTAACACCTCAACAGGTGTTGAGTGCGCTCAGTACTACGGCTTTGGTATGGTTCTTCCTAAGAAAACTGCTAAAGAAGACAACGTAAACATCGCTCTTAAGTTTATGGAGCTTTGGGCTACAAGATTTACTGAAACATACTTCGATAATCTTCTCACATTCGAATATTATCACTTCAACTATGTTCAACGTAAACAATACTTCGACTTTGTAACAAAGCACGTAGTATTCTCACCCTCATTTGCTGGTTTCTATTCAGTACTTGACCAAGAAGGTACATGTAACTTCTACGCTGCTCTTGCAGGTAACGCTGCTTACAACGTTAAGACAGAGTGCGTTAAGGGTAAAAACCTTGCTGCTGCATACATTGACCAAAAAATGAAATTCGGTAGCTAATTACTGTAAATAAAAAAGAACCTCGTTTGAGGTTCTTTTTTTATGCCTTAAATCGAATACTCGGTGCAGGTTTTATACTTACCGCCGAGTGACTCAAAAACCTGTAAAAAATCAGGATACCTTTTTAAAAGCCCGTCAACATTGCGAATAACGGTGTCACCTTTTGTGTATGTAGAAATTAGAATAAGCGCAAGTGATACAAATGGATTGTCGCGTGCGTTTAATACAGCGTGTTCGGGCGATTTTTGTTGCCATATCCAAAGCTCATTTTCGTTATACTCGCATCGTGCACCAAGAGCCTGTAGATTTTCAATAATAACCGCCTGTAGCTTGGGGCACTCTTTAAAGCCCGAAATTCGTGTTTTACCCGATGCAAACACACCGAGCAGTGCAACAATAGGCGCAATTTGAGTAAACTCTGAAATATCAGCGCGGCAGCCTTTTAGCTTGTCGCACTTTACGTTTACCTCGTGACCGTTGCGTGTAACACGTGCGCCAAAACTCTTTATTATGTCGAGCAGCATCGTTCCGTTTTGCTGGGAATGCGGCGAAAGATTTTGACATATTACTGACGAGTCAATAGCCGCTCTTGCCAAAAACGCACCCGCAAAGCTATAATCACCGCCGTATGTACCAATTAATGGAGAATCGAATTGACCAACTATATTAGATTGTGATACAATAATATTTAACATACGTTCATTATATAATATAAAAAGTGTTTTTTCAAGCAATCAATGGAGGGGAATATTCTTTGACCAAACTAATACTCAAGCTATTTATATATAATAAGGAAATGAGCAATGCCCAGAGACATACCAAAACAGGTGTTGTTGCAGGTATTGTCGCAATAATTACCAATGTTTTGCTTTCGGCGGCAAAAGCGGCAGTTGGTGTTGTATTTGGAAGCATATCAACAATAGCTGACGCAGTAAACAACTTAACCGACGCCGCCTCGGGTGTTATAACCCTAATCGGCTTTAAGCTTGCCGCTAAAAAGCCGGATGCCGACCATCCCTACGGTCACGGCAGGGTAGAGTACATAAGCGGGCTGATTATGTCGTTTGTTGTGCTTATGCTTGGGTTTACACTCGCCAAAGATTCGGTTGTTCAAATATTCAAGCCAACAACCACAGAGTTTTCGTTTATAAGCGTTGGTGTGCTTTTGGGCGCAATTTTGGTTAAGCTGTGGCTTTCAAGCTTTTTTAAACACATTTATAAACTGACAGGCTCAAAAACCTTTTTGGCTTCTTCTGCCGATAGCCGAAACGACGTTATAACAACCGCTGTTGTTTTAGCATCAACCACTGTTCATGCACTTTTTGATATTCACGTAGACGGTATTGCAGGTCTTGCTGTTTCAGTGTTTATAATAATTTCGGGCGTAGGTCTTATTAAAGAAACACTCGACCCGCTTTTAGGTCAACCGCCCACGCCTGAGTTTGTTGACAGCGTTTATAAAAAAGCTATGAGCTACGAGGGCGTTGTTGGCATTCACGACCTTGTTGTTCACAACTACGGCCCCGGCCGCGTGTTTTTATCGCTTCATGCCGAGGTGCCTGTAGAAAGCGACATACTCGAAAGCCACGACCTTATTGATAATATCGAGCGCGACTTTAAAAATGAGATGGGGCTTGAGGCAGTTATACACATTGACCCTATTGTTACAAACGACCCGTTTGTAAACGAGCTTAAAAGCTATACTCTTGATGTTATAACATCAATCAATTCAAGCCTTACAATACACGATTTCAGGGCAGTCACAGGCCCTACCCACACTAATATTATTTTTGATGTTGTGCTACCCTGTACTCTTGGTTACGAGTGCTCGCAACTAAAATCGCTTATTGACCTCGAAATTAAAAAGAAATATCCGCAGTGTAACTGCGTTATTACCTTTGATAATAGTTATATATAAATAAAAAACGGACTGTGTAATACAGTCCGTTTGCCCTAATAAGATAATTATATCAAAAAACAAAATAAAAAGTCAATTAGTAAAATAAATAATGTTTTTGCAAAAATTTTATGTTTTTTGCCAATTGAAAAAGCTTAATAAAATATGTTATATTTAAGGTGCAAAAGGAAGTAGGCTCAAAAAAATAAATACTGCCGGCTTCGGCAAAAGGGTACGGCCTAGAGCATATAACGTACTTGAAACGTAAGAAAAAATACTGAGCCAACAAAATATACGAAAGAGAGGTTAGTCATTTTGGAACCTGCACACGAAATGAAATAGCCCTTAACCTTAATGTGACGAGAAAGCATAAAGGTTAAGGGTTATTTCTATTAATGCAGAAAAAACGCATATGAACATTTTTGATTTTCACTTACATCCCGGTTACGATTTTCACGAAAACGATACCGACCCACACAACTTTATAAAAAGACTTGTTAAAAATAAAATTACAGGTGCTGCGGGCACTTATATAAATATGGCAATAAACAAGCAACCGCTTGAAAAGTACCCCGAGCTTATAACAAATGCGAACCAAAAAGCGTGGGAGCTTAATAAAATGTACCCCGAGTTTTTTGTACCGGGCATACATGTTCACCCCGAGTTTGTTAAGCTTTCGTGCGAGCAAATAGAAAAGCATACAAGCCTTGGCTTTAACCTTATTGGTGAGCTTGTTGGCTATATGATGGGCTTTGATTTTGGTCACAAAAACTGGGGCGAAATTTTAACTCTTGCAAATGAAAAAGAAATGGTTATAGACTTTCACACGCCAAAAAGAGATTTTGATGAGTTTGAAAGTCTTGCCCGTCAGTTTAAAAACATAAAGTTTGTTATTGCCCACCTTGACGGCTATGGTTTGTATGACAGGTGTATTTCAATTATGCGTGAGTGCGATAATGTGTACGCCGACTTATCGGCATACGGCGCCGACCGCGAGGGCATGTTAAAAGACGCTATTTCAAAAGTCGGTTCACACAAAATACTTTTTGGCACCGACTACCCCGGCAGCAATGACAATACCTATACACACAAGTTTGTAAACTACGTTTTAAACGAAGATATAACTGATGCCGAGCGCGAAAATATATTCTATAAAAACGCAGCAACTTTACTTAATATAAAATAAAAGAGAGCCTTTAGGCTCTCTTTTTATTTTCTTTCGTCTCCATAATAAAACAAAGCTACAAGTCCGGGGCCTGTGTGCGCACCGATAATGCTTCCAATGCTTGTGAGTACATAATCTTTAAAACCAAGCTCGTCAACGTATTTTTCAGCAATGCCAACCGCTCTGTCAAAGCAATCGGTGTGTGCGATGTAAAGTGTTGTATCACTAAGGTCATTTGATGAAGCCTTAATTTTATTGGCAATTCTTGCAATGGTTTGCTTTTCGCCGCGAACCTTGTCGCAAGAAACAAGCTTGCCGTCGGGTGTTACTGTAAGTATTGGGTTAATACCAAGCATTGCGCCTACAATAGCTGATGTTTTTGACACCCTGCCGCCGCGTTGCAAATAAGAAAGGTCTGGGGTGGTGTAGTACACGTTAATATACTTGCGTTGATTTTCAAGCCATTTCGCATTTTCTTCGGCACTCATACCGTTTGCGCGGTTAACTGCTGCCGAGATTGAAAGCATACCGCCCATAAGACAAGCACCAAGGCTATCTACTGTATAGATTTTGCAGTTGGGGTTGTTTTCCATAACCTCTTTAGCGGCATTTACCGAGTTATTAAAGCTTCCCGAGATTCCGCTGCCAAGGCCAATGTAAATTACAGTGTCACACTCTTTTGTAAGCTCGGTGAAAAATTCGATGTATCTTGCAGTATTAACCTGCGATGTTTTAGCAACCGCACCGTCACGCATTTTTTGATAAAATACTTTAAGCGCCTCATCACTGTAATCGTCTTCAAAGGTTACACCGTCAATTTCATATTCCATTTTTAAAGGAACAATATTATATTGGTCATAAAGTTTTTGAGTAAGGTCTGAACCTGTATCTGTACAAATAATGTAGTTTTGCATATCTCTTTCCTCCATATATAATAAGTGTAAAACAAAAGGCCGCCTTTTTCCACCTACTGTTATAAAATCAAACTCTACTGATAAAATTTGATATTCTACTCACAGTAGAGCGGCAAAAAAGTCTTGATTGCAGTAGAATTTTATGTTAAAATTAAACTAATAATTAATTGGAGAATAAAAATTGGAAGATATTAAAAAAATAATTTCAAAAAATATACAAATGCTTCGCAAGGATGCGTCAATGACACAGTCGGAGCTTGCCGAGCGCCTTAACTATTCAGATAAGGCGGTTTCTAAGTGGGAGCGCGGCGAGTCGGTGCCCGATGTTGTGGTGCTAAAGCAAATTGCCGATTTATTTGGTGTTACTGTTGACTATCTTATAGAAGCCGAGCACGACCTTACGTCAATGTCGCTTGCTACAAAAAAGATTATTCGCAAAAACAGACTTATAATTTCGCTGCTTGCAACCGCAATGGTATGGTTGCTTGCAACAATAGCCTTTGTTGTTTTGGGTCTTGTTATGCATACCGTGTCGCGCGTGTGGACGGCATACCTTGTTGCGGTACCCGTTTCTTGCATAGTGCTTTTGGTGTTTAACAGCATTTGGGGCAGAACAAAGCTAAACTTTGTTATTATCTCGGTGCTTATATGGAGTGTTCTTGCAACACTGTATATAATTCTTAGCATTAAAGAGCTTTGGCTTATATTTGTACTTGGAATACCGGCGCAAATAATAGTATTGTTGTGGTCAAACCTCGACCTTAAAAGAAAAATAAAAAAGTAGTAGTCTTTTGACTACTACTTTTTTAAAAGAAGAGAAAAAATTTATGAAAATAATTTACCAATCAGTACATTTATTATTATATATGAGTAATATTAAAAATGTATGAATAAATGATGTCGTACTTGAAAACCTTTTTTATATTTGTTATTATAATTAAAGCAATAAATTTTAGGAGTGTTTAAAATGTCAGAAAACTGCACACATGACTGTTCTTCTTGCGGTGCTGATTGCGCATCACGCAAGGCTGAAAGTTTACTCGAAAAACCACACGAGCTTTCAAATATCAAAAAAGTAATCGGTGTTGTATCAGGTAAGGGCGGCGTTGGTAAAAGCTTAACTACCGCAATGCTCGCGGTGACAATGAACCGCCGCGGCTTTAAAACCGCAATTCTTGATGCCGATATTACAGGCCCGTCAATCCCCAAGCTGTTTGGTGTTAACACACGCGCCGAGGGTGACGGCAAAAGTATTTTTCCGGTTAGCTCAAAATCGGGTATCAAGCTTATGTCAATCAACCTGCTTTTACCCAATCAAGACGACCCTGTTGTATGGCGCGGACCTGTTATTGCAGGCGCTGTAAAACAGTTCTGGACTGACGTTATCTGGGACGATGTCGACTATATGTTTGTTGATATGCCTCCCGGCACAGGCGACGTTCCGCTTACCGTTTTCCAAAGCCTTCCGCTTGACGGTATTGTGGTTGTTACCTCACCTCAGGACCTTGTTTCTATGATTGTTTCAAAGGCGGTAAAAATGGCGTCGCTTATGAACATCCCCGTTATCGGTCTTATCGAAAACTATAGTTATCTCGAATGCCCCGATTGTAAAAAGAAGATTGAGGTGTTTGGTAAAAGCCATATCGACGAGGTTGCAAAACGCTTTGATGTTGAAGTGCTTGCAAAACTCCCCATTAACCCCGACTACGCTTCGCTTTGCGACAAAGGTCTTATTGAGCTTTTCGAGGGTGATGCAATGGAAGGCGCAGCCGACATAATCGAAAAACAATAACAATATAATATATCGGTGATATATTTGCGCGATTATTATTTAAACGAGCTTTGCAAAAAAGAAATTATTTGTATGCCCGACGGTAAAAAGCTCGGCTACCCAAACGATTTTTCAATTGACGGCTGCGGCAAAATTCAGTGTATCATTGTAAATGGCAAATGCGGGTTTTCGCTTTTTTTAGGTAAAAACGAAATACGCATACCGTGGTGCGACGTTGAACGTATCGGTCACGATGTTATTTGGGTTTGCGGATGTTTTAACGGAAAGGAAAATAGATATGAAAAAAATAATTGAAGATACAACGCTTGTTGTAAAAGAGCTTTTAACACAAACAAATCTTTGTAAAGGCGATGTTGTTGTTATTGGCTGCTCAAGCTCAGAGATTACAGGTCACAGAATTGGCAAAGGCTCGTCAGGCGAGGTGGGCAAGGCGGTGTTTGACGCAATCTATGCCGTTTTAAACCCGCTTGGTATTTATGTTGCCGCGCAGTGCTGTGAGCATTTAAACCGTGCAATAATTGTTGAAAAAGAATATGCAAAAGCAGAGCGCCTTGAAATTGTAAATGCGGTACCGTTTGAAAAAGCGGGCGGCTCGTTTGCAACCGCTGCTTATAAAACACTTAAAAATCCTGTTGCAGTTGAGTATATTAAAGCTGATGCAGGTATTGATATTGGTGATACGCTTATCGGTATGCACCTAAAAGCCGTTGCGGTTCCTGTTCGCGTTTCAATTAACAAAATCGGTGAGGCGAACGTTGTTTTGGCAAGAACAAGACCTAAACTCATCGGCGGAGAGCGCGCTCACTATGACAGCGAACTTATGAATTAAAAAAAGGACACCATCAGGTGTCCTTTTTTATTTATATCTTTATAAACGCTTCATCTACAGGCTTGCGCTGAGTGTGTCTAACATTTGGCTCGCAGTCATCGGCTTTGTAGCCTGTCATAATTAAACAGCAGGGCACAATGTTGTCATCAAGCTTTAAAAGCTCTTTTAGCTTATCTTTGTCGAAAAGACAAACCCAACAACTGCCAAGACCTTCGTTTGTTGCCGATAGCATTATATGGGTTGCCGCAATAGATGCATCCATCTCGCCGCGTGACTCGCCGCTTGAGTTTGTCCACGCCATTGTTTTGTCGTAGCAAACTGCAAATACCGCTGTTGCGCCAAAGCGACAAACAGTAACGTTGTCGTCAAGCTTTTTAAGCATTTCACCGTCGGTTATAACGTAGGTTTTTACAGGCTGCATATTTTTTGCGGTGGGCGCTGTCATTGTAAGATTTATAATGTTGTCTATCTTTTCGCTCTCAACGGCTACGTCTTTAAACGAGCGCGCAGAGTATCTTGCGTTTATTACTTGCTCAAACGTCATATTATTCACCAATCACAAGGCTTGACTGTAAAGTTTTGTTTGTGATACAAACCCATGACGAGCCGGGGTTATACGCAAGTTCTTTGCCGTTATCGTCAGTAAATTTAAACGTATCAAAGGTGTCGCCCTTTGTCCAGTTAATTCTTTGGAAGGTGCCTTTTGAGAAATAGTAGCCTTCGCCCGATGAAAGAGCCAGGTCAACGTGTAAGTTATCGGGTTTTAAGCCAACGCTTGTAAATAAAACAACAATGTTGTCGGTAATAACAGCCTCGCCTGTTTTGTAGTCGCTGTGGTTTTGTTTTACATAGTAGTTGTTCTCGGCATCGTAAACAAAGTCACTCTTTTGATAACCGGAAAACTTAACCGAGAGGTTGGTGCATTTTCCACCGGGGAGCTCTTTTGCCTTTTCGTTAAATTTTTGCCAGTTACCAATGTGGCTGTCGTTAACAGTTGAGCGTATGCCATAGTCTGAAATCATTTTTGCAATGCTTTCGCCAGAAGTGTAAAGAGTGTGCTCGAGAGCCTTTCCGTTTTTTTGGCGGTTAGCATAGCCGTAGTAGTTGCCAAGGAGCATATTTATGTTATCAACGCCTTTTGCTCTAACGTGTGGTGTACAGTAAAATTCGTCAATACCTGCGTGAACATAGAGTGCATCGTTAGAGCTTGCAAGGTCGGCAAAGTAGTAACGAGCTGAACGAACAGTACCAATTTCGGCAGCTTTTGAAATGTCTTTATATAGTGCAAGAAGTCTGGTGGCACCGCCCTCAATGTATGTTTCGTACACAATGTCGGCTTTGTTAAGACCTGTTTGAACTTGTCTTGCAGGAGCTTCGTTGTTAATTGACATAGCAACGGGGCGAAGCTTGGTTTGTGCCTCGTCAGTAAGTGTATATTCGCCGGTTAAATTATTCATAAAACCATCGTGTTTTTGTGTTTGTGTAGCCTCTTGTTTATCGGTCTCTGGTTTTTTCTCTTCTTTTTTGCCGCAAGCAGTAACCAAAAGCAAGAGTGCAAGAACAATAGGTAAAATTCTAAATTTTTTCATAAGTAGTTCACTCCTTTATAAAATATATTATAATATATGTTTTAAGTTATTGCAACAAAAAAACTCTTCCAAACGGAAGAGTTTTTTAAAGTTAAATTGAAGGCATTGCAAATATAATGTTTTCCATTGATGAAAGATGCGAAAGCACCTGCTTTTGCGATATTGTTACAGGTACGCGTACGGTAACCTCAATACCAACATTACCCGAAATTCCGCTTCTTGGAACTGTAACTTGCGCGTCGTGAGCTTTGTACTCGTTTTCGAGTGCATCAACAATTGTCATAATTGAGTTAATATTATCAATCTCAAGATAAATTCTGAACTTGCGGCTCTTTTTAATAACGTGCGAGTCGAAGTTTGCAAGGAGCGTCATTGTTACTATTGTAAGCAGCGATGCAATAATACCGCCTTCGTAAAAGCCTGCGCCAAGTGCAAGACCTATTATAGCGGTTGCCCACAAGCCTGCTGCGGTAGTAAGGCCTGTAACCTGAAAGCGTCCTTTAGATATGATAGTACCCATACCTAAAAACGAAATGCCCGATACAACCTGCGCACCAATACGCATTGGGTCAGCCCACGATACGCCTAAAACCTCAACGTTATAGCAGCCAAGAACAGTTGTTATTGCTGCGCCGAGACACACGAGTATGTGTGTTCTAAGACCTGCCGCACGTCCGTGGCGTTCGCGCTCAAAGCCTATAAGACCGCCAAACACAACAGCAAGTGAAAGGCGTATAAACACAGTAAGCAAATTAAAACTTCTAAGGTATGATAAAATTTCGTTAAAGCTCATTTTAAATATCCCCCGATATTTTTATTTAGGAAAAAGACTAGTTTTGTCGTCTTGCTGAAAATCTTTTATATATCCCGATTCGCGAAGCGATTTGTAGTGGTTTTCGCAAAATATAACGTGGTCAACGAGCCGTATTCCCAGCTGATATAAAAGATTATTAAGCTTTTGTGTAATGACAACGTCGTTACTTGAAGGAAAAGCGTTTGTTTTATGATTGTGACACAAAACAACGGCGTTTGCGTCGTATTGAACAGTTTCTTTTATAATTCGTTTGAAATCAAACGGCACCGACTCGTAATCGCCCTCGCCGTGCTTTGCAACGTGGATGATTTTGTAGCGCGAGTTAAGATATGCTATATAAACCTGCTCGTTAGTCAGGTTTAAAAAATACGGGCGCATAAAATCTACAATCTCGTCGGTGGTATACAGTCTTCGTATGCCATCGGTCGAGTTTGAACGCAAAAGATTAAAGGTTGCGTTTTTGCAAAGCTTTAAAACACATGCGCCCTTTGTACCAACACCCATAATGTTTGCAAGAGTGTTAAAAGACGCGTTACAAACATTTGCAAACGTTCCAAACCTTGTAATAAGCTCGCTTGCAATATCACTGCTGTCACAGCCCGGCATTGCGTTATGTAACAACATTGTTAAAAGAAGCGTATCGTCAAGCTCGGCACCCATATCCGCCGCGCGTAAAAAAGAAACAAGTTCGCGTTCGGTCATTACTTTTTCCTTAAAATATATTTTATTCATTATATATGTATGAACGTACTTTGTCAAATAATAAATAATTCTTGTAAATGTGACAAAATAATGTTAAAATATAAAAAAACAAAGGAGTAGCGTAAAATGGATAATGTAGTAATTTTTGACCATCCGTTAATTCAGCACAAACTCACAATTTTAAGAGATATAAATACACCCTCAAAACAATTTCGCGAGCTTGTTGAAGAAATTACAATGCTTATGACTTTTGAGGCACTTCGTGACCTTCCGCTTTCTGAAACAACAGTAACAACACCTATAACCCAAACAAAAGCCAAGGTTATTGCCGGTGTTAAGCTTGCTATTGTTCCAATTTTAAGAGCGGGACTTGGTATGGTAAACGGTATTTTAAACCTTGTTCCGTCGGCGCGTGTCGGTCACATTGGTATGTACCGCGACGAAGAAACTTTAATACCCCACGAGTACTATTGCAAACTCCCTAAAAATATCGACAAACGCCTTGTAATTGTTCCTGACCCAATGCTTGCAACAGGCGGTTCGGCAATTGACGCAATTACACGTATTAAAGAATACGGCGGCAAAAATATAAAGTTTATGTGCATTATCGCAGCACCTGAGGGCATTAAGGCTTTAACCGAGACGCATCCCGACGTTCAGGTTTATTGCGCGTGTGTTGACGAGCGCCTTAACGAAAACGGCTATATCGTTCCAGGTTTAGGAGATGCAGGCGACAGAATTTTTGGTACAAAATAAAAAAAAGGCTCATACGAGCCTTTTTTATTTTTCCAATCTTTTTAAAAACCTGTCGTGCATAATTCGTAGGTAATCGGCGGAATAATATCCGCCAAGTGTAAACGCAACCTTGTTCCAGCTTTGCCGTTTTATGTATCGCGCCTCAAATATCTGGCGTATGAGCGAGTCGTCAATACCAAAAATAAAGCTTTCAATCTTAAGCGTTAGCGCCAGGCACCTGAGCCTGTTGTTCTCGTACATTTCGTAAAGGTCGCCGCTGTCAATGTTGCGTGCCGAAAGCTTTTGCTGCATCTTTTCTGTCTCGCGGCACAAAAACACATATTGCTTAAGCTCGTGCTTTGTAATCTCGTTTCGTTTTGGAGCAAAGTCCCAACATCCGCAGTGCGGACATCCCTGATAAACACCCTCGTCAGTCGTAACAGTGACGCTCCCCTCAAATTCGCTTGAACATCCGCCGCAAATATATTTTGTTGTTTTCATTTTCCACACCTCCGTGATATTGTTGTATATATCTTACACTATACAACGCCCCTTGTCAACTAAAAACAACAAAATAGTTGACAAAAAGTTGTTCGTAATTTACAATAATAATATAATAAATATATAGGTGTGTAGCTATGTACGAAAATTTAGGTAAATATGTAAAAATGCGCAGACTTGATATGGGTTTGTCACTGCGCGAGTTTGGAAAACTGTGTGATATGAGCCACACTCATATTGACAGTATTGAAAAGGGCGTTGACTTCAGGTCGGGAAAATCGGTAAACTTAACCGGCACTACCGTTGCAAAGTTAGCGGCGGCGCTTGGTATGTCAGAGCGCGACCTTATAACAGTAAGCTCTGATGCCACAGCCGATGTGACACCGTTGACCGATGCTCAATTAAAATATGCGTTTTTTGGCAATGCTGCAATTTGTGACGATGCACTTTCAGAGCTTAAACAGTATGCGCAGTTTTTAAAAAGTAAATACGGTGAATAATTATGGAGCTTTTTGAGACAAAATTAAATAGAAAAATTGAATTTAAAGGTAAAATTTTTACCGTTGAAACGGGTGAAAACAGGCTTGCTGACGGTACCGTCGCAAAGCGTGAGCGCGTTATTCATAACGGCGGCGCGGCAATATTGCCTGTAGACAAAAACGGCGAAATTACGCTTGTTGAACAGTACCGCTGCGGTGTTGAACAGGTGCTGCTTGAAATATGCGCAGGCAAAACCGAGGTGGGCGAAAACCCTAAAGACTGCGCCGTTCGTGAGCTTAAAGAGGAACTTGGCATTGTTGCAAAAAATGTAACCGACCTTGGAACACTTGTCCCAACACCCGCTTACGACTCTGAGGTTATTTATATTTACCTTGCAACCGAGCTTAAGTATGTTGGTCAAAAGCTTGACGAGGGCGAGTTTTTAAACATAAAAAAACTACCGCTCAAAAAAGCAGTAGAGCTTGTGCTTGACGGCAGTATAACCGACTCAAAAACACAGATTGCAATTTTGAAAGCCGAAAGGATATTAAATGGAAAAGCTTGATATAATTTGCGTTGGCACTTTAAAAGAAAAATACCTAAAAGAGCTCTGCGCCGAGTACCAGAAACGACTTTCGCGTTATTGTAAAATAACAATAAAAGAATTGCCTGAGTATAAGGTAAATCAAAACCCGTCGCAAACCGAGATTGATAAGGCTCTCGACATTGAGGGCAAGGCAATGCTTTCCGCCTGCGACGACGGCGCGTATAAAATCGCGCTTTGCATCGAGGGTGATATGGTGTCTTCTGAACAGCTTTCGAAAACACTCGACAGCGCAATGCTCAGCCGCGGTAAAATGGCGCTTTTTATCGGCTCGTCGCACGGAATTTGCGACAGCGTTAAAAAGGCTTGCGATAAACGCATTTCAATGTCAAAAATGACCTTTCCGCACCAGCTTGCACGCGGAATGCTTTTAGAACAAATCTATCGCGCATACAAAATACGAAATAAAGAAGCTTATCATAAATAAAACGAGGAATGAAAAATGAAAAAACAAATTTTGAGCTTTGTACTTGTTTTAATAATGACAATCGGAATTTTGCCAACAACAGCTTTTGCTATTGAAATATATACGTCAGGCGACTGGGTATATTTTATCGACGGCGAAACCGTTAAAATAAACAAATACCTTGGTGGCGATACCGAGGTGGTAGTGCCTGCCGTAATTGACGGTTACAACATAACCCACATACACACCGAAGCGCTTGCAAGAAACGAGGCGCTTGAAAAGGTAATAATAAGTGACGGCATTGAATATATCGGCTCGGGCGCTTTTTCAGGTTGTACCGCGCTTACAGACGTTACAATTCCCTCAAGCGTTACGCACATTATTCAGGCGGCATTTTCGGGTTGCTCATCACTTACACAGCTTGAGATTCCGTACGGTGTTGAGCACGTTGGCTGGGCGGCGTTTTGCGGCTCGGCAATTGAAACAATAGCGTTTCCTGAATCGGTTACAGAAATTGGCGCAAACGTGTTTGAAGATTGCACCACATTAAAAACAGTTTCGCTCCCCCGCTCACTTGGTCAGATTGGGAACTATGCTTTTAGGGGTTGTACCGGCATAACTCAGGTTAACTACGCGGGTAACCGAATTGAATATTTTAATCTTTCTAACACACCCGAGTGCGAAAATGTAACATACGCCATTAAGCAGTATTCGTTCAATATAAACGATACAGTATTCGCAGAAATTGACGAAGAAACGGGCAAGCTGGTTATTACAGGCAGCGGAGTTATAACTGAAACTATTCCGTATTATTTAAATGACCTTGTTACCGACATTGAAATATCTCAGGGTATAACCGCGCTTGATAACGAGGCATTCAGATATTTTAAAGAATTAAAAACAATAACTCTACCTGGTACTGTAACTTACATTGGCACAGATGCCTTTGAGTACTGCGAAAAGCTTGAGAGTGTTAATTTTGGCGGCACACTTGAACAGTACAACGCCATTGTGATTGGTGATTATAACGGATATTTTACAAGCGCCGACACATATTGCAACGGTGTACATATCCATTACTTTGACGACGATAACGACCTGACCTGTAACGGCTGCGACTATGAGCGAATTATAGAAAATACAACCGAGTTTGCAGGCGGTTTTGGTACCGAACAATCTCCGTATCTTATTGAAACAAAGTATCATTTAAATAATGTGCGCAATTATCTTGATGCTCATTTTAAAATGATTGCAGATGTTGAATTTACCGATGCCGACTTTTCCCAGGGCGGAGCTTTTTATAATGGCGGCAAAGGCTTTGAGCCTATAGGTACTGATGAAAACAGCGCATTTACAGGCTCGTTTGATGGCAATGGTTTTACTGTTAAAAATTTTTATACAAATATTTCATCAGATATTTCTTATGTATATGCCGGACTTTTTGGCTATAACAAAGGCTTAATCAAAAATGTTGGCATGGTAGACGGTAGTGTAATAGCGTCGGTGTCATCTTCATCTTGCTATGCTTATGTGGGCGGTATTGTAGGACACAACAACGGCGTAATAGAACGCTGCTATAACACAGGCGAGGTGTCAACATCTTCTTTAGGTAGCGCCTATGCAGGCGGTATTGCAGGGCAAAATTGTCGCGCAACAATAACAAACTGCTATAATACAGGCGATATATCAGCATCTACATCACACTATGCTTATGTAGGGGGTATTGCGGGCTATTGTTACGATAACAGCAAAATAGTAAAATGCTATAATACATGTAACTTCTTTGCGCAAACCGCATTTTGTGAGGTTTACGTAGGCGGTATTGCGGGATATAATTATCAGGATATAATAACAAACTGTTATTATGCCGATACTATACAAAGAGGTGTAGGCAGCGGTATAAACACTGCAACCAGATGCACATTAGAACAATTAAAACAACAATCAACTTATTCCGGTTTTGATTTTGAATACGTGTGGACAATGTCGGGCAACGACTGCTATCCGTTTGCAGAGCTTAAAAATGCTAAAACCGTATCAGACCATTATTTTGATAACGATTGCGATACAAACTGTAATTGTGGGCATACAAGAGTGATTACCCATAATTATCAGCCTGTATTTGATAGCACAAGCCATTTTGAAAAGTGTACAGTTTGCGGCAACGAAATTAACAAAGAACAACACCTGTTCGATAACGACTGTGACACAGACTGTAATTGCGGATATGTAAGAGAAACTACCCATAATTATCAGCCTATATTTGATAATACGAGTCATTTTGAAAAGTGTACAGTTTGCGGCGACCAAATAAATGTTGTTGCACACGATTTTGATAATGCTTGCGACAAAACTTGTAATAGCTGTGATTATGTAAGAGTTAGAGAACATAACTATCAGTTAAACTATTCTGATACGAATCACTGGTATAAATGCAGTAAATGTAATGATGCAATTAATATAAATGCTCACGTTTATACAAACAATTGTGATACTATATGTGATATTTGCTCTGCCCAAAGAGAAATTATTCACTCTTTTGGAGAGTATGTTTCAAACAAAAACGCAACCGAAACAGCCGATGGCACAAAAACGCGCGTATGCTTGGTTTGTGAGTATAGTGAAACCGTAATAGATGCAGGCACAAAACTTCCTACTATTCGAAATACAACAGAAATATTTGTCGATGTTGAGCAAACCTGGTATACCGAATATGTAAACTACGCATACACGTATGGCATATTTAAGGGCAACCCCGATGGCACATTTAAGCCGCTTGCGAACATCACACGCGCCGAGTTTGTTCAAGTTCTTGCAAACATAACAGGCGTTGATACATCAAATAAGCAAATAATTACAAAGTTTAGCGATGTTGTAGCAGGCGATTGGTTTGCACCCGCAGTTAAGTGGGCAAACGACAACGGAATTGTTGCAGGCTATGGCGAACAATTTAAGCCTACTGCAAATATAACACGCGAGCAGATGTGCGTTATGATTGTAAACTACGCAAAGTTTAAGGGAATCACCTTAAAAGCAGTTGAACCAAAAGAAGTATTTATTGACGATAGTTTAATAAGCTCGTGGGCAAAAGATGCAGTTTATGCGTGTCAGATGGCTGACATTGTAAACGGCAAAGGCGAGGGAAGATTTGACCCTGCCGGCACAGGCCTCAGAGCCGAAGCCTCGGTTATATTCACAAAATTTCATAAAGCATATTTAAGATAAATAAAAAAACACCCCCAGGGGTGTTTTTTTAATATGCTAAATGAAATTTATTATAATGCTGAAACGATTTTTTGAGCATCTTCTGCGATTGCAAGCTCCTCGTTTGTGGGAATTACAACGAGCTTAACTTTCGAGTCGGCAGTTGAAATAACTTTGTTTTCGCCGCGTACTTTATTAGCTTCGGCATCGAGATAAGCCTCGATAAAGCCGAGTCTGTCGGCAATATAGCGTCTTACTGTTGTGTTGTTTTCGCCAAGACCTGCGGTAAATACAACTGCATCAAGACCGCCCATAGCCATAGCGTAGCCGCCAATGAATTTTGCAATCTGGTAAGCAAGCATTCTAAGAACAAGGTCAGCTTTTTTGTTGCCTTCAGCTGCGGCGTTTTCAATATCTCTAAAGTCGCTTGAAAAGCCCGAAACGGCAATTGCACCAGACTGTTTATTAAGCATGGCGTTCATTTCTTTAGGCGAAAGACCTTCTTTATCCATAATATATGTTACAATTGACGGGTCAATATCGCCTGAACGAGTGCCCATCATAACACCTGCAAGTGGGGTAAAGCCCATTGTAGTGTCAATACATACACCGCCGTCAACTGCGGTTATTGACGAGCCGTTACCAAGGTGGCAGGTAACAAGCTTTAAGTCTTTAACGTCTTTGCCTAAAAACTTAGCAGCAGCGTTTGCAACAAACTTGTGCGATGTGCCGTGAGCACCAAAACGGCGGATACCGTATTCAGCGTAGTATTTTTCGGGTATTGCATAAAACGATGCAACATCGGGCATTGTTTGATGGAAGGATGTGTCAAAAACAGCAACCTGCGGAACGCTCTCGCCCATAACTTTAATACAAGCTCTTATACCTGTTACTGCAGGCGGGTTGTGAAGCGGAGCAAAGTCGGTAAGCTCCTCAATCTTATCAATTTTTTCGGGTGTTAAAAGTGTGCTTTCAGGGAACACCTCGCCGCCGTTTACAATGCGGTGGCCAACGGCCGAGATTTCACTCGCGTCAGCGATTACACCGTACTCGGCATCGGTTAAATACTTGAGCACAAGCGCGATTGCGGTTGCGTGGTCAGGCATATCTGTAGTAATTTCAACAGTCTTGTTGTTTGCTGTCTGCTTAAACATACTGCCCTCTATACCTATACGGTCGCAAAGACCTTTTGCAAGGCAAGCTTTTGTAGCCATATCAATAAACTGATACTTAACTGATGAGCTACCTGCGTTTATTACAAGAATTTTCATTGCTTTCTCCTTAAATATTTAATATAATGTTTATTATACAGTAAAACTATAAAACTTTCAAGGGGGATAAGCACAAATGGTAAACGCAGTAATAAGCGAATTTAATCCGTTTCACAACGGCCATAAATACCTGCTTTCGCAGGCGCGCAAAAAAACGGGCGCTGAGTTTACCGTTTGTTTTATGAGCGGCGATTTTGTTCAGCGTGGCGATATTGCATACGCAAACAAGCACCTGCGCGCCGCGGTTGCCTGTAAAAACGGTGCCGATATTGTGTTTGCGCTCCCTACTGCCTATGCCGTATCAAGCGCATCGCATTTTGCAAAGGCGGGCGTGTTTATGGCAAACAGTCTTGGCGTTGATACCACCCTTTGCTTTGGCAGTGAGTCGGAGTCGCTTGACCCGCTTTATAAACTTGCAAAAATAGACAGAACCAAACTTGCTGACGAGTTTAAAAACCAAATAAAAACAGGCAAAAGCTTTGCTGATGCACTAACCGAGTCGTACTCGGTGCTTGGTGCAGACGCATCGCCCTTAAAAACACCAAACAACCTTTTGGCGTTTGAATACATTAAAGAGGCGCTCGCGCAAAACGGAAATATAAAAATCGCAAATATAAAACGCACCGCAATCGACCACGATAGCGAAAGTGCAAACGGCAGTTTTGCATCGGCATCGTACATAAGACAAAACGGCGGACAAAACTGCAGCGAGTTTATGCCCGAGGCTATACCCGACCAAATTGACCGCGAAACCTTTAATACTGTTTTAATGTATGCAATAATGTCAAAAACACCTCAAGAGCTTTCGGCTTTTGCCGATATGAGCGAGGGCATTGAAAACAGGTTTTTTGAGGCGGCAAAGGTTGCAAAAACCCCCGAACAATTGTTTGAGCTTGTAAAATCAAAGCGTTATACCCACGCAAAAATACGTCGCGCTGCAATGTCAGTGCTTTTGCAAGCACCAAAAGGCCTGTGCAACACCCCTGTTCCGTACCTAAAGGTACTCGCCTTTAACGATAAAGGTAGACAGCTTTTAAAAACGCTTGAAAAAACCTGCTCTTTGCCTATTGTTACAAAAGCATCAGACGGTAAAAAAATAAGCCCCAAGCACTTTGAACTTGAGTGCAGGGCATCAGACGTTTATAGCTTTTGTATGAAACAAAAGCGCGACAGCGGCAGTGAATACACCCACTCACCTGTATACGTAAAATAAAAAAGCACCCCTTGGGGTGCTTTTTTTATTCGCCTTCAAAAACTGTAAGAGTTTCTACATCGTAACCATTAAGTGCTTCTCTTCCATTTAGGTCGATAAGCTCAATCACGAACAAGAATTTTGCAACCTCGCCGCCAAGCTTTTCTATAAGCTGCGCGCAAGCCTTTGCGCTGCCGCCTGTTGCAATAAGGTCGTCAATAATAAGTACTTTTTGACCTTTTTTGATGGCGTCAACGTGCATTTCGAGTGTTGAACTGCCGTATTCAAGGTCGTATGATACCTCGATAGTGTTGTGGGGGAGCTTGCCTTTTTTTCTAATCGGTATAAACGGCTTGCCGAGTGCGTACGCAATAGGTGCACCAAACACAAACCCGCGTGATTCAAGGCCCGCCACTACATCAAACTCGGTGTTTTTTGCAATGTCAATTAATTGGTCAAGCGCGAGCTTAAAGCCTTCGGCATTGCCAATAAGTGTTGTAATGTCGCGAAACATTATTCCCTCTTTAGGAAAATCGGGGATAGTTCTTATGTAATTTTTTAAATCCATATTCTAAAACCTCACTTTTACATATAAATAATAACTCAAACGCAACCAAAAATCAAATATATTTTACTTTGGTTTTGCATATATTTTACAGGTGATATTTTTTGAAACAAAAACGGCTAATCGGCAACGCATTATTACTAACCGCAACAGGCTTTGTTCTTCGCGGACTCGGTATGGTTGTTCGCGTATATATTTCTTCGAAAATAGGCGAAGAGGGTATGGGGCTTTACCAGCTTGTGCAGTCAGTTTACTTTTTGTTTATAACGCTTGCGCAGTCGGGCATATCGGTAGCTCTTACACGGTGTATGTCGTCACACCTTGCAAAAGGCGACACAGTCCTTGCTTATTCGTCGCTTAAAAGTGCGCTTAATCTGTCGTTTTTTATAGGCAGTTTTGCAGGCGCACTTATGTGCGCACTTGCGCGCCCTGTATGTATTTATTGGCTTGGCGATATGCGTTGTGTAAACGCGCTTATAACATTGTCGGTTTCGCTTCCGTTTATTGCAGTTTGCAACGTGCTTTCTTCGTACTTTATTATAAGGGCGAACGCCGTTTACGGTTGCACCGCACAGCTTTTAGAGCAGGGTATACGCATTTTTATAATTATGCTGTCGGGTGTTATTTTTAAGCCCAAAACCTTAAGTGAAAGCCTTAGTGCAATAGTGTTTGCAAGTTCGGTGTCCGAGGCGGTATCCTGCGCGTTCTTGTATATTTGCTACGTTATAAAACGCCCAAAACTAAAACGCGTAAAGCAGTATAGACCTATTATAAAAAATGCAGTTCCCGTTGCGCTTTCGCGCTATCTTGCATCGGCTTTGCATACTGTTGAAAACGTGCTTGTGCCAAACGCAATAGCAATGTATACTCACTCAAAAAGTGAGGCGCTGTCGCAGTTTGGCGCGCTAAAGGGTATGGCTTTGCCGCTGCTCTTTTTTCCGTACTCGTTTTTATCGGCAATAACAACATTGCTTGTGCCAAGGGTGAGCGGAGCCGAGGCGGTCGGTAACAAAAAATCACTTGCTGACACTACCAATAAAATTTGTTCCATAACGCTGCTGCTGTCGTTCGCGGCTGCGGGGCTTTTTTTAACCTTTAGCGAGTATATTGGTATGCTTGTATACAAAAGTGAGCGGGTATGCGCAATTATAATGATGCTTGCGCCGATTGTTCCGTTTATGTATCTCGATAGTGTTTGCGACGGCTTTTTAAAAGGTCTTGGTAAACAAAAGCAGGTGCTTTATCACAACTGCATCGACTCGGGTGCGCGTATAATTTTGGTGCTTGTTTTTGTACCAAGGTTTGGCCTTGGCGGTTTTATTGGCGTTATGGTGGTTTCTAACATTTCAATCGCACTTATGAACTTTTTTACACTTTGCCGTGCCACAAACATAAAATTCAGCTTTTTTTGTCGGTTTTTTTGGCCTGCCGGCATAACTTTTGCCTCGGCGTTTTTAACAAAATTATTTATTAAAAATGGTGCAACTACACTAAAAACAGTTGTAGGAAGTGCGCTATATTGTGGTATTTTTGCGCTTTTGTACGCAGTTTTTAATTATTTTAAAAAAATTTACAAAAATAGTGCTTTATTTTAATTAATTAGTATGATATAATATCCAATGTAAATTATGATGATATATTATGCGCAACGCGGAGGAAAGTTTTAATGAAAAAATTTGCAAAAATCATAAGCATTGTCGCAATTCTTGCTATTATGCTCGGGGTTTGCTCAGGCTGTGTGAGAAGCGATGTTATGACAACACTTTATCTTGGTGTTCCGTTTGCTGAAGACAGCGACCATTACACCGAACTTCAACTTGCTGTTGAAGATATTAACATGTTCAAAGAGAGCGACTTTGTTCGCATAGAGCTTGTTTCAATTCCCGAAGATAAAAAAGAAAGAGAAAACTTTCTTAAAAGGGTGGACAAGGGCAGCCTCGCAATGATGATTTATGACCGCGACGAGCTTTTGGACAAATATATTGAAGACGACAAGCTTGCAACTCTTGCCGAAATTCAACAGGTATATCCTGCTTGTTACGAAAAAGCAAATCAGTTTATGCTCGATACATCAACTGATTCAGACGGTGTAAACCATATGCTTGCTCTTGCAGGTAGCTACCAGGGCGTGTTCTTTAACGAAGAAATCTTTATAAAATACGGTCTTTCTATTCCTAAAACATGGGAACAGTTTACCGCTGCTATCGAAACACTTAAAGCAAACGGCATAACACCTATTGCAGGCGGTTTTGCTGATAACGGCATTGAATACTGGATTGACGAGCTTATTCTTATGGAAGGCGGCGTTGCTGAGCACTCATACGTACCCAAGTATGGCGTTGTAAACAGCTGGGCAAGAGCAATGAACGACTTTAAGGCTCTTTACGAAAATGGTTCGTTCAATGCTGATTGTATGGATAAAACTCTTGCTGAGTCAGTTGAAATGTTCCAAAACGGCGAGGCTGCTATGATTCTTTGCGATTCAAAAGCAGTAACCGACGGCGCTGATGCTGACAAAACAGGCGTATTCTCGCTTCCGCTTTCTGCAACAGGTAAAAAGAACATAGGCGACATCGTTTGTGACTATTCAAGAGGCGTTTACATAAATTCATCATTCCTTAAAAAGAAAGTTGAAATTATCGATACTCTTATCGAGTTTGTTATTGACTACTTAAATGCACCCGCTGAAGACTTTGGCGACGGTGCCGAGGTTGTTTCGTGGTCATACCCTGCTTATGCAGAAAGCTGGACATTACCTGCTGACCAGTACACAATCGGCCTCGAAGAAATTATTATAGACGACGGCACAGTTGACCTTGAGGCAATTGTAGAAGATCCCACAGTTATGGAGCCTGTAAAAGAAGAAGACACATTGCAAACACGTATATTCAATATGCTCGAAAACGTAACCGAGGCAGGCCGTTCGCTTACAACCGAGTTTAAAACATTTGACTATTTTGCAGGTCTTGTAAGAGATTATGCACAAAACGGCGGCGATGCTGAAGCATTACTCCTTGATGCTACACAAAAAGAAGTTACCGCTCAAAAGGATTAATCTTAAATGCAAAAACTAAAACAGCTTTTAAAGGCTTTTGTTGATTGGCTGTTTGTCGGCTCGCGCTTGCCTGTTATAATTGCTGCGTTTGTTTTGATTGCATGTGTTGTAACGGTGCTTGTGGTTGTGGATGCAAACAAGCCCGAAGACAATACCGTAACCGCTTATGTTACAGTAGTTGGTCTTGGCGAAAACGACTTTGCAAACAGGCAAATTAAAATTAAAGACGGCGACTCGCTAAAACAAATATTCAGCCTTGAATACGAAAATATTTATAACGATTTTAAAAAACCGCTTATTCAGTATAACGAGTTTTATTCGTTCCTCGGTGTTAAAAAAACGGCTGAAAAATCGTTTTATGTAAAAATTGATGACCTGCACGAAAACAACCTTGACCAAGCGTTTGTTTACGGCGGTCAAACAATAACTATTACTTATGAATAATAAAAAGGTACAGTGAAAATTCACTGTACCTTTTTTATATAATAGGTTGAATTTGTTTGCCATCAAGCGCTAATACCAGTGTGTTTTCAATAAGTGAAAAATCAGCAATACACGATGTTGGCTTCAAAGCGCTGTCGTCTTGTGAAAACGGAACAAAATAAATATTTTTGTAGTTTAAAAGCGAGCCGATGTTTTTTGCGCTGTTTGACAGCGCGTCGTTTGTTGCAACTGCAATTATAAGCGGTCGCGCGTTTCGAAGGTGCGCTTTTGCCGCCATTGTAACCGAGGTATCGGTAATTCCGTAATTAAGCTTTGCAAGGGTATTGCCTGTGCAGGGTGCAATAATAAGCGCATCAAGCAGTTTTTTCGGGCCTATAGGCTCGGCGTCATAAATAGTGTGAATAACCTTGTTGCCTGTTGTATTTTCGATTTGGGCAATATAATCACTCGCTTTTCCAAAACGAGTATCGGTCGTGTAGGTAACCTGCGACATAATAGGTATTACATTATAGCTTGCTGAAAGCTTTTTTAAAACCTCCACTGCGCTTTTAAGTGTGCAAAACGAGCCGCACATTGCAAAGCCGACTGTTAGCTTTTGGGTCTGCAACTGTTTACACCTCCTTATACATTGAAAGAATAGCGTCTTTTAATATCTCTCCTGCATATTTTGGCGCATACTTGCCCGGGAGTCCGCCTGCCGAAATAACAGTTACTCCAAGCCTTGCCGCCACCTCTTTATCAACACCGCCCGGGGCAGATGCAAGCTCAACTATTATTGCATCGTCTGACAGTACTGACAGTGTGCCTTGTTTTATAACGGTTGCAGGCACTGTGTTAAAAATAATATCGGGACAAACGAGCGGCAACGCATTAATATCGCATACCTTTGCGCCTATAACCTCGGCGTTTGCCCGTTGCAATTCGTTTCGCGCGCAAACGGTAACATCACAGCCAAGGCTTAAAAGCATTTTTGTAAGCACCTTTGCAATATTACCGTAGCCTGTAATTGCAATACGACTGTTGCAAATAAGCGAGTCGGTGTTGCCCATAGCAACCGCGATTGCGCCCTCGGCGGTGGCAAGCGCGTTTTTTATGGTGTAGCAACTATTTGCAAGATAGTTATAAACAGTTGCGCCCTCGACCTCGGGTGCGCCGTTTACAAACCCGCCAAAAACAGTTTTGCCTTTGCATTTTTTAGCAATCTCGTCGGCATTTACAGGCAAAATTATAACGTTACAGTCGCAAATGAGCGCATCTGCGCCGTCGGGCGTTGCAAAACGCGTGTTGTATCCGTCCATACGCAGCGACTCGTACAAATATTTCATTCTTATATCGTTACCGATAACACCAAAACAGTCCATAGTAAAACTCCTTTGGTTTATATTATGAAAAGGGCGCAAAAAAAGTGAGAAGACTCGCTACTCACTTTTATGGAATTAATGTTTGTTCGGGTGTTGTGGTAATGCCTGTTGTTTTATCAGAAAAATACTCGTCAAATACCGCTTTTGCAACTGCGCCAACATAGTTACCGTGAGCGCCGTGCTCAACAACAACGCAAACCGCAATCTCGGGTTTGTCGTACGGCGCAAATGCAACGAACGTACCGTTTGCAGTACCCGACGGCACCGATGCAGTACCTGTTTTTGCACCAACGCCAACCTTGTACGACGAAAACAGGTTAGATGCCGTACCGCTCTGCGCGGCAAGCTTCATACCATACATAACTGCGTGGTAGTTTTCGTCTTTCATATCAAGCTGCTCTACCACCTCTATGGTAGATTTTGCAATATTACTGCCCGATTGTGTATCGTTAATTGATTTTACAAGATGCGCCTTGTACCTTGTTCCGCCGTTTACTATTGTTGCAACATAGTTTGCAAGCTGAAGCGGTGTAAACAGGTTATATGACTGACCGATTGAAGCTTGCAGAGTATCACCGGGATACCACTCTTTTTGTTCAATGGCAAGCTTTGACTCGGGTCCTGCAAGCACGCCTGCCGATTCTGACAGCTCAATACCTGATTTTTGACCAAGCCCCAACTTTTTGCAGTATTCGTTAAGCTTGTCAATTCCCATTATGTCAGAAGACTCATAAAAGAAATAGTTACACGATTTTTCAAGCGCTTGTGAAACATTGATTGGACCGTGCGTTGTTCCGTAGTCGGAATATACCCAGCACCTTGGCTTGTAGTCGGTGTACTTGGTATAAATACCAAGGTCGCGAATTTTTGTTACAGGTGATATAACGCCCTCTTCGAGTGCAGCAATACCTGTTGCCATTTTAAAGGTAGAACCGGGTGCGTAGGTGCCGTTAAATGCGCGGTTAAAAAGCGGCAACAGTTTATCTTCATATAGCTCTGAATATTTTTCGTTATAAGTTGTAAGGTCGTAGTTTGGTGCCGATGCCGAGGCTAAAATTTCGCCGCTGTTAACATCAATTACAACCACCGCGCCCGCGCACGCGTCAGCGCCCTCACGGCTTGCCTTGTTGCGTCCGCCTGCTGCAATGCTTTTAATTGTGTTTTCGAGCGAGGTTTGTGCAATCTCTTGCAGGTCTTTGTCAATAGTGAGCATTATGGTGTTGCCCGAAACAGGCTCGGTTAGTGTTGTAACATCAAGCACCTTGCCGTTTGAGTCGCGCTCAATTACCTTTACGCCGTCGGTACCTCGAAGGTACTCTTCCATTGCTTTTTCAATACCGTCTTTACCTACGGTATCGCTCATCGCATAGCCTTTTTCTTGATAGCTTTCATATTCTTCGGCATAGATTTTTCCTGTGCGCCCGAGTATGTGCGATGCAAGGTAGGGCGTTGTATATACGCGCTTGCTTTGCGTGTCAATGCTAACGCCGGGGTACTCGTCGCCCAGCTCTTTAATAACCGAAACGGTGTCAATAGAAATATCACTTGCAAAGGTGTATGGGTTAAACGATGAAAACGAAGCTCGCTCCATCTGATATCTCACCCCTGCAATAATGCGTTTTTCTTCGCTTGAGAGTGTTGTGTCAATTTTATATTTTTTTATAAGCTGCTGCATAACTTCGGCAGCAGTAGCGTCGTTGTTTAGCTTATACTTATTAATGAGCGCATCAATAAGCTTTTTCGCATTTTCGTCGTTATAAACAAACTTAAACGGAGCCTTTTGGCTTATTGGCAGGGTGTCGTCATAAACCTCACCGCTTTTAATAAGTAGGTTGCAAAGGCTTAGTATTATTCCGTTCTGTCGGTCAGAGGGCAACAGCGCGCGCGAAAACTTAATGGTATAAACAGTTTCGTTTGTTACAAGCAGCTGACCGTTTCTATCGCAGATATTTCCGCGGGATGCGGTTATTTTTTCGGTAGAGTAAATCTTTTTTTGCGATTGCTCTTTGTACGAGGCGCTGTCAATAATTTGCATTTTAAAAAGCTTTCCGCCGTATAAAACAAACACGGTAACAATAACTACAACAAGCGCTATGTACCTGATGGTGCTGTTTTTAAAATTCAAAATGCATCACCCCCTGCGTTTAGCTTGTTATGTAAAAACTTTACAATAAAGTAAACGGGGTATGCAAGCACGCCCGAATAAAAGAATTTTGGCAAAATAACCTTTACAAGCGCGGTCGATAGCGGAACACTGCCGTAAAAAAGCGATACAAGCAAATACTCCGATACCAAAAATAGCGTAAGAGTGCAAAGGGTTATGAATATATATGTTAAAAAGAAACGTCTGAAAATTGTTTGACAAAGCACCGAAATTAAAAAACCCGCAAACATAAAAATGATTGCGTTTTTACCAACTATTGCATCGGTTACCGTATCGTTTATTATTCCTGCCGCAAGGCCAAAAAACGCGGCAAAGGTCTCGTTTTCGTTAAAGGCTACACAAACGGTAAGCACAAGCAAAAGCTCGGGGGTTATGTTCATAAACTTAAGGTTTATTGCAGGTACGCTTTGTAAAAGGTAAAACACAACCAGCATCAGACCGTAAAGTGCCGCTTTAAATGACGTGTTAGAGCGCGAAAACATTATTCTGCCTCCTCAACGTCTTTTGAAAACTCTGTAACAACAAAAACGTTTTTGATTTGTGTAATATCAACTGCAGGCTCAATTATTGCATACTGCGAAATACCGTGAGATTCAGGCTTTATTTCTTCGACGTTGCCAATGAGCAGCCCTGCAGGGAAAATTCCGCCAATGCCCGATGTTACAACGCTGTCGCCCGAGTTAAGCTGTACTGTGTTTGCAAGATAAGAAAGCTTGCACCTGTCGTTTGAGGCAAGCGAAAAATCGCCCTCTAAAACACCAATGTCCTGAGTTCGTGTAATGATTGCGCCAATCTCGCAAGACGAGTCTAAAATTGTGGTGATTTTGCACCAGGTGGTTCCAACCTCGGTAACATACCCCATAACTCCGTCGGCGGTAATAACAATATCGCGCTTTTTAATGCCCGAAACACTGCCCTTGTTAAGCGTGGCGGTGTATGAGTATCCGCTTTGGTCGGTTGCAACAACAAGCGCCGAGCAAAAACTAAAGTCGGTGTTTTTCGACTTGATGTCAAGCAGCGACTTTAACGCGTTGTTTTCGAGCTTGTACTGTTCGGCATCACGAATTAAATCTTCGGCTGCCGAAAGCTCTGCCTTTAACTTCTCGTTTTCTTTTGACAGCTCTTTGTAATCGGTAAACGCCTTAAAAAAGTTTCCTGATTTTTCAATGGCGGTAGTGCAAAGGTTTTGAATAGGTGTTATAAACACGCCTACAAAATCTTCAAAAATTGTAACTTTTCCGCGTTCAGCCGTTGAAACAACCATCATACCCAGCAAAAGCACTGCGATAATGCAAATAGATATAAAAGTTTTTGATGTAAAAAAGCCTCTCATTTTATCTTGAGATTGCGTCCCATAAATCAGCAGACTCAAGCGACCTGCCGGTGCCGAGCGCTACGCAATCGAGCGGGTTTTCGGCAATTTTAACAGGAATACCTGTTTCATTTGAAATAAGTGTATCAAGACCGCGGAGCATTGCGCCGCCGCCTGAAAGCATAATACCGTGGTCAATAATATCAGCCGCAAGCTCAGGCGGAGTTTGTTCGAGTGTGCTTTTTACCGACTCGACAATAATGCTTATTGGCTCTTCAATCGCCTTGCAAATATCGTCGCCCGAAATTGTAATGTTTTGCGGAAGACCTGTTATCATATCGCGTCCGCGAATTTCCATTGTACCCTTGTAGCCAAGAGCGTTGCCTATTTCAAACTTGATTTCTTCAGCCATACGCTCACCGATAAAGAGCGAGTATGCTTTTCTGATGTAGGCAATAATAGCCGCATCAATAGCATCGCCTGCGGTGCGCACCGACCTTGACGAAACAATGCCGCCAAGCGAAATTACGGCAACCTCGGTTGTGCCGCCGCCAATATCAACAATCATAGAGCCTGTAGGCTCGCTTACAGGAAGCCCTGCACCGATTGCAGCGGCAAGCGGTTCTTCAATTATTTTAACGTCTCTTGCGCCTGTGAGCGATGCTGCCTCTTCAACAGCACGGCGCTCAACGTCTGTAACTTCGTAGGGGATACAAATAAGAATACGCTTTTTTGACATAAATGAGTTGCCCATTGCTTTTTTAAGAAAATAGCGGAGCATAAGCGCGGTGGACTCGTAGCTTGCAATAACGCCCTCGCGAAGCGGTCTTATAGCCTCAATGTTCTTTGGTGTTCTGCCTATCATATCTTTGGCTTCTGCGCCAACGGCAACAGGTCTTTTTGTTTCGGTATCAATTGCAATAACCGACGGCTCGCGAAGAACAATGCCTTTGCCTGTTTTGTATACGATAGTGTTTGCGGTACCAAGGTCGATACCAATATCGTTATACGATAAAAATTTAAAAATGTTAAGCTTTGAAAGTTTTTTAAAGTCCATTTGTTTACTCCTTGATTTTTTGCAACTCTTTTATAACTCTTCCTATAGGAAGCCCTATAACACAGCTCAGCTCGCCTTTTACCGATTTTACAAAGCCGATTCCGTCGTCGTCTTGAACGCCGTAGCTACCTGCTTTATCAAAGGGAGAGCCTGAGTCTATGTATTTTTCAATTTGTGTTTTTGTGAGCGGGTGAAAGCGTACCTTTGCCCTGCTTACAAATGTTTTTGTTTTACCATTATAGCCAATGCATATGCCTGTATAAACATAGTGCGTTGCATTTGAAAGCGACGAAAGCATATTAAACGCCTCGTCGTATGTTTTGGGTTTTCCTAAAACCTTGCCGTCTTTTACAACTATTGTATCGGCAGAAATAACAATTTCGTTACAATACTCGTTTCGTATTTCTTTGCCCTTGCCAAATGCAAGCGCCATTACAAGCTTTTTAGGGCTTTTTATATTTACCGATTGCTCGTCAAAGGGCGCAGTTTTTACCAAAACCTCGTACCCGCGCTTTGAAAGCAGAGCAAACCGTCTGGGAGATGCTGATGCTAAAATAATTTTTTTCACTTTTATTTACCTGTAGAGCCAAAACCGCCTGCACCGCGCTCAGTATCTGAAATGGTGTCAGACAGCATAAACTCCGCCTGTATCACAGGCATTATAACAAGCTGCGCAATACGTTCAAAAGGTTCAACCGTGTAGCTTGTATCTGATGTGTTTAAAAGCGCAACCTTAATCTCGCCCCTGTAGTCAGCGTCAACCACGCCAACACTGTTGGCAAGGCAGATACCGTGCTTTGAGGCAAGTCCTGAACGCGCAAAAATAAACGCGCCTATGCCGTTGTCGCTTGGCTCAATCGCAATGCCTGTAGGTATAAGCGCGCGAGAGTGCGGTGCAATTGTAACAGCCTCGTCAATAGCGGCGGTAAGGTCAGCGCCTGCTGAAAATTCGCTCTGATATTTGGGCAGCGGAGATACCGCGCCGCGTTTTGTAGGGATTTGTTTAACCTTAACAGTCATTAGTATTCCCCTAAACGTCTTTTAAGTCGGTCAATTTCGTCTTCAAGGCGCGAAACCTTTGTTTCAAGCTCAATATTACGGTCGTAATAGCTTTTAATCTCGTCGCGAAGACGTGCGCACGAAGCTTTGTTCTTTTCGTTTTCGTCGCAAAGGTCAAGACATGTTAAAATGCTTGCCATAGGTGTTGTAACCTTACTGCTCGACGACAAAAGGTCGCGCATTTTAAGGTCGATTATGTTTGCAAGCTTGGTAGTGTACTCGCGTGATTCTTCGGTCATTACAACAAGCTCACTGCCTGCTATAGAAATTATAATTTTATTTTTCATCTATCTAACCTCCCTATAATATTTAATTATAAAATAAATATATATTCAATGCAAGTACAAATTATAAATAAAATGCGTTGACAACATTTTTTACATTGGGTATACTAAACCGAGAAGGAGTGAGAGCATGAGCTTTTTTGCAAATATGTATACGGTTTTTATTCAAATCGTAATACTTGCGTTTATAGTAATAATCGGCGTTTTTGCCGACAAAACCAACATTTTTAACGAAAAAACCGCAAAGCGCACAGTCGACTTGCTGTTTTATATTATCACCCCTGTTGTTATAATTAACTCGTTTTCAAAGGTGGAGTTTACAAAAGCAAACGGACTCGGCTTTTTGACTGCGTTTTTATGCTCGGCGGCATTTCACGTTATTGCAATTATCGCAGTGACATTTTTGTTTAAAAAAGGCGACCGCGACAAAAACGCCGTGTTCAAGTATGCAACCGTCTATGGAAATATGGGATATATGGGGCTTCCGCTTTCGTTTGCAGTAATGCAAAGCTTTTGCGGCAGCGGCGATATCGGTACATTTTATTGCTCGGCAGCAATAGCCGCCTTTAATATTTTTGCCTTTACTCACGGTGTATGGCTTATGTCGGGAGATGCAAAAAACTTTAATTACAAAAAGCTTATTTTTAACCCCGGAACAATAGGTATTTTTATTGGTGCACCGATTTTTTTATTCAATATAACCTTGCCCGAAATTATACAAACACCGCTAACACACATAGGTAATATGAACACGCCTCTTGCTATGTTAATGTTTGGCACATACATCTCAAAAGCAAACTTTAAAACTATGTTCAAGCAAGGAAATATGTACGTTACAGCGCTTTTTAAGTTAGTGGTTTTACCCGTTGTTACAATACTCGCTTTTTACTTTGCAGGTATAAGAGGCAATATGCTTGTGGCCGCGGCCGTTTTTATAAGTGCGCCCACTGCAAACAACACCGTTATGTTTGCTGCAAAATTCAATAAAGACACAGGGCTTGCATCGCAGGTCAGCGCGTTTGTAAGCATACTTTCAATGGTTACAATGCCCGCTTGTATTGCATTTGCAATGAGTTTGTAAACACTTTGTAACTTGACATAATTTATTATTAGTATTAAAATAAACAAAAAAAGACGTTTTAGGAGATTTTTTGTTTGAAAGCTTTTTTTAAAAACATAATTTCGCTCATAAACCGAAATAAACATAAAATTTTCACCTTCACAGTCGGCCTTGCATTTATAGTTTTTATCTGCTTTGTTGCCGTAACTCTTGTAAACAGGGTGTACAGGGTTTTTGTACCTGACGATATTTATGCCGACCCCAACTACGCAAAGCATATAAACGGTGCAAGCGTTTATGAAACTGTTGACGGCGAAGAATATGCCGAGGGCAGTGAACAGTATTTTGAAAACTACCTCTCAAACTTTATTAAGCAAGATACCCCTTATTTTAAAGAACCGCTCGACCTTGACGACGAGTATATAATCTCGTTTGGTATCTGGCAGGCAATAACGCTTAATAACTCGCAGGGTATTTATACCTACGACAAAAAAGGTAACTTCAGAGTCCCCGCAAGCGACGTTGAAATGTTTAGTTTTTATTGCCTTGATTATCCCGAAAAAATCAAGCACGCTACTGTCGATTTGTGCGGTAAATTCAAGTATAATCCGCTCAACAAAACCTATACCGTTCCTTCGTCGGGCGTTCACGAGTATCTTGTGCCCGATGTTGTTAAAATTGATAAAGGCGAAGACGATACCTACCAGCTTATTGTTGACTACTACAAGCTCGACCTTATATCGTCTGAAAATCTTTCGAGCGGTCCGCAAAACTTTGTCCGCCGTGTAAAAATCACAATGCAAGATATGGGTATTCAAAGCTATAACGTTCAAACAGGTACCCCGATATCGCGTTATATGATACAGTCGTTGCAGCCTGTTACCAACGAGGAAAACGACATCGAAAAACAAACGGAAACCACCGATAAAATTGATTTGAACTAACTTAAAGGCTGCCTTTTTGGGCAGTCTTTTTTTAGGAGAAAAAACTGATGCAATACGAAACTTTTAGGGCTGCAGCCTACAAAAATAAATACGAAATCGCAATAGAGACCGAGACCGAGCGTATAAGCTACGGCGACCTTTTAAAAACCGTTTTAGCGTTTTATAACTCGCTTTGCCAGATGTCGCTTTGCGGCAAAACCGTTGCAGTTTTTACAGGCGCAAGCTCTAAAACAGTTGCAGCAGTTTTTGGTGCACTTAAGGCTGATTGTAAGTGCGTTATAATGTCGCCTTCGGGCAACCTTGAGCGCATAAACAAATCACTTTCGGTTTACCGTCCCGATGTTGCGGTGGTTTACAGCCAACACTTAAATCAACTTGCGCCCAGCCTTGTGGCGTTTGGTACAAGCTGTGCGGTAACAATAGGTGACGGTATCCCCGAACAACAGTATTTGCCGTCAGTTTATAGTTTTGACGAGCTTGTTGAAATAAACGACTATGCCATTCAGTCTGCCGACGGCAAAAACGGGCAGCTGGTGTTTGAGTCGGAATTGGCGGTGTTTGAGCACGCCGATGCGATAAAGAGCCTTGGCAAACGCGACGGTGTGCTGTTTGATTTGCCGCTGTATACATCGGCTTCGTACTATGCACTCGAAAAGGTGTTTGAAAACGGAAAAAAATGTGTGTTTTTAACAACGCCCGATAAAAAAACCATTAAAAAGAAAAAGGTAAAGCTCGCAATTGTCGGCAACACCAAAAACCAGCTTGATTGCAATACTGTTGCAGTCAGCTCAGACGACGTTTTTGCCATTCAAAACCAGCTTTTGTATGTAAAAGACACCGAGCAGTACATAAGCGAGAGATGCGGTTACCCAATAAAACTTTCATACGACGGCTCAAAGCTTAAGATTTATGTTGAGCTTGGTGCCGATGCCGATATTTTATCGGTGTCGTCATCACCTCTTGCACAGGCGTTGTCAGATATTTGTAAAGACGCTTTTTTTGCAATAAACTGCACAAAATCAATCATATTCAAAAAACAGTTTGACTATAATAATTAGTTATGATATTATAAATAATATTAACTAATTTTAAAGGAATAATTATGAGTAAAATTATAGGAATAGTGTCAGGTAAGGGCGGTGTTGGTAAAACCACACTTTGCGCAGGTCTTGCGTTTGCGCTTGCTTCACTTGGTAAAAACGTAATAGCACTCGATGGCGATATTGGTTTAAAAAACCTTGATATTTTGCTCGGTATGGCCGACAATACCGCGTTTGACCTTACCGATATACTTGCCGAGCGTTGCACAATCGGCAAAGCAGTTCAGGTACACGAAAAGTTTTCAAACCTGCATTTTATTTCGGCTTCGCAAAACGCCGAGGCAGAGAGCATTGACAAAACCGCGTTCAGAAAGCTTTGCAGATACCTTCGAACCCACTACGACTACGTGCTTATTGATGCGCCGGCAGGTCTTGGTGCAGGGTTTTATAATATTATCGACAGCTGCGACGAGTGTTTGGTTGTTGCAACCTCAGACCTTACATCAATTCGCGATGCCGAAAAAACAGCAGGCATTTTATCGGGTATAAACAACCTTAGCGCCTATCTTGTTTTAAACAAAATCAATCAGCAAATGATTAAAAAAGGCTACTTACAAAACCTTGACGATGTTATCGACAACATCTCGCTTCAGCTTATCGGCGTTATCCCTGCCGATAACAATATGGTGCTTTACTCAAACGTTGGCACGCCTATAATAAACACAAAAAGCGTTTGCGCTCAGCCTATAAAAAACGTTGCAAAACGAATTATGGGAGAGAGCGTACCGCTTGATAAACGCCTACGCAAATAATCAACGGGAGGATACAGCTTATGAACATAGCAATATTGGCACACGAAAAGAAAAAAGAACTGATGGTTCAGTTTTGTATTGCATACGCAGGTATTCTTGCAAAGCATAATATCTGGTCGGCATCGGCGCTTGGTAACCTTGTTGCCGAAAACACCGGCCTTGAAATAAATAGAGTAATCAGCGGAATAAGCGGTGCCGAAGAACAGATTTCGTCGCGTATTTCGTGCGGTGAGATTGATGTTTTACTCTTTTTCAGAGACCCGCTCACCCCCACTACAAGAGGACGCGAAGAAACAGGCATACTTCGTCTTTGCGACGTACATAACATACCTGTTGCAACAAATATAGCAACCGCCGAGGTTATTATTATGGCTCTTGACAGGGGCGACCTCGACTGGCTCGACATTGTTAAAAGATAGTTAATACTGCTCCCGAAACGCTCGGGGGCGTATTTTTGGTAAAAGGAGATAAAAATAAATGGCACAAATCACAGCACCAAAGGGCACTCAAGACGTTTTGCCCTCGCAATCATATAAGTGGCAGTACGTTGAAAATATAATTCGCAACACCTGTAGACTTTACGGCTACAGCGAAATAAGAACACCTGTTTTTGAACACACCGAGGTGTTTGTACGCGGTGTTGGTGATACTACCGACGTTGTTACAAAAGAGATGTATACCTTTGAAGACAAGGGCGGACGCTCAATCACACTAAGGCCCGAGGGTACTGCAGGCATAGTTCGTTCGTTTATCGAAAACGGCATATTCAACGACCCGCTCCCTGCAAAGCTCTATTACCTTATCAACTGCTTCCGCTACGAAAAACCGCAAAAGGGAAGACTTCGTCAGTTTTCGCAGTTTGGTGTTGAGCTTTTTGGCGCAACCACCCCCGAGACCGATGCTAACATTATCTCGCTTCCGCATACCGTTTTAAACAAGCTCGGTATTGGCGATATTGAGCTTCATATAAACTCAATCGGCTGTAAAACCTGCCGTAACGAGTACCGTAAGGCGCTTATTGAGTATTTTGAAGATAAAAAGCAAAACCTTTGCCCCACCTGTAACGAACGCCTTTATAAAAACCCAATGCGTATACTCGACTGCAAGAGCGATATTTGTAAAGAGCTTGCAAAAGACGCCCCTAAAATTACCGACTACCTTTGCGGCGAGTGTAAAGAGCACTTTGATGCAGTTAAAACCCACCTTGACGGTATGGGTATAAAATACACGGTTGACCCCACCATTGTTCGCGGACTTGATTACTACAACCGCACCGTGTTTGAGTTTATTTCAAACAACATCGGTGCACAGGGTACAGTTTGCGGCGGCGGCAGATACGACGGTATGACCGAGCAGCTCGGCGGCGCAAACTATGCAGGTATCGGCTTTGCTATGGGTCTTGAACGCATAATGTTGTTGCTTGACGATAACGCCTGTGCCCCCAACACCCCCGATATTTACCTTGCACCAATGGGCGAGAACGCAAAGCTCGAGTGCGCAAAAATTGCACATGCGCTCATAAACCAAGGCGTTGCAGTTGAGTACGACCTTATGGGTCGCTCGCTTAAAGCTCAAATGAAGTTTGCCAACAAAATCGGCGCAAAAACCTGCGCGGTTATCGGCGACGGTGAGCTTGAGAGCAAAACAGTAAAAATCAAATGTATGGCAAACGGCAACGAGAAACAAGTAAATCTTGCCGACCTTAACAAAAATACAATTATGGAGATGACAGTTAATGAATAGAACTTGCTACTGCGCAGAATTTAACGACAGCCTTTTAGGAAAAACCGTAACCGCTTGCGGTTGGGTACAGCGTCAACGCGACCTTGGCGGACTTATCTTTATTGACCTTCGCGACAGAAGCGGTATTATTCAGCTTCAGTTTGACGGCGACATCAGTAAAGAGGCTTTTGACACCGCTTTTAAACTTCGTTCAGAGTTTGTAATTGAAGCAACAGGTACACTTCAAAAACGCGGCGGCTCATTTAACAAAAACTTAAAAACAGGCGAACTCGAAATTGCCGTAACAAGCGTTAAGGTGCTTGGCAAATCAGAAACACCGCCTTTTGAGATTGTTGAAAACAGCGATGTTAAAGAAGAACTCCGCTTAAAGCACCGCTATCTCGACCTTCGCCGTCCCGACCTTCAAAGAAATATCCTTTTGCGCCACAAAATCGCAAAGGTTACCCGCGACTACTTTGACGAAAACGGCTTTATCGAAATTGAAACACCAATGCTGATAAAATCAACCCCCGAGGGCGCGCGCGACTATATCGTTCCCAGCCGTATCCATAAGGGTAGCTTTTATGCGCTTCCCCAGTCACCGCAGATGTATAAACAGCTTTGTATGGTGGCAGGCTTTGACCGCTATATGCAAATTGCCCGTTGCTTCCGCGACGAAGACCTTCGCGCTGACCGTCAGCCCGAGTTTACTCAAATCGACCTTGAAATGTCGTTTGTTGATATGGAAGACGTGCTCGCAATCGGCGAGGGCTATATGAAACGTGTGTTTAAAGACGTGCTTGATATAGATATTCCAACACCGCTTCCCCGACTCACCTATAAAGACGCTATGGAGCGCTACGGCTCAGACAAGCCCGATACCCGCTTTGGTATGGAGATTTTTGACTTGAGCGACGTTGTGAAAGATACCGAGTTTGCGGTGTTCTCAGGCGCTGTTAAAGATGGCGGCAGCGTTCGTGCAATCAACGTTAAAGGCGGCGCTGCAAAACTTACTCGTAAAGAAATTGACAAACTTACCGAACACGCTCGCGGTATTGGCGCTAAGGGTCTTGCATTTATCCGCTTAACACCCGAGGCTACCGCTTGCTCGTTTGCAAAGTTTATGACCGATGAGCAGATGCAGGCAATTTTAGAGCGCGCAAACGCTGAAACAGGCGACGTTGTTTTAATTTGTGCCGACGTTAAAAACTCAATCGTGCTTTCAACACTTGGCGCAATAAGACTTTTGTGTGCTGACAAGCTCGAAATTGAGCGCGACGGCTTCGCACTTTTATGGATAACTGAGTTCCCGTTCTTTGACTGGGACGAGGACAACAAGTGCTACGTTGCAATGCACCACCCATTTACCTCGCCTATGGACGATAGCCTCGAGTACCTCGAGAGCGATAAATCAAAGGTAAAAGCAAAGGCTTATGACCTTGTTTTAAACGGTGTTGAGCTTTCAAGCGGTTCTATTCGTATTACCGACCCCGAGCTTCAACAGCGTATGTTTGATATGCTTGGTCTTACCAAAGAAGAAGCAGAGCTTAAGTTTGGCTTCTTGATGGGCGCATTCAAGTACGGCGCACCACCTCACGGCGGTATGGGCATTGGTCTTGACCGTCTTGTAATGCAAATGGTAAAAGCAACAAGCCTTCGCGACGTTGTTGCGTTCCCCA
>JAZNXL010000025.1:0-3574 GCA_045593905.1 Eubacteriales bacterium
TGCCGTTTCAAGCTGGCAATGATAGAGTTTTAAAAGAAATGAACCGTAGGTACACATCAGCTCAATATCTTGAACTTATAAACTACGCAAAACAAAAAATGCCTGATATCACTCTTACAAGCGATGTTATTGTTGGCTTTCCGGGTGAAACATATGAGGAATTTTGCGATACTGTAAAACTTTTAAAAGAGGTTGAGTTTGATAACTTGTTTACCTTTATTTATTCAAAGCGTAACGGAACACCCGCCGCTAAAATGGAAAATCAGATTACCGATGACGAAAAATCGAAAAGATTTAATGAACTTTTAAACGCATTACACCCCATTTCAAAAATGAAAAACGACTTACTTTTGGGTAAAACTTTGAAAGTGTTTGTTGAAAGCGTTAGTAAAACAAATGATAACGTGTTGACCGCAAAAACCGAGGGCGGAAAAACTGTTGACTTTGAAGGTGACAAACAACTGATAGGTTCGTTTGTAAATGTTAAAATAACTGAAAGTAAAACTTGGTTCTTACTCGGAGAACTTGTAAAAGGAGAATAAAAATGGAACAAATTACACAGGTGGAAATTATTGAAAAAGCAAAAGAACTTGGAAAAATGCTCAAAGACAGCGAAATGGTAAAAGAATTTATCGCTGCTAAAACAGCCTACGAGCAAGACCGTGAGGTCCAAGAGCTTTTAGGTCAGTTTAATCTTCATAAAATGTCAATCGGTATGCTTTCTCAACAAGAGAACCCCGATGAAGCCCGTATTGCTGAACACGAAGATAAAATGCGCATTTGCTACGATAAAATCATGGAAACACAGGTCTTGATTGATTTTCAAACAAAAAGCCAAGCGGTTGAAAAAATTGTTGGCGATATAAATGCAATTTTAAACCTGTACATTTCGGGCGAATCACCAACAGGCTGTTCCGGCTCATGCGCTACTTGTGGCGGTTGCTCATCAAAATAAAAACAGAGGTTATTTAAAATGGCAAAAATTTCTCCAATGATGGAGCAGTATTTTGAAATAAAAAAACAATATCCTGACCATATTTTGCTTTATAGAGTCGGCGATTTTTATGAGATGTTTTATGATGATGCAATAACTGTATCACAAGAACTTGAAATGACACTTACCGGTAAAGACTGCGGACAAGCCGAACGCGCGCCAATGTGCGGTATGCCTCATCACTCTTGTGAAAGCTATATTGCAAGACTTATTGAAAACGGCCATAAGGTATGCATTTGTGAACAAGTTGAAGACCCCAAGGCAGCTAAAGGAATTGTGAAAAGGGAAGTAGTGCGTGTTATTACACCCGGTACTGTTACCGATAGCAGCATGCTTGATTCTTCAAAAAACAATTTTTTATGCTCAGCATTAATTAAAAATGGTGTTGTTTCACTCTGCTTTGCCGATATCTCTACTGGCGAGTTGTTTTTAACCGCAATAGATAATTTTACACAACAAGATATAATAAACGAGCTCTGCCGTTTTATGCCTAAAGAGATATTGCTTTGTGAACAAATTATTCAGCTAGATGACGTTTCAAAATACATAAAAGAACGTCTTGAAGCGCTTGTTTCGGTTACTGATTTTGACTACGATACTGCCGATGTTGCAAAAACTGTTTTGGCGCATTTTAATGTAACATCTCTTACTGACCTCGAAATCGAATCAGAGGCCATGCTTTTTGCTCTTTATTCAGTACTTTCTTATGCTTCACAAACTCAACGCCAAGACGTTTCATTTATAAATAAGCTCGAGGTATACTCTAAAGAGCAGTATATGGAAATAGATATCAGCACAAGAAGAAACCTTGAAATTACCGAAAGCATGCGTCACGGTACAAAGCAGGGTTCACTTCTTTGGGTGCTTGATAAAACAAAAACCTCAATGGGCGGTAGAAAACTTCGCACAATACTCGAACGCCCGCTTTTAAAGGTTACCGATATTGAAAAACGCTTAACTGCTGTTGAACAATTAAAAAATAACATAATTCTCCGCGATAGAATTATTGATTCATTAAAAAATGTTCATGACCTTGAGCGATTGATGACACGACTAATGTTAGGCTCTGGTAACGCAAAAGACCTTGTTGCGTTTAAAAACGCTTTTTTGGTATTGCCTTCCATTAAGCAGTGTCTTTCAGGACTTTCTTCTAAACTCTTAACCGACATTGATAATAGCATTGTATTACAAAACGACCTTGCCGCTTTAATTGATGCCGCAATTGTAGATAACCCGCCTTTTACAGTAAAAGAGGGTGGAATAATTAAAGACGGTTTTGACTCTGAGGTTGACGAAAACAGGCACTTAATGAAAGATGCGAAATCGCTTGTTATCAATCTTGAACAGCAAGAAAAAGAACGCACAGGAATTAAAAACCTTAAAATTGGTTATAACAGGGTATTTGGTTATTACATTGAGGTTACAAGAATGTATTACGACCTTATTCCTGAAAACTACATTAGAAAACAAACACTTTCAAACTGCGAAAGATTTATAACCGAAGAGCTAAAGGATATGGAAACAAAAATTCTTTATGCTTCCGAGCGTGTTCAGGCAAGAGAATATGAACTGTTTTGCGGTATACGCGATATGGTTAAATCGCAGTTTGTTGCAATTAAGCAAACAAGCGAAGCACTTGCAATGCTCGATGTACTTATTTCGCTTGCTGTTGTTGCTCAACAAAACAATTATGTCAGACCAACAATAACAAACGGAGACGAGGTTAGTATTACTGAGGGTAGACATCCTGTTGTTGAAAGTGTTTTAAAAGACACACTTTTTGTTCCCAACGATGTTAAGCTCGATTGCCAAAGCAATCGTATGATGATTTTAACAGGCCCCAATATGTCGGGTAAGTCTACATATATGCGCCAAAACGCAATGATTATTTTAATGGCGCAAATCGGTTCGTTTGTACCTGCAAAGAGTGCAACAATTGGCGTTGTTGACAAAATATTTACACGTGTCGGCGCATCTGATGATTTAGCATCGGGTCAATCAACATTTATGCTCGAAATGCTTGAGGTTGCAAATATTATTAACAACGCAACATCAAAAAGCTTTTTGGTGTTTGACGAAATTGGTCGTGGCACCTCAACCTACGATGGTATGAGTATTGCAAAGGCTGTTGTTGAATACGTTGCCGATAAAAAGAAAATCGGTGCAAAAACATTATTTGCTACCCACTACCATGAACTTTGCGAACTAGCTGACACAATAGACGGTGTTGTTAACTTTAACGTAAGCGTTAAAAAACGTGGCGATGACATCGTTTTTCTTAAAAAGATAGTGCCGGGCGGTACTGATGACAGCTTTGGTATTGAGGTTGCAAAGCTTGCCGGTGTTGATAATTGGATAGTTCAGCGTGCAAAACAAATTTTAAATGAGCTTGAAACCGAGGGCAAAATTAAAATTGTCACAAAATACGAGTCAAGCGACCCTGCTCAGCTTTCGTATACCGATTTTTCTAATAACGAAATTGTTGAACGATTAAAAAACATTGATGTAAGTACTATCACACCAATTGAAGCTATGTCAATTTTGTACGAATTGTCAAATAAAGCCAAACAATAACGGAGA
>JAZNXL010000026.1:0-2105 GCA_045593905.1 Eubacteriales bacterium
AGTAAACTAATCAAGTATAAATCTCCTTGTTTTACAGATAATAGTATCACTATTACTAAAACAAGGAGTTTTTTATATATGAAAGCAACGGGGATTGTGAGAAGGATTGAGGCTTGTGTTATAATAGGGCAAACCGCCTGAAACCCGCATAAACACTAGGTCTTTCTCCGGTTTGCCCCATTGAACGCATTAGTGTCAAAATCGGGTTTTCGGTAGTTTTTATACATAGCAAAAGCGAGGTGAATTTCACCTCGCTTTTATAGTTTTAACAAAACGATGGATGATACACCGAGTATCAAGCCAATTGTTTGCAAAACGGTCAATTTTTCCTTAAAGAAAAGGATGCCGATCAGCCACACGATAGCAATATTGGCTACCGAAACGATCGGAAAAAGCACCGATGCGTTTTCGGTTGCAGAAAGAAACAGCACAATGTAGTTTGCGGTGCCGTTCAAAGCACCGGATATAAGCCCCAACCAACTAAAGTTATTTTTTTGCTTTTGGGCATGGTCTGGTTTTATGGTGGTTAATATAAGAAATACACACAGCAAAGCAAAAATCATAAACTCCGTGCGGTAAAGAGACGGGAATTTTATTTGGTGGTATTTCTGTATAATGGAGCAAATACCGTTTGCCATTAATGTTGCCATGGCATATATTAGCCACTTGAAGGATATACCGTCAACCTTTTTCCCGTTTATCAGCAAAATGGAAAATAATAACAGAATGATACCGCAGATGCCATAAAACGTTAAAGGCTCATTCCAAAAACAAATACCAAAGAAAAAAGGAATCAGTAGAGAAAACGAGGCGATAATACTTGTCAAAGCCATTGGACCGATCGCAAGTGCCTTAAATCCCGTATGCATAGAAATACAAAGGGAAATACCATAGCTAATACCAAAAAGTACAGTGGGTAAATGGAAAGAAAAACCTTGTATAAGTCCCCATATCATAAATACGGCAATACCGGAAACAGCTTTGTTGATGTTAAAAACGGATGAACTTCCGCCGCGTTTTGCATATTGCTGAGAGCAGACTGTCCCGCCGAACATACAACATTCAGCAAATAAAGAATTGGTATCATATTATACCTCTATCTGTTCTTTTGACCAACCGCTGTCGGCATACGTGTTGCCCTCAAAACTCACTCTGCGCAAAAGCGCAGCTGTTTCTTCTCTCGGGCGGTCAACGCTCCAAACAAAACTTTTGGCGCCACACTTTTTTGCACAGCCCAAAATACCGAACATATCATCCTTGAGAGTATGCCAGGTGGTAAGCATAAGGCCGTGTAAATTATGCTCTGTAACAGTATCGATACAGGCGGTATAGTTGGCTTTTTTCAGCCAAGGGGCAACAATCAGGTCATGCCCCTTGTTTTTCAGATAAACCGATGACAAAACAGGCGGCTGCACAACCTTATACTGCCAGTCTACCAGTACCGTCTCTTTTGAAAGCGCCCCGAGAAGCTGCTCGGCCTCGCCCTCTTTGCCATAGGCATAGTACTCAGAGGGATAGTCTGTTTCTTTGAGGATCATATCCATCCAAAGCATAGGTCTGCGTCCTTCTGCGACTATGTCAGCGGTAAGCCGGCTTAAAAATGCAGGCACTCTTTTGCGCAGGTCTTCCCGGTGCATGTAGAAATATGCCTCATCAAAACCAATGTGGAAGTGTTGAGTCGGTCCAAATATCGCATATAACTCTTGGCGAACCTTCTTGAAAAGGTCGTAGACTGTGGGATTCGTAATATCCCAAGCCCAACCATCAGGAGTAAAATAGCGCTGCAGGGTGGGATTTTGATCCAGCACAACATGCTTCCCGTAGCACACACGGGAGGCGGAAGCGTGACCAAACATGTTAAACATAGGAATCGGCTCGATGCCAAGCTCGCGGCATTCGCAAATCAGCTCTTTTGCCTGCTCTTTTGTAAAAGCGTGAGGCCATGCAAGTTCTTTCAAGCAATCATATTTAAGCATTCCCCAAAACTCGATTACAATATGTGTGTACTGGCATAAAGCACAGAGACGTATTAGTTTCTTGATAAAGTACAAATCGTTTTCGGGAAAAACGCAAATATGTATCATTCGGTTATTGATCGTATATTC
>JAZNXL010000027.1:0-1616 GCA_045593905.1 Eubacteriales bacterium
GTTGATTGCGCAATTAACACTGAGGCGGGCAGGCCGCAAAAAGGTGATTTTGAGATAAAAATGCGCACCGATGATGCTAAAAGATTATTTAAAATTGTTTACGGGCAAGAAAAGCAAGAGATTGTTAAGTTTTCAACCTATCGGATTGCATTACTTGCAGCAACAACCTCTTCGGCGGCTACGGGTATAATAGTTGGTGTACCGATTATAAATAAAGCGAGTGACCTATTGGGTATTGCTATATCAGATATGCTGCTTAACGAAATAAACAGTGTGTCCTCGCGCTTTGATAATGCTTTTCCACCAATTGTCAACACAGTAACGTTAATATTGCTATTTGCTTACCTTGTTTCATTTTTAATATCCTTCTTAAAAAATGTAAATTTTAAGCTCAAAAGCGGGGAAAAAGGTGTTGAGGTTCAGGCGGGTATTATAGTTCGCAAAAGAACGGTTTTTAAAAAATCAAAGGTTAACAATATTTGCTTTGAACAAACTCCGCTTATGCGACTGATAAAAAAATATTCAATGCGTGCATCTATAGGTGGATACGGAGATTCAAAAGGCGAGAGAGCGATTGTGGTTCCGGTAGCAAGGCACAGCGAACTCGAGCAACAGCTAAACCAACATTATCCTTTTTTAAAGCCCGACGGAGATACATTGACGCCGCGGAAAACAATTTTAAATTTAAACCGTTTTTTATATATACCTGCTATATTTGCATTACTGATTATGGCTGCAGGCGCTGTTCTTGCGCTGATGTTTCCTTATTTTGACCGACTTGTGCTGTTTTTGATGTTAACGGCGCTCGGAATAGATTTGTATTACGCAAGCGTTTGTTATCATAATTACAAGTATGGTAAGCTTTGTGTAGGGCGGCACTTGTTGGCATCGGGTTCTGCGGGATTTACCATTCGCGAGCTTTATTGTAGCAAGAATAAAATAGGTGTTATTAAAATTACACAAACGCCGGCTGACAGGCGATTTAAAACCTGCAAGATAAAGCTTACGGTACGAAGTGAGAATGCCGACAGTGTAAAGGTTAAAAACATTGATATTAAAGCCGTAAAAGAGTGCATTAACAAAGTCTTTGACTTAAAAACAGATGAATAAAACGCCTAAGACGACAAACAATAAATTTAAATAATGTTTCACGTGAAACATAGAGGTGTGAGTATGGATTTATTGTTAGATTGCCTTAAGGCGTTTTTTGTTGGCGGATTTATTTGTGTGCTGGGTCAAATCCTTATAGATTATACAAAATTAACACCTGCGCGAATATTGGTAACGTATGTTGTGAGCGGTGTATTGCTTACAGCTATAGGTGTTTACAGGCCGATTGTTGATTTTGCAGGCGCGGGCGCCACCGTTCCGCTTACGGGATTTGGATTTTCACTTGCAAACGGTGTGGTAGAAGCGGTTAATCAATATGGCTTCATAGGTGCTATGTGTGGTGGTCTTACAGCGACTGCGGCGGGAATAACGGCGGCTATATTTTTTGGTTTTGTAATGTCGCTCGTTTTTCGCTCGGGCGATAAATAAAATTTTCTATTTACAACAAGCCCATTTATATGTATAATTAAGACAACAATGTTTCACGTGAAACATCGTTGTCTTTA
>JAZNXL010000028.1:0-9421 GCA_045593905.1 Eubacteriales bacterium
GGGTTTCAAAATTTTAAGTCCGTTAGGGTTTTACCCTGACGGACTTTGTTTTTTAAGGTGAATTATGAAAGTTATTTTTATTGCCGATTTGCACCTTGACAGTGCATTTATCGGCGAGGACAGAACAGTCCGCAACACTGAGCTTGTAAATAATTTTAAAAGCGTGGTCGACTATGCAAAAAACGGGGGCATTACTGCCATTTTAATTGGCGGCGACCTGTTCGATACCCCAACACCGCTAACATCGGTGGCAAAATCGGTAAAAACGATAATTGAGCAAAACCGCGATATTATGTTTTATGCCGTTTGCGGTAACCACGACCCGTTAAACACTACCGCTTTTTATAAATCGGTACCCGATAATATGTATGTGTTCGGCGGTGACATTTCGCGTGTTGATTTAGACGGTACTGCGCTTTACGGCGCATCGGTTGTTATGCAAAGCGACAGGCGTAATATTTTTGATGGCTTTAAAGCCGAGGGTGACGCTATATTTATGTGCCACGGCGATATTGCCTCTGACTGTGGTTTTGATTTGGTGCGTGCCGATGTTGAAAGCTCGGGCATTTCGCTTTTGCTTATGGGACATATTCACAAAACAAAAGAACAACTGCTATCGGGCCCGAGGGTGCTTCACGCAGGCGCTTTGCACGGACGCGGTTTTGACGAGTGCGGTCAAAAAGGCTTTTATATTGTTGACACCGCTACAAAGCAGTATGAGTTTGTACCGCTTAAAGCAAAAGTATATAGCGAGTACACCGTTAATGTTTCGGGTTGTAACGATATTGCTGACATTGCCCAAAAAATAAACCAAAACACACCTGCCGACAACGAGATTGCGCGGGTTGTTTTAACAGGCGGTATTTCGGGCGAGGTATATATTGATACTGACGAGCTGTTAAAATATTGTAATAACTTTTTCGAGATTAAAGACAAGACCGAGTTGTTTGAGGATATTTTAAAAAATGCCGATGCAAACACGCTTGAGGGCGAGTTTATCCGCCTTATGCTTGCAAAAATTAATAACGCCGACGATAGCCAAAAGCAAATGCTAAACGATGCGCTAAAGCAGGGCGTTATTGCGTTGAGGTGCCAAAAATGACAGTAATAAACAAGCTTGAACTAATACATTTTGGTAAATTTAAAGACACGACTATTGAACTCGAAAACGGCAAAAACATTTTAAGTCACCAAAACGAGTGGGGTAAAAGCACCGTTTGCGATTTTATAATTTATGTTTTATACGGCTTTAAAAAGACCGCTAAAAAGTCAATTTTACTTGCTGATAACTTTTTAAAAAAATACTTACCCTGGACTGACGATAGCCATATTCAAGGCGCGCTTGAGCTTACATCAAACGGCAATAAATACCGTATTGAACGCAAAACACTTGCAAGCGGTCGCACATCGCTTACCGTTTTAGATGCAAGCGGTGGTGCACTTGACGTTTTAGAGCCGGGCGAATACTTTTTTGGTGTTGATGCCAAGACCTTTATGCGCACGTTTTTGGTGCGCCAGACCGATATTGCCTTTGACGGCACCGATGCCATTGAAACGGCGCTTAAAAACCTTGTTACAACAGGTGACGAGGAGACGTCATTTGACAGCGCGTTAAAGGTTATTACCGATAAAAAGAGTAATTATCAGCACGGTGATATGCGCAGGGGCAGAGTGTTTGATATTCCAAAGCAAATAACCGAAAACAAGCTTAAAATTTCGGCGCTTATGTCAAAAGTGCAAAGCCTTGATGCAAGGCTTTTTGAGTTTGACAGTCTTAATGCCGTGCTTTTGGAGTGCCAACAAAAACAAGCAGAGCTTGAAGCAAAAAAACAAGCTTGCGAGGGTAATGATGCGCTCGCGCTCGTAAAACGCGCCGAGGCGGTTATTGCCGATATTGAGCTTTACAAACAAAAACAGACTGCAGCTGATACTGTTATTACCGATGCCGAGGCAAAGGCGGTTACCGATAGCTTTAATAAACTCGAGGTGTTGCGCGCATCTAAAAACGATGCCAAAGCGCGTTTTGAAAACGCAAGCACCGAGCTCGAAAACGCAAAAAGCGGACTTTTAGGTATTGAGTACGTTGCCGAGAACACCCAAAAAATAACCGAGCATCTTGCAAAAAAACCTATGGTAAACATACCTGTTATTGTTATAGGTATTGGCATTACGGTAATGGCGGTTGCGGCGCCTTTTCTTGCAATACTTGGTGCGCTTTTGATAGTTTTGGGAATTGTTATAAAAATTAAGCCAAAGCCTATTTTAAATAAAACAAACGAGCAGTTAAAAGCTGACCTTGAGCGCTTTTATGCGGTGCAAAACGATATAACACAGGCAAGTGCAAAACAAACAAGCGCAAAGCAGGAGCTTGAAGTTGCAAAAGCAAGGCTTGACGATATTTTGCCAAGCATTGAGATTATTAAAACACGCTACGGCATTGATACAATCGACGGGCTTTCGTCACTTTTGGCGCAGTCGAAAAATGCCGATATGATAGGCGAGCATATTAGCCGTTTGCAAATTGAGCTTGACAGCATACTTTTGGGCAAAACCCTTGAACACTACAAAGAGCTTTCAAAAAACGCCGACGGGGGTATTGGTACAAAGCAGTTAAACGAGCAAATTATGGCAAATGCCAACCAAAAGAGCCGTATCACAATGGATATTGCATCGCTCGAGCCTGTGCGCGTTGAAAAAGAGCGCACCGAGGCAGAGTCGCAGGCTCTTAATACACAGGTTTTGTCGCTTGAGGCCGAGCTTGAAGATGCGCTTTACAACAACAAGGTTTTAGAGATTGCGCGCGACACGTTAAAAGAGGCGTATGATAAAATCAACAACACCTACTCGCCTATAATCTCGCAAAAAATTGCGCCCTATATTGATACTCTTACAGGCTCAAAATACAGTGAGATTCTTATTGACAGAGAGTTTAATATACGTGTAAAATATAAAGGGGAGTATAAGGAACTCGGCTATTTTTCACGCGGGACTGCCGATAGCATTTACTTTGCAGTACGCGTTGCAATGGCAGAGATTTTAGAGGGCGAAAACAAGCTTCCCCTTATACTTGACGACCCGTTCTGGTCGCTTGACGGCGAGCGTAAGGCTAACGCCGATGCGCTGTTAGACCGACTTTGCAAAGACCGTCAGGTTATTGTATTTAATGCAAACTAAGGAGTTTTTTATGATTCTTAAAAACGCAACAATTTTAAATGCCGATTTTGAACTTGTTAAAAAAGATATTAAAATTGACGGGCAAACAATCGTTGACATTGCCGATTGTATAAACGGCGAAAACGAGGTTGATTATTCGGGCAAAACTATTGTTCCCGGAGTTATTGATATTCACACTCACGGCGCCGCGCTTCACGACCATTGCTCAGGCGATAAAGAGGGACTTGCGCGTGTATGTGAGTTTGAGGCAAAAAACGGCGTAACATCGTTTTTACCCACAACAATGACGGTATCTGAAGATATGCTTATAAAAGCAACTACCGCCGTTGCTGAGTTTATGAAAACACAAAAATCAGGCGCAACACCGCTTGGCGTTCACCTTGAAGGCCCGTTTTTTAGTATGTCAAAACGCGGTGCACAGCCCGCCGAGTACATAAAAGAGCCAAGTGCCGAAATGTTTTATAGAATTTATAACGCGTGCGGTAAAATTGTAAAAATTATTGATATTGCGCCCGAAACAAACGGTGCACTTGAGTTTATTGGCAAGGTAAAAGATACCTGCACAGTATCAATAGGTCACACCGCCGCTGATTATGAAACTACAAAAAAAGGCTTTGAGGCAGGCGCTACACACACAGTACATCTTTATAATGCAATGACAGGTGCTACACATCGCGAGCCGGGCGTTGCAGGTGCTGTTTGGGATAACGACAGTGCAACCGCCGAGCTTATTTGTGACGGTGTACATATTCACCCTGCGATTATTCGCACAACCTTTAAATTACTCGGCAAACGCGTTGTTATGATAAGCGACAGTCTTTCGGGCACGGGCCTTAAAGACGGTGAGAGCTTTTTAGATGCCGGCGGTCATACCATTACAATTAATAATGGCAAAGCAACGCTTGACGACGGCACAATCGCAGGCTCTACCACAAACCTGTTCGAGTGCGTAAGGCGCACAATATCGTTTGGCATTAAGTTTGAAGATGCGTTTTATGCCGCAACATACGCACCTGCAAAGGTGATTGGTGTTGATAATGTTTTAGGCAGCATTGACATTGGCAAGCGCGCCGACCTTGTTGTAATTGATGACAAGTTAAACATTGAAGCAGTATACATAAAAGGAAAAAGAGAGGCTTAATGCTTCTCTTTTTTATTTAAAATTCAAAAGTTATGCTGCCGTCGTTTTGTAAAACGAGGTAAGCATCGAACGGCTTGCCGTTTTTTGAAATAAAGCCTTCAATTTTTGAACTTTTGCCGTTTTGCAAAATGAGTTTTGCATTTGAAAGCGAGATTACGCGTTTACAAATAACTCCGCTTATTTTAAACTTACAACCCTCTTTGTAGCCCATACAGCCGTAGCCGTAGCGACCTTTTACAACCTTGCTTTTGCAAAGCGGGCAGATGCCAACCTCATCGCCGTAAAGACCGCTGTCGGTATCTTTTTCGGGCGGTGCGGTGTTTGGCTCGAACGCCTTTTTAATTTCGGCTTTGGCAAGGTCAACCGCATCGTTAACGGTAATTTGCGAGCGGTATACTTTTTTAAGCGCCTGACCGAGCTCAGAGGTTTTGTACTTATCCATTAAAATTTGCATATTGGTGAGCGATTCGATAAAGTACTCGCCGTGCGGTAAAATTTTGTACACGTCTTTTTTAAGCTCGATATACCCGCTTTTTTTGGCGTTGTCGATAATGCCTGTACGCGTAGCCTCGGTGCCAAGCTCAAGGCCCTCGAACATTGCGCGGTATTCTTCGTCGTCGTTTTCGCTTGCCTGTGATTTTTCGTCGCGGAACGGGTTTTTAAGGTAGTTATTAAGTGTTTCGATTGTGTAGTGCTTGGGCGGTGAGGTTTCTTTTTGCTTTGGCTCAAAATTAACGGTAATATTATCGCCTTTTTCGAGCGGCGGCAAAATTTTGTCTTTTGCGGTGTAGTCGTCGTACTTTGTCCAGCCTGCATCGGTAATAACCGCGCCCTTTAAGGTAAACTCCTCGTCGGCAACCTGTATTTTAATTTCGGTTTTATCTACCTTACAGTCGTCTTTACAAAATACCGCAACAAAACGGCGGAATACAGTTTGGTAAACGAGCATCTCGTCGTCGGTGAGTGACGATTTATTGGGTATTTTATATGTTGGCGTTAGTGCCGAGTGCGACTCGATTTTAGAGTCGTCAAATATTGTTTTGCCGTCTTTAAAGGTTACGGGGTAGCCTATGTTTGCAATATTAGAAAGAATTTTTTTGATTTTATCTTTTTCGGCGGTTGCAAGGTACTCGGAGTTGGTACGTGGATATGTAAGGTAGCCCATCTCGTAAAGCTTTTGTACCACCTGCAAGCTCTTTTCCATTGACATTTTATGCTTTTTACCAAGCACGTTTTGAAGCTTTGAAAGCGAGTAGAGCTTACCCGGTTTTAAAGTATCTTTTTTACGCTTAACGCTTGTTACCGTTGCAGGTGACTGGTTATATTTTTGACAAAAAGCCTCGGCTTTTTTAAGTTCTTCTTTTTTGAACTTGTGCTTGCTTAAAAGCTCAATGCCATCAATGTTTGAAACAATGCCGTAATAAATGTCGGGCACAAAGTTTTTAATTGACATATCGCGGTCGTAAATTGCCTTTACAATAGGCACAATAACCCTACCCACGCGAAGAAGCGTACCTGTTTTAAGGGTTGCAAAGCGTGTGAGGTTAATGCCGTAAAGCCAGTCAACGTATGTACGCGCAAAGCCCTCGTTTGCAAGGCTGTCGTAGTCCGACTGCGGTTTCATTTCTTTAAGTGCTGCCGCAACTGTTTCGGGGGTCTGGTCGGGAAGCCACAGTCTGTAAACGGGTTTTTGGGTTTTAAGTGCGTTGTTAATACAAAGGCGTATTATGATTTCGCCCTCGCGGTCGGCGTCGCCTGCGTTTACTATTTTGTCAACGTCGTCGCGGTTGCAAAGTGCCGATATAACGGCGAACTGGTTTCCTACACCGGCGTCGCGGCTGCCGTCGGCGTTTTTTCTAAGGTCAAACTTGAATTTTTCGGGAAAACAGGGGAGTGTATCAATAGACCAGCGCGCACCGCGCTCGCCGCCTGTATAGCTTTCAACATCACAAAGTGAAAACAGGTGACCAAACGCCCAGGTGATAATATAACCCGAGCCCTCGAGGTAGCCGTTTTTACGCGACATATTGCCAATACCTGCCGCAATGTTACGCGCAAGGCTTGGTTTTTCGGCAATTATTACAACCACGCTGTTTTCCTCCTTGTGTAAAAAAATTCCTGAACGCATATAACATTCAGGAAGCAGATTAAAGGTTATTATTTTTTGCGGTATTTAGTGAAGATACAAGCATTTTTTTAATTTCAACGCATTGATTTAGTATTTCATGAGAATCGCAATAATCGCTTTCAATCAAAAGCTCTAACCAATATTCGCTTTCGGAACACTCTTTTAAAGCAATTTGAAGCTTTGCAATAAAATCGGCTCTTCCGTGAGCATAAAAAGCCTCGCGAATATTTGCACCGATGCTTGTGCCTGAACGTAAAAGCTGGTTGGTAATAACCGATTCCCTTTTTTCTTTTTTTATTGTTCGGCAAAGTTTTATTATTTGTAAAGCAAACGCTTTTGATTTATCAAGCAAAGGACTTTGCATTTTCTAACTCACCTATTCACTATTACTTTTTACTTATTACTTCCCAAAAATCGACTTTTATATTTAGTGGATAGTGAAAAGTGAAGAGTGAAGAGGTAATAAGTAAAAATCGACAAGCTTCTGTCGAATCTTGTCGATTTTTGGCGGAGGGTGTGGAACGTAAAACGACCCTTTTTGAATCATCTACATTCCACACCTCCGCTCAAACCCGCAGGGACAAGCCTCACAGGTCATACCGGCATTCGGAAGCCTTGCGTCAGGCTCGTTTCAAATAATATCCCTTGTAGGTGGTGACCATAGCCGTCGCTGCGCTTGCAGGATCGGACAACAGCGCGCTATCAATGGCCGTACCGCTCGTCGCGCTCGACGAGGTGGCGTGGAACCAGCCGTCGGCAGCAGCGAAGTCGACTTCGACCAGAGCAGTTCCGTAGAACGCATTCTGGTTGATGGCCGTCACGCTTGCGGGAATATTCACCGACACGAGAGCCGAGCAGGAATAGAATGCGCTGGTATCGATGGTAGTCACACCTTCAGGGATGACGATGGACGTAAGGCTCTTGTTGTAGCTGAATACGCCCTGTCCGATATAGGTAAGCCCCTCGGGCAGAACGATCTCGGCAAACGAGCAGGAATTAAAGGTGTTGTTTTCCAATCGCGTGATATTCTTAGAGAGCGTTACTGAGGCAAGGGACGTACAGCCGTAGAAGGCGTTGCTGCCGATGGCGGGCACGCTGTCGGGAATGACGATGGCGGTAAGGCTCGTGCAGCGGTAGAAGGCGTCGTTTCCGATGGTCGTCAGCGTGCTGGGCAGGGTCACGCTTGCCAGCGCCTTGCAATCCTGGAACGCATCCTCTCCGATGGTCAGCAGACCCTCGGGGAGTACGATGGACACCAGCGCAGAGCAATCCTGGAACGCGGCCTTACCGATGGCGGTCACGCCCGTGGGGATCGTAATGCCCGTAAGCGCCTTGCATCCTCTGAAGACGGAGTCTGCGATCTCGGTGAGGCTCGCAGGGAGCGTCACGTTCGTCAGAGCCTCGCAATAGTAGAAGGCGTTTTTCGCAACGGTGGTCACGCCGTCGGGAATGACGATGGCCGTCAGACTCTTACAGGTAGAGAACGCGTCGTGCTCGATGGCCGTCAGCGTGCTCGGGAGAGTCACGGAGGTGAGACTCGTGCAGTTGTAGAACGCCAGGTAATCAATGACACTCACGCCCTCGCTCAGCGTTACCGAGGTCAGACCCGAGCAGCCCGAAAAGGTGCTGCTGGGAATCGTCGTGATATTCCCCGGGATCACGATCTCCCGAAGAGCCGTGCAGCCGGTGAATACGCCCGTGCCCATGGAGGTAACGGTGGTGGGAATTTGGATCGAGGGCAGAGCCGTGCAGTAGGCGAAGGCGCTGGAGCCGATGGCCGTCAGCCCCTCGGGAAGGGTGATATCCGTCAGCAGCTTGCAGCCGTAGAATGCCTGAGTTTGGATCTCGGTCAGCGTGCTCGGCAGGGTCACCGACGTCAGCTTGACGCAGTTGGTGAACGCACCGCTCTCAACGACCGTCACGCCCTCGGGGATCACGATGGATACGAGGCTCTTGCAGGAGTTGAAGGTATCATTGTCGATATAGGTGATATTTTTGGAAAGGGTGACCGACGCGAGGGACTCACAGCCGGTGAACGCGCTGTATTCGATCACGGTCACGGTGTCGGGGATCACGATCTCGGTCAGCGCCTTGCAGGTGTAGAACGCCGCGTTTCGGATGGCCGTCAGTGCATCGGGAAGGTCGACCTCCTCCAGTGCCCAACAGTTCGTGAAGGTGCCTCTTTCGATGACGGTCACGCCGTTCGGGAGCACGACCTCGGCAAGAGCGTTACAGCCGTCAAAGGCGAACTCGCCGATGGCCGTCACGCTGTCGGGAATGACGATGGAGCGGAGCGCCTTACAGTTGCGGAAGGTACTGCCGCCGACGGCGGTGAGGTTTCGGCTCAGCGTAACCTCCTCCAGCGCGGAGCAGGTTGAGAACACGTAGGTACCCATGGTCGTGACGCTGTCGGGAACCGTGACGCGCTCCAGCTTCGCGCAAGACGAGAACGCAGAGTCGCCGATGGAGGTGACGGTGTCGGGGATGGTGATCTCGGTGAAGGCGCATCCGTTGAAGGCGTAGCGGCCGATGGTCACGAGCCCCTCGTTCAGGGTAACGGACGCGAGATTCTTACAGCCTTGGAAGGTGTAATTCAAGGAGGTCACACCGGCGGGCACCGTGATCTCGGTGAGGGATTCGCAGGTCTTGAAGGCATAGTCGCCGATGGAGGTAAGGGTATCGGGCAGGGTAATATCGCTCAGCTTCTTGCAAAGATCGAACGCATACCTTCCGATGGAGAGAAGCCCGTTAGAAAGGCTTACCGAGGTCAGCGCGTCGCAATCCTTAAACGCCTGCTCTCCGATGGAGGTGACGCTCGCGGGGATCACGATGGCGGTCAGCGCGTCGCAGTAGCCGAAGGTACCGTACTCGATGGCGGTCAGATTCCTGCTGAGGGTAACGTCGGTCAGCTTGTAGCAGAAGGCGAAGGCGCTCTTGCCCAGCGTGGTCACGCTGTCGGGGAGGACGATGCTTTCAAG
>JAZNXL010000029.1:0-1830 GCA_045593905.1 Eubacteriales bacterium
GCTGATTTCGGTGTCAGTTAGATTTTCAATATCATAGCCAATGTGCAACACAACCTGATTGGTAACAAGGTCTTTGCCTACTAAATCAAGCACGTGAGCATCTATCATCTCGTGAACAATGAGCCTTGCTTTTTCATACGTGTAAGGGCATTGTAGCACCTGACCCACGCTTAAACTATTACTGCTTGGCTTGTATGATTTTACGTCGGCTATTGTGCAAGGTTCCCAACCCCAAGCGTGATCAATCAGCAGCTCGGCATTAACACCAAAAAGCTTATACAGCAACGCCTCGTTGTTAACCGAGCAACGCGCAACATCACCCATAGTATAAAGTCCGCAAGATTCTAATCTTTTTGAAATACCCGAGCCTACTCGCCAAAAGTCAGTGAGGGGACGGTGCGACCACAGTTTTTCACGATAGCTCATTTCGTCAAGCTCGGCAATACGCACACCGTCTTTATCGGCAGGGATATGTTTTGCCACAATATCCATAGCCACTTTGCATAGGTACATATTTGGCGCAATACCTGCCGTGGCTGTAATGCCGGTTGATTTTAGTACGTCAGAGATTATAGCTTTGGCAAATTGATGCGCCGTCATTTTGTTGGCCTTAAGGTAATGTGTAGCGTCAATAAAAACCTCGTCAATCGAGTAGACGTGCATATCCTCGGGCGACAAATATTTAAGATAAATCTCATATATGCGTGTGCTGTACTGCATGTACAATGCCATTCTTGGTGGCGCGGTTATATAGTCAATCGCAAGTGATGGGTTGTCTTTTAACTCGTTATCATTGTAAGAAGAACCCTCTAATCTTCTCTTAGGCGCCTTGTAACGCCTTGCTTCGTTTGCCATATTGATTTGCTGTATCGCCTCAAAAAGCCTTGCACGGCCCGAAAGACCGTAACTTTTAAGCGAGGGGGAAACCGCCAAGCAAATGGTCTTTTCGGTGCGACCTGGGTCAGCGACAAGCAGATTGGTGGTAAGCGGATCAAGCCCACGCTCAACACACTCAACCGAAGCATAAAAAGACTTTAAATCTATAGCAATATACTTGTGTTCAATATCCAACATCTCACCGCCCAAAAGAACATTTGTTCTTATTGTAGCACAAAAAAATAAAAATGCAAATGGTTTTTTATGGTTTTACACGGCATAGGGAGTATTTTGGTACAGTGAACGATATATAATGAAACTATAACATAAAGAAGGGGATATTAAAATGAGTAACAAAAGATTAGGTGTTATAGGAATTATTATTGCACTATTGTTTTTTCCACTAGGCGTAATTATTGCACTTGCAAAGAAATATAAGTAAGGAGAATGATAATGGGATTTAAAATTGGTTTTACAGTAGAAAACGAACAAAAGAATATCGATACAACACGCGAACAGCAAGTGCCAACCATAACACAGGCGACTGCCAAAAAGTCGGTGGTGGATGTTTTCTTTACCGATAGACATATAACTTGCTCTTACTACAATGATATGTTTGACCTAAAGCGTGGCGACATTGTCTACGTTGATGGCAAATTAAAGGGCTTGCGTGGTCGTGTTGTTAGCGTAAACTATACTTTCAAGATAAAGCTTTCAGACTACAAGCGCGTTATTGGCGTTGCTAATACCAACGTTGTTGGTGAGTTTCACATGGCAGGCTCGCACTTTATCGCGACCGATGAAAAGGCTTTGAATTATGGGCAAATTATCACTTGGTTTAAAGCACCCTCTACCGAAGAGGAGGAGTTTGTTTCTTCAAGCGATGACGAATCATTTAACTTAAACGACCTTAGCGGTATGAAGATTGACAAAGCCACCGCCGATAAAGGTCAC
>JAZNXL010000030.1:0-2253 GCA_045593905.1 Eubacteriales bacterium
TCGCAAGTCTCCACTTACAAATGGGGCATAGTTTATCCCTACATAATGATGCATGATGTATTTGCGAGTTGTCGCAATCCTCACACTTTGAGAATGACATTACTTGTGAACACTGTTCCATACGCAACCCCCGTTTTAAAAACCCTGCTTTCATCATTTTGCGAGCCATTTTCAAGCTATCTATTTTTTTCGCCTCCCACTTCGATAATGTTTGCACGTCTTTATGCAATACTTCATCCAAAAGTGAAAAGCCCTTGACAAAAGACTGCACCTGTGTTATAATATTCGTGTACAAAGTAATAAAACCTCCTATGTGTTTTTCCGAATGTTTGCCGACATTCGGTTTTTTTACGCAAAAAATACGTTAAAAATGTGTTAAAATATGCAAAAATAACGCAAAAAGTAAAGTTTTTACTTACTTTTTGTACCCGTATTATACCACAAAATTGCCGTTTTGTCAAGTATTATTTTAAAATAAAATACGAGAACACATGTTCTTTATATAGCAATCTTCAAATCAAATCCTTGAGTTGTTTCTAATGTATCAAGGGTTGCTACAAAAACGACGTTTTGCTGTCCGATTTATGGGACTTTCGCACCAAGATAGGGTTTTTGTCAAGGGTGCGAATGCACTTGCGTAGCCCTTGACAAAAACAAAACTTGCCATAATTAAAAGTGCGGAGTGTGACGACCTCTGTCGTTCACACTCCCTTACCGAGCATTAAAAAAACAAAAGACTTAGCACAACGGCAAAACCAACGAACCAAAACGAAACCGAAAGTTCCGAAAAAAATATCGCTTTAGCGATTTATTTTTTTCTTAATAAAATAAAAAGGAAGTGTGTAACACTTCCTCCCGACGGCGTTTTCTTCCTATTAAGGGCGAATTGCGTAACAATTTAAATTTTATTCCCGATAGGGCTTGTAATTCGCTTTTCTAATGCGGCGATACCAGCCGCAAAGCGAATTAAATAAAATTTCAAATTTTACGGGCTTTATGCCTTTACAATTCGCCCGCAGCAGAGCGAAAACGCCGCTATACGTAACATAAACTAACTTTATCTATAACGCAGGGAATACGATTGACCGAGGCTTTGACGGCTGGCGGCATTCGCCTTTAGGCGGCTATAGCCAGCCGCAAAGGGCTTGCCTTTACCGAGGGAATGAGCCTGACCGAGTATATATGAGTTTATCGCATTCAAGACAATAGCAAAAAAATAAGACGGTATGTGCTACCGTCTTTTTTTGCCGATGCTGTAGGTCTTATCCAAGAATGCTACAGGGGACTTACCTCTGACCGTCGACTGTCTTAGGTGCTTTCGCTTTACTGTTTTGCTACCGTCTATACAAAGGTGCTCAGGTCGTACTCCTACGTTGCCCTATCCCCCCGTGTATCTAATTAAAATGCAAGCATTTGGTTGCAATTGCTTTGCGTACTATATTACCAACCGTTTATATTGGGCCTCTATGCCGGACCATTCGCACAAAACATCGTGTAAATTGGTACTGCCGCAAATTCTACATTTGCATTCGTTGTCCTCTGTTGCTGTTTCCATGTCAACGTCAACCATTCTTTTGCATTCTTTCAGCCAGCCTCCAAAAGATACCATACGTTTGCCGCCTATTTGATTGACAAATTCACGGAAAACAGACAACGGCATTGTATCAAGGTCCTCATCTTTTGTGCTATACTTGAATACTTCAAGTGCCACCGTAGATATATCGCCGTCTAAGTCTTTTTTTGCAATTTGTTTCAATGACTGAGCTTTGAAAGATGAACCAACATTCAATTCTACCCAATCAGAAACAATGCCGGCCCCGTATAAATCAGCCTCTGTCTGTGAACCGTACATTATAATACAGTGATAGTGAGGGTGAACCTGTCTCGTTCTTGCATTATATGTTATCTCAAGCGACCTTGCCCAGCCTATAGACCTTTTGCCGCTTACCCTCTGAAGTAGTTTGTTCCATTGTGCTGACATTGACTTTAACGTAGAAGACAAGTTTTCCACATTGCAATTTGGGACAGTTAAAGTGACGAATTGATATATTGCCTCCGGATATTCCGCTGATGCAATATGTAATATTTCCGACATTGCAAGATAACGTTTTGTCGCAAGTCTCCACTTACAAATGGGGCATAGTTTATCCCTACATAATGATGCATGATGTATTTGCGAGTTGTCGCAATCCTCACACTTTGAGAATGACATTACTTGTGAACACTGTTCCATACGCAACCCCCGTTTTAAAA
>JAZNXL010000031.1:0-2092 GCA_045593905.1 Eubacteriales bacterium
CATAACGCTGCTAAATTATCGCAAGCAAATTGGTCTAAAACGCCTCTAAGCTCTGCAGTTTTGCAGAAAAGGCCCGACGTTTCAATTAAAATGGTTATGTTTTTTGCCGTTGCTACGGGAAGCGCATTTTCTATAAAAGAAATAACGGTAGCGTGAGCCGTATTAGCGTCAACAGCCTTTTCGGCCTTTACGCGAATAGCGGGAATATTGAGGTTAGAAGCTATATTTACACATTTTGAAAATTCCTCTATAGCGGCATCGGCCTTGTTAGCGGCAGCAATATCGCAAAGCACGTCAATACAAGGAATTTGTAATTTCTTTTCATAAAGTCTACGAGCGGTAGCAGCGGCAGTATAATCGTGAAAAGCACCGTCCTTGTCGGTAAAAAGGCGATTATTTACGTTGTGCAGCTCAATACCGCCAAAGCTTAAATCTACCGCTATATCACAAAATTCATCAAACGAGCTGTTATGCCAACCCTTTGTAGAAAATGATAACTTCATATTAGTTTGCCTCCTCGTAAACAATCTTGTTTACGGCATTAATGTATGCGGGAATACTTGCGCTTATAATGTCGGTAGAAATACCGTTACCCGAATAAAGCTTGCCGTTATTGCGGAGCTTTACAATAGCCGAGCCCATAGCCTCTTTGCCCTCGGTAACCGAGGTAATTTGAAAATCGTCAAGCTCGTAGTGGTGGCCAATAATTTGCTCTATTGCCAAAAATGCAGCATCAATAGGACCGTCACCAATGCAAATGCCCTGTATTTGCTCGTCGGCTTTTTTAATAGTGATTTGTGCCGATGCGGGAATAATGTTACCTGTGTTGATAACATAGTTTACGAGTGAATAGGTAGCAGGTACCTGCAATGCAACGCTTGCTATAATTGCTTCAAGCTCTTTATAGCCTACATTCTTTTTTGCGGCTACGCGTAAAAATTCTTCATAAACCTTTGCCTTGTCTTCTTCTGAAAGGTCATAACCAAGCTTTGCGGCGGCAGTTGCCACTGCGTCGATGTCATCGTTTTTGTCAAGATGAACGCCTGTATCCTCGGCGGTTTTTATGGCGGTATTGCTGTTTTGTGCAGCACCCGTTACCCAACGGATTTGTTTAACTATGCGGTGAAGCTCGGTAGTCTTGATATTTGAAGTAAAACCGTAGTCATTACCGCAGTTTTTAATCATATCGGCAAAGGTCTCAAGAGATACGGTTGTGCCGTCAACAGCAGTTTTAACAGTATCAACACCCTGCTTCACGGCAAGAATTGCCTGAGCAATTGCTAGCCCATTTTTGTTGTCGCATTTAACGCCAACCGGTACCGTGCAGTAGTCGGCAACGCTTGCAGCAAAGGCTGCAAAATCGTCGGGCATCATATTGGCGGCACTGTCGCAAATAGATACGCTTGTAGCACCGGCATTAATTGCGGCGGTAATAGCGTTTTTAAGAAAATCGGCTTCGGCACGCGTAGCATCAACGGCGCAAAATTCTACATTGTTGATTGTTTTCTTTGCGGTGGTAATAGCATTTTCAATATGTGCCAAAATTTTATCGGGTTTTTTGTGACAGGTATACTCCATACCAACAGGCGACACAGGAAGCTCAATTCGCACCTGTGCGTTTTTAGCATTTGCAAGAGAAGCAATAGCATTTTCCACACTGTCGGCACCAACACCTGCGGCTACCGAAATTACACTGTTTTTAACAAATGATGAAACGGTTTTAATAAGCAAAATATCTGCGCGAGCGTTTGCTATTTCAGGAAACTCGATAACGTCAACGTTTAGGTTTTCGAGCTGTCTTGCAATTTCAATTTTCTCCTTAAAGCTAAAGTGACTGTTCTCGCGGCAAAGAGTCGCATCTGCAATTTTGATTTGTTTCATATGTGTTTTCTCCTTTTGCGCCGTGTTGGTCGACGTGTTTGTAAAAATAAAAAAGCCCGAAGCAAAGTTAAATAACTTTACTTCAGGGACGAAAATTTGTTTTTCGCGGTACCACCCTGGTTGTTGCAAAAAAGCAACCGCTTTGTCAAAGCTCCAACAAGCCTTGTGCCTTATAACGGGACAAACCGTAGCGACTTAATAACCGTAGTGT
>JAZNXL010000032.1:0-5011 GCA_045593905.1 Eubacteriales bacterium
ACAGCTGTTTACACCAAAAAAGAGGTTGAACAGCCCAAACCCGAACCCGAACCCGAACCTACACCTGAACCTAAGCCCGAACCCGAAGCCAAACCCGAGGGCGAACCTACACCTGAACCCAAACCCGAACCCGAGGTAGAAATTGTTGATACCAAAGAAATATTTACCGACGTTGCAAAAGACGAATGGTATAAAGAATACGTTGACTATGCATACTCACACAAACTTCTCGTTGGTGTGAGCGATAAAGAGTTTGGTACAAACGAAGCACTCACACGCGGTATGTTTGTAACCGTTCTTGCCCGTATCGCAGGTATCGACACAGGTGCCGACGCTAACAAAGCTGCAGCAGAGGTATTTACCGACGTTAAAGCAGGCGAGTACTACTCAAAGGCTGTTGAGTGGGCAAAGACAAACAAAGTTGTTGCAGGCTATGAGGACGGAACATTCAGAGCTGACGACAAAGTTACCCGCGAAGAGCTTTGCAAAATGCTTGTAAACTACGTAGAGTTTGCAAAGGTAACATTAAAAGACGATAAAGATGCTATCAACTTTGCCGATGCTGATAAAATCAGTGATTGGGCAAAATCAGCAGTTACCGCTTGTCAAAAAGCAGGTATTATTGTTGGCTACAACGAAGGCTCAAAGGTTTACTTTAAACCTCAGGACAATGCAATTCGTGCCGAGGGTAGCGTTATCCTTGCAAAATTCCATTCGGAATACGTAAAATAATATAAAAAAGCACTCGAAAGAGTGCTTTTTTTATTGTATATTTTGTTTTGCTGTGTTACAATGTAGCGCGGAGGGGAAAAGATGAAAACATTTAGTCCAAAACTATTTACAACACTTAAAAACTATAGCTTAAAAGATTTTTCGGCCGATGCAGTGGCAGGCGTTATTGTTGCAATTATTGCGCTTCCGCTTTCAATAGCGCTGGCAATAGCATCAGGTGTTTCGCCCGAAAAGGGACTTTACACCGCAATTATTGCAGGTCTTGTAATAGGTCTTCTCGGCGGCAGCCGTGTTAATATTTCAGGCCCTACCGCTGCTTTTGCAACCATCGTTGCGGGCGTTGTTGCAACTCACGGAATTTCGGGACTTGTGCTCGCTACCGTTATGGCGGGTATTATGCTAATACTTATGGGCGTTTTAAGACTCGGCTCACTTATAAGGTTTATACCCACCTCAATCACAGTCGGCTTTACTGCGGGTATTGCAGTTACAATTGTAATCGGTCAGATTAAAGACTTTTTAGGTCTTACCTTTAAAGAGGGCACTGTTGCCATTGAAACCGCCGAAAAAATTGAGGCGATAGCGCACTCAATTACAACTCTTAACCCGTGGGCGCTCGGCGTTGGTATTTTGTCACTTGCGGTACTTATTGCGTGGCCAAAAATAAACAAAAAAATTCCTGCATCGCTTATTGCGGTTGTGGTTGGTATTGCGGTTGTTTTAGCGTTTTCGCTCAAGGTAAACACAATCGGCGACCTTTATCAGATTTCGAGCTCGCTTCCGGCATTTGCACTCCCCGAATTTAGCGTGGACAAGGTTATGGCAGTTTTACCAAGCGCGTTTACAATAGCAATTCTTGCAGGTATTGAGTCGCTTTTATCCTGCGTTGTATCCGACGGTATGATTGGCGACAAACACAACTCTAACACCGAGCTTATCGCGCAGGGCGTAGGTAACATTTGCTCAGGTCTTTTTGGTGGTATCCCTGCAACAGGCGCAATCGCGCGTACTGCTGCAAACGTTAAAAACGGCGGCAAAACTCCCGTTGCTGCAATAATTCACGCGGTAGTGCTCCTTTTAATACTTGTTGTACTTATGCCGTATGCGGCGTATATCCCAATGCCTGTAATTGCTGCAATACTGTTTATTGTAGCGTACAATATGAGCGAGTGGCGTCACTTTGTACATCTTGTAAAAACCGCGCCCAAGACCGATGTTTTAGTGCTTATTGTAACCTTTGTGCTAACAGTTGTGTTTGACCTTGTTGTTGCAATTGCGGTAGGTATGGTAATACATCTTTTATTTATGTTAATAAACAAATTAAAAAAGACAGCGTAAGCTGTCTTTTTTTTGTTGCAATAAAATGCGAATTATTATATAATAATTTTATTAAAATCAAAAGGAGATTTGATATTGAAAAGAATTTTAGTATGCATTATTACAGCTGTTATTTTATTATCGGCACTCGGTACGTTTTCGTTTGCAAATGAGCAAATATTTACTGCCGACAGCTTTAAAATAGGTGAAAAAGAGATAGCCTTTAAAAACGGCTATTTTTGTTTAACTGCCGATGACGATGTAACAGGTGTTACAATAAACTTCCCCGAAGGTACTGTGCTTACAGGCAGTGTTGAAAACGCTGAAATTACCGTGAGCACTCAGCCGATTGACCTTACCGAAATTTTCGGTAATACGGATGATGGCGGTTTTTTTACAATAACTGCAACTCATCCCGACTACACAATTGCTGACTTAAGTTTTACTAAAGTTTCAAAATCGTTCCCTAAGCTTGAGGTGTTTTTTACCGACGGCAACGATATTGATTATATAAACCTAAGTCAACTAAATATTGCAAAGGGTTATCTTGTAAAAACTGACTCGCGCGGTGAGAGTGAGCAGATACAAATTAAAAAGTTCCAAGGCCGCGGAAACTTTTCGTGGCACGGTTGTACAAATGGCAAAAAACCGTATAAGATTAATCTTGACCAAAAATTTTCGCTTATTAACGGTGTGTCTGCTGATAAAAAATGGGCGCTTTTAAATATGAACGTTAATAATAACACCGGTCTTTATGACATAATCGCTCATGTTTTTGCCGATGCTATGGGCGCTAATTTTAACCCCAGATGTGAAATTGTTGATTTGTATATAAACGACGAGTATCGCGGTGCATATATGATTATTGAGCGCGTTACTATTGGAAAAAACAGAATAAATATCAACGAGGCGGAGTATGAGGTAGAGGGTGACGATGATGATGACGCGCCCACTACAAGAGTAGTTCAAAAATCGGGAATTAACGGCGTTAAAGGCGGTACAGGCGATGAAGGCGATAGTGCGCCTTTACATAGATGGGATATTCCCGATGCCACAAATACAGTAGTGTCTAACGACGACAGCGCAGATGCTGCGCTAAACGCGGGTATACAGGCATATCAGTACTCTTCAAAAGCCAAGCTTGCAAAAGAAGATGACGGCAGTTATGTGAATTTTGGCGGTGTGGTTATTGAGGTTAATCAGGTGTATGACACTTATTTAACCGACCCAAGCTTTTTTGTCACAAGACGCGGGCAGGCGTTTTCTGTAAAAGAACCCGAGTATCTTACTAAGCAACAAATTCAACAAATTGCTGTACACGTTCAGCAGTTAGAAGATGCGTTGTTTTCAAGTACAGGCTATAACAGTTTAAATAAGCATTATTCTGACTATATTGATACAGACTCATTTGCAAAGCATTTTCTTATTGATGCCTTTTTAGGAAACCGCGACTTTATGGCATTAAGCGTTTATTTTTATATTGATGTTGATGCAAAAACAGGCGAAATTAAAGGCAAGCTTATATCTGAGCCCGTATGGGACTATGACGGTTCTGATATTAACACAACAAATTTTTATATTCCTACATGGAACTATGAAAACCACTATGCAGCACAGTTTTTAAACAAGGCTGATTTTGTTCAAAAGCTTTATGAATATTCAAAGGCTGGCAGTGATTTTCAATTAAAACTGCAGTCACTTATAAGTGGCGAGCTTAATAGCATAATAGAGAGTATCTATCCATCGCTTAATGCAAGTCTTGCGCGTTGGAATGAAGAATTTATGCGCGGAACACCCGAGCAAATTCTCGATGGCTTAACAAACAGATATCAAAACTGGTACAACGATATTTTTACAAGCACAAATCTTTTAGGCGCTAAAGTTATAGCTACTGATAACGTTTTAACATTAGAGGCCGATGGCAGCTATGATGAAAGCAGTATAAAATGGTATAAACTTAACAATGACGGAACATCGCAATTAAAAGCCGAGGGCGAAAACTTTTTAGCAAACTACCAAGGTTATTATTATGCAACGGTTTCGGGCAATAATATAGCGTATATTTCAAACGATAGTTTACCCGTAGAAATTTTGGGCACAAAAACTATTTTGCTTGTAACAAAAGCGGTATATATTGATGGCGAACCTGAACCCGAACCTGAACCCGAACCTGAACCCGAGCCCGAACCCGAGCCTGAACCCGAGCCTGAACCCGAGCCTGAACCCGAACCCGAACCCGAGCCCGAGCCTGAACCCGAGCCTGAACCCGAGCCTGAACCCGAGGTCGAGCCTGAGGTCGAAATTGTTGACAGCTCAAAACTGTTTACCGATGTAAAAAGCGACAGCTGGTACAAAAAGTACATAGACTATGCCGTAACACACAAAATATTTGTAGGTATGGGTGACAATAAGTTTTCACCCGATACCTATTTAACACGTGCGCAGTTTGTTCAGGTTTTTGCAAACCTTTCGGGTGTTGATACGTCAAACAAGAGCGTTCAGAGTGCGTTTAGCGACGTTAAAAGCGGTGAGTGGTACGCACCTGCTGTAAAATGGGCAACCGATAACGGTATTGTATACGGTATGGGTGACGGTACATTTGCACCCGACCAAAATATAACACGCGAACAAATGTGTGTTATGGTTGTAAGCTATACCGAAAACTATAAAAAACAAACTCTTGCTCAAAACATCGCGGCCGAAAAGTTTATCGACGACGAAGAAATTTCAGAGTGGGCAAAACAATCGGTATATAAGTGTGCAAACGCAGGTGTTATTGTGGGCATGGGTGATAACAAATTCGCACCAAAGGCTTTTGCCGAGCGTTCACACGGCTCAACACTTTTTACAAACTACCACAGCGAATATATAAATTAAAAAAGACAGCTTACGCTGTCTTTTTTTATGCAGTAGGTAGCTAAATTAAATTCGTATTAAGCTGACCGAAGGTCAATTTAGCTAC
>JAZNXL010000033.1:0-17735 GCA_045593905.1 Eubacteriales bacterium
ACGGCAGGTGCAACTGCTTACATACTTTATCGCAGCTTGCCATAGTGTCTAGAAGCTTAACGCTGCAGTCTTTAGGATGGCTTGTCATAAACCTTAGCCAGAAATCACCTTTGATTTTGTTAAGGTCGTTTAGTAAATCGGCAAAATCGTATTTGCCATCAAGGTCTTTACCGTAAGAATTAACGTTTTGACCAAGTAGTGTTATATCTTTATAGCCTTGTTTAACAAGTGATTTAACCTCGTTTATAATGTTTTGCGGTTGGCGACTTCTTTCGCGGCCCCTGAGATAAGGGACTATACAATACGAGCAAAAATTATTGCAACCGTACATAACAGTAACCCAAGCCTTGTTGTTTTCAGTGCGTTCAACAGGCATATTTTCTACAATTTCTAAAACTTCGGTCAGCTCAAATGTTTTTTTGCGCTCATTAATAGAATTAAAGAGCATTTCGGGAAACTTAAAAATTAACGAAGGACCAAAAACAATATCAACATGCCTGTATTTTGTTTTAATTTCGGTTTGAACCGACTGTTGCTGCATCATACAACCGCAAACTGCTATTCGCATATTGGGGCGTTTTCGTTTAACTTGCTTTAAAGCTCCAATATTACCGTAAACTTTTAGTTCGGCATGCTCACGCACCGCACAGGTGTTAAAAACAACAACGTCAGCATCAGCGGCCTTTTCACAAAACTCAAAACCCATTTGCAAAAGCATACCCTTTAGTATTTCGCTGTCGCTAACGTTTTGTTGACAACCATAAGTAATAACAGCTGCTTTTTGTTTGCGCTTTTCTTTAGCATTTATTTGTTTAATTAAATCAATGTATTTTTGATAGTCGATTTGCATTTAAAACACAATACCTCATTTTAAATTTTATATTATATTATAACATTAATATATATATTTGTAAATATATAATAAAATAAAAAAGGCGGAGAAAATTTCTCCGCCTAAATTATTATATTGATTACTCAGCTGATTCTTCAACAATGTGCTCAGCAATTTCTTCTTCGGCAACTTCTTGTTCGGGTTCTTCGATAAGAGCCTTCATTGAAAGACCGATTTTTCTTGTTTCAAGATTAATGTCAACAATTTTAGCATCAACCTCGTCACCAACTGAAACTACATCAGCAGGTTTGTTAACTCTTTTATTTGAAAGTTGTGAAATGTGGATAAGACCGTCAACGCCTTCAGTAATATTAGCAAATGCACCAAAAGGCATAAGGCTAACGATTTTAACCTTAACAACGTCTTCTACTTTATTGTTGTTTGTAAAAAGAACAAACGGGTCTGAATCGGGGTCTTTATAACCGAGCGAAATCTTTTTAGCTTCGGCATCGATTGCTTTTACGTAAACTGTAATTAAATCGCCAACGTTAACAACTTCGCTGGGATGACCGATTTTTTTCCATGAAAGCTCTGTGATGTGTAAAAGACCGTCAACATAACCAAGGTCAACAAATGCGCCAAAGGTTGTAAGTGATTTAACAACACCTTCGAATTTGTCGCCAACATTAACGTTTTCCCAAAACTCTTTACGAGCAGCTTTTCTTTTTTCGTTTTCGATAGTTTTCATTGAGCCAATGATTTTCTTTCTGCCACGAATAACAGAAAACTCAATTACGTTAAATTGAACAACTTCATCTTTTAATGTTGCAAAGTCAAATGAAGCGGGTTTGCCGGTAAGTGACTTAGGAATAAATACTCTTACGTTATCAACAATAACTACTAAACCGCCTTCGGTAACTTCACTAACGGGAGCTTCAAGAACAGTTTTTTCGTCGTAAGCAGCTTTGATTGTTTCAAAGCCGCGCATAGCGTCTACTTTCTTTTTAGAAAGTGCGATTGTGCCTTCGATATCGTTAACGCGAAGTGCAATACATTCGATTTCATCGCCTATTTTAACAGCTGTTGTAAGGTCTATAGATGCATCAGCTGAAAAGTTATCTTTGGTAATAAATCCGGACTGCTTAGTTCCGAGGTCGACCTTGACTTCAGCAGGGTTAACACCAACTACGATGCCCTTTACTCTATCTCCTGTTGTAATTACTTTTTTTAAGGAATTCTCAAGCATTTCCTCGAAGGTCATTTCCTCATTAACCATTGTGTTGTTTGCCAGTTCAGACATTGTTTGTTTTACCTCCTCAATTATACGGTTAGGTGTTGAAGCACCTGCCGTAATACCAATATTTTTGTTTTTATATAAATTTTTAATTGGTATCTCTTTAGCGTTTTGCACAAAATAAGTGTTTTTGCAAAACATTTTTGCAACATCAAAAAGTTTGTTGGTATTTGAACTTTTTTTGTCGCCAACTACAATCATAACATCACTTTTTTTAGCAAGTTCTTTTGTTTGCAGTTGCCTTTTTTCAGTCGCATTACATATTGTATCATAAATTTTTGCATTTTTAAATATTTTTTTTATAAAATTACTGCATTTTTCATATTCGCTCAATTTAAAGGTGGTTTGCCACACAATTGTTGTTGATTTTACCAATAAATCGGGCTCATTTTGGGCTAACTTTTCAAGTTCGTCGCAGTTTTCGAACACTCGCACATCGTTTGCATAGCTAATAATACCCAAAACCTCAGGGTGATTTTTGTTACCGCCAACTAAAACCACATCACCCAAATTACAGCGGTCTTTTACAATGTTTTGAATTTTTGAAACGAAAGGACAAGTGGCATCAACTATGTTAATATTCTTGTTTTCAAGACTCATTCTGTCTTGTTTGGTAATACCGTGAGCTCTTACAATAACAGTGCTGCCGCTTGGTAAATCATTAGCGCTGTTTACGGTTTTAACGCCGTGTGAAATCATTTCGTTAATAATTTCGCTGTTATGAATAATATCACCAAAGGTATATAAATTTTTAGTGTTATTGTTGATTTGCTGATATAGCAGGTCGACAGCGCGTGAAACGCCAAAACAAAAACCTGCGTTTTCAATAATTTTTACAGGCATTAGTCCCCCAAAGAGTAAATTCTATTTACAAGTTCAATAGCCGCATCTTTATATTGACCGCCCTTGCCGTCAGTGACGCCAAGCTCATCAACATAAACAGTCTCACCTATGTAAACATCAGTTTTGCAAAAAAGTCTAAACTCATTATATTTAGGCTTGATTCGAGCATAAAAAATAGGCGCTTTGGTTTTGTGCGCAATCATAACGGTTCCTGGCATAGGGTTTGAAATCTTGCCGTTTCTAACTCTTGTACCTTCAGGAAATATACCCAAAACTTCATTTGATTTAATTACTTTAAAACAGTTTTTAAGTGCGGATATATCAGCTTTTTCGGTATCTATGCCAAATGCACCGACAAGTTTAAAAATTGTGCGAAGTCCAAACATATTGGCATATTTCTTTTTGCCTATAAAGCGTATTTGTCGTTTAAAAATAATAGCAAGCCAAACAGCGTCTAAATAAGAAACGTGGTTAGCACAAAGAACAACACCGCAATCTTTAGGAATATCGTTCACATTGCCATGAACTTTTACAGGAAAGAATATTTTTGCAATAACTTTAATAACCGCAACCGCAACAGAATAGAACTTCATTAAATATTCTCCTTTATAATTTTTTGTAATAACTGTAACGACTCATCAAAATCAAGATTTGATGTATCAACAATAATTGAATCATCAGCAGGCTTAAGCGGAGCGATTGCTCTTGAAGAATCTCGCTCATCACGTTCAATAACATCTTTTAAAATATCTTCAAAATTAACACTTTGACCTTTTTCAATCAGTTCTTTATACCTGCGAGTTGCACGAACCTTTGCGCTCGCAGTTAAAAATATTTTAATGTTAGCATCAGGCAAAACAACTGTTCCAATATCTCTGCCGTCCATAACAATGTCATTGGTTTTTGCAATATCGCGTTGCATTTGTAATAAAAATTCACGAACGCAAGGTACAGCGCTGACTTTAGAAGCATAATCACTAATAATGTGAACCCTTATATCAGCAGAAACATCTTGTCCGTTTAAATAAACAAGCTGTGTGCCGTTTTGATATTTTAGCTCAACTTTAATATTTTTGAGCACGTCGGTATAATCTTTATCGTTGCAAATTTCGATTTTATTATTGTAAAAGTACAAACCAATTGCTCTATACATAGCACCGGTATCAACATAGATATATCCAAGTTCTTTTGCAAGAGATTTAGATAACGTGCTCTTACCTGCGCCGCTTGGGCCGTCGATTGCAATATTAATCATATTATTCCTCCATAGCAGCAGAAATTCCTGCAACATAACCTGTTGAAAATGCAATTTGCAAGTTATATCCGCCTGTATTAGCATCTAAGTCAATCACTTCACCTGCAAAGTAAATTCCCTTTACAGTTGTTGATTGCATGGTTTTAGGGTTGATTTGCTTTGTTGACACACCGCCTGATGTGATTATAGCCTCGCCAAACCCTGCTTTCGAATAAAGAAAAACAGGAAAAGCTTTAATTATTGAAACTAATTGGTTCCGTTGTTCTTTTGTAATTGTATTGACTTTTTGACGCGCATCTATACCGCTTTTTTTAATAATAATAGGTATAATGCTCTTTGGCAACAAATCGACAAGTGAGTTTGTAAAATCTTTATTAATGTATTTGTTAAAGTCTTTTAATACCCTATCGTCAAGTTGTTCAAATGACAGAGCTGGTTTTAAATCAATATAAAGGCTATAATTTTTACCTTGTTCAAGTTTTGAAGATGCCGATAAAATAACAGGTCCTGAAACACCTGTATGTGTAAATAACATCTCTCCAAAATCGGTATATACAACCTTTTGATTTTGGTCTTTAATTTCAATTGATATATTTTTAAGAGAAAGACCTGCCAAGTCAGGTAAAAACTCATCTTTTGATAGCATTGCCACCAGGGCGGGTTGTGTTTTGGTTACGGTATGACCAAGTTTTTTGGCAAATTTATAGCCATCACCCGTACTACCGGTTAAGGGGTAAGAAAGACCGCCGGTTGCAATAATAACTGCATCGGCAAAATACTCGTTGTTATTTGTTACAACACATAAAGGTTGTTGTTTAACATCTATTACCTGCTCGTTATAAATCACAACTCCGTTATCGTGAGCATATTTTTTAAGAGCATCGCGGATATCGCTGGCTTTATCGCTTACAGGAAAAACCCTGTTGCCGCGCTCAATTTTTAACTCAACGTTACAATCGCTAAAAAAAGAAAACGTATCGTAACAACTAAAAGCGTTTAAAGCGCTATATAAAAATTTTGAGTTGTTACTGTTAATGTTATTAAGCACATTTTCAGCATCACAAAAATTTGTTACGTTACATCTGCCTTTGCCTGTAATAAGCAGTTTTCTTCCGAGTATTGTATTCTTTTCAAGCAAAATGACGTTCCCGCCGTGTTTAGCCGCAGTTGCTGCCGCCATAAGTCCTGCAGGACCGCCACCTATTACAACAATTCTTTTAGACATTAATTGTAATTTACTCCAATATATTTTTTCTTTATCTTTAATTTTAATATTTTAGCAAGGAAAAATCAAGCATTTTAGCCATTAGTATTGATTTTTTTGGAAATTATGATAGAATCATTTTAGTGCTTGTGTAGCACAGCTGGCAGTGCAGCGCATTCGTAATGCGCAGGTCGTCCGTTCGAACCGGATCACAAGCTCCAAAAAGAGCGACTCTTATGAGTCGCTCTTTTTTATTGAAGTTTTTGTGAAAAATATGCTTCGTATTTTTTGAGTTTTTCGTTACAGTCGAATTTATTTTCACCCGATGTTAAAACATAAAGCTTAACCTTAGGCTCAGTGCCAGAAGGACGAACAATAGCACTGCAACCATCTTCAAGTTCATAATAAAGCACATCTGAAACAGGTAAATTTGTAGGCTCAGTTTTATTTGTTGCAAGGTCGGTTATAGTTGAAGTCTTATAGTCGCGAACGCGCAAAACTTTAGTGCCTGCAACAACCGAGTTATCTTCGTTGCGAAGCGCTGTCATAATTTCGTTAACACGTTCCATAGGAACTGCGCCCGAAATTGAATAGCTTAATGTTTTCTCAACAAAATAACCATATTTTTTGTATAACGAGTCCATTGCCTGTTTAATATTCATGCCCTTGTTTTTGTAGTACATAGCCATTTGGGTAATAAGCATAGCAGCAACAACAGCATCTTTATCTCTTGCGTATGTGCCCTTCAAATAACCAAAGCTCTCTTCAAAACCAAGTAAGAATGTATTTGAATTGGTTTTTTCAAAATTAGCAATACACTCGCCAATATATTTAAATCCTGTTAGTACCTCAAAATAATCAACGTTATTTTCAGCACAAACTTTTTTAATCATAAGGGTTGAAACAATTGTAGAGATAACAGCAGGGTTTAAAGGCATTTTATTCTGCTCTTTTAAAACCGTGATAATGAAATCGCAAAGCAACACACCTATTTGGTTACCTGAAAACATTTCAACATCGCCGTTTGGCATTACAACCGCAATGGCGCATCTATCAGCATCAGGGTCGGTTGCAATAACAAGGTCAGAGCCGATTTCTTTAGCAAGTTTAACCGACAGTTCCATACCCTCGCGTTCTTCAGGATTGGGAGATTTTAAGGTTGGAAAATCACCATTAGGAACTGCCTGTTCAGGTTGCATTGTTACATTTGCACCAAGTTCTTTTAAAACTCTAGGAACAAGTTTGTAACCTGCACCATGAAACGCTGAATATACAATAGAAACATTCTTTGCTTCGTCTGAAATTTCACCTAAATCGAGTTTTTCAGATATAACAGCATCTACGTAAGCCGCGTCTAGTTCTTCGCCTATAACATTAAATAATCCTTTTGCTTCACAGTCAGCCTTGTCTGCAAGCGGTACTGTAAGCGGGTCGGTTGCATTCATATAACCAAGTATTATATTTGCCTGTTCGCCTGCAATTTGTGCTCCATCTTCAAAATAAACCTTATAACCGTTATATTCTTTAGGATTATGTGATGCAGTAACGTTAATACCAGCAATAGCACCAAGTTTTCTAATAGAAAATGAGAGTTCAGGTGTAGGTCTTAATGAATCAAAAATGTACACCTTAATTCCAAGGTTACAAAGTGTTAAAGCAGCATCCTCGGCAAATCGTACACCGTTATTACGCGAATCAAAAGCAATAACAACACCGCGGTTTTTAGCATTGTCACCTAAATCGCAAATGTATTTTCCGAGCGCATAGGTTGCTTGACGAACAGTATAGATATTCATTCTGTTAGTACCAACGCCCATAAGACCTCTAAGTCCTGCGGTGCCAAAATTAAGAGAGGTATAAAAGCGCGAGAATATCTCATCGTCATTGTTACGAATTAAAATTAGTTCGGCTTTTAAACGTTCGTCTAAATTTGCAAACTCAAGCCATCTTTCAAATTCTTTTTTGTAGTCCATAGTTCCTCCTTAATTATAGTTCACGCCTATTTTCAATAGCGCGTGCAACAGTAATACTATCGGCATAATCGAGCGAACCGCCCACAGGAATTCCAAGAGCAAGACCCGTTACTTTTACACCGAAAGGTTTTAAAAGCTTTGCAATATACATTGCAGTAGCCTGACCTTCAACATTGGGGCTTGTTGCCATTATTATTTCTGTAATATCGTTTTCACTTACTCTGTGTAATAACTCAGCAAGCTTAATATCGTCAGGCTGAACATCGTTCATTGGTGATATTAAGCCGTGTAAAACATGATACACGCCGTTAAAGTCCTTTGTTCTTTCAACAACGTCAACATCACTTGGCTTTTCAACAACGCAAATAATCGAGTGGTCACGCTTATCGTTAGAACATATAGAACATATACTCTTATCGGTTATGTTTTGACATATCTCACAACAATGAATATTATCTTTAGCCTCTTTTAATGCGTCGGCAAAAGTATAAGCAACACTTTTATCTGACGAAATAATATAATATGCCATTTTTTGCGCAGTTTTTGAACCGATACCGGGAAGTTTTTCAAACTCTTCTACAAGTTTTGCAAACGCAGGTATAAATTGCATATAAGTTACCTCTTAAAACATTGGGAAATTAAGATTAAGTCCACCTGTTGCTTCACTCATTTTACTTTCGAGCGTCGAGTCAACATTTTTACCTGCTTCATTGATAGCGGCAACAATCATATCTTCAAGCATTTCAATATCGTCGGGGTCAACGGCTTCTTTTTCAAGCTTTACTGATAAAACTTCTTTTTTACCGTTAATTTGAACACATACCATTCCGCCGCCTGATTTTGCCTCAAAAACTGATTCTTCAACCTCTTTTTGAGCATTTGCAACGTCTTCTTGCATTTTTTGAACCTTTTTCATCATATCGCTTTGTTTCATATTATAGCCTTCGGGTAATCTTGCTTTCATAATTTACTCCTCATATAAAATATCATTTGCATTATTTAAAAATTCATTAAAAATATCATCGTTATTTTGTTGTGTAGGTTTTTCGTCTAAAAACGATACAAAATATGATTTACCGGTTGCTTGTTCTGCCGCTTTTTTTATAAGTGCCATATTATCAGGCAGCGATAGCATTGAATAAGCAAGGTCATTTTTAGAACAATGTATTATGATTGCATCATCATTTACTGATGCTGTAAGCGTATTCATAATTGCAGCGGCTGAATTAGCGCCGTATGCAAACATAATATCAATTATTTTCTGCCAAAAGTCACACTTGTCACCTTTTTGAACAACTACGGGTACCGACTCGGTTTTTGCAGGCTCAGGCTTTGGTGTAGGCTTTGGCGTTTTAACAGCACTTGGGGATACACCTACAAGTTCAAGTCTTGAAAGTCTTGCATTTAAATCATCGTAGTCGCCGCCAACGCTCTCGTTTGTAAGACGAATAAGAGTGATTTCAGCCATAATGTGTTTGTCTTTAAACTTGTTTACATCGTAAATGCCGTTTTGTAGAACCTTAACGCATCTAACAATTTCTTCAAGCGTATAAAGCTTGCAAAGTTCTTTAAGTTGCTCAATTTTTTCGCTATCGTAAGCTAAAAGGCTTATCGGATTTTTAGAAAGTTTTATTACAATAAGGTCACGGTAATAAGAGCAAAGCTCCGAAAATAGCGAAAGAGCATCTTTTGAGTTTCTTCTGCACTCAGAGTAAAACTCCAATACCGCATCGGTATCTTTATTTGCAACAGCAACAAGAATTTGAGAAATTTGAGTATAAGGACAAAGGCCTACTGTTTTTTCAACAACCTCTAACGAGATGGTCTGATTTGAGTTAATACATCTGTCTAAAATAGACAAGGCATCACGCATTGCACCGTCAGCAAGACGAGAAACAAGCTTTGCCGCGTCCTCTTGTAAAGTAATTTCTTCTTTGTTTGCAACATATTCAAGGCGTTTTTTAATATCGTCGTTAGTAATGCGCTTAAAGTCAAAACGTTGGCAACGCGATAATATTGTTTGCGGAACCTTGTGAATTTCGGTAGTAGCAAAAACAAAAATTATATGCGCCGGCGGTTCTTCAAGCGTTTTAAGTAGAGCATTAAACGCTTGATTACTGAGCATATGTACCTCGTCAATAATATAGACCTTATACTTTGCCGAAGCAGGTGTAAACATTACATCCTCGCGCAGCTCTCTAATGTTATCAACACCGTTGTTTGATGCAGCATCAATTTCAAAAACATCAACAGAGCTACCGTTCAACATAGCCTTGCAGGTATCGCATTCGTTACAGGGGTTACCGTTTTGCGGGTTTTCGCAGTTAACAGCGCGCGCAAAAATTTTAGCACAGCTTGTCTTACCCGTTCCCCGTGTACCTGTAAACATATATGCATGAGAGGTTTTATTACTAATAATTTGATTTTTAATTGTTTCTACAACGTGCTCTTGACCTACAACGTCGTCAAAGCGAAGAGGTCGGTATTTTCTATAAAGAGCCTGATACATCTAATACCTCCAAAAAATATGTGGCATAAAGTGAAACCACACAACTCAGTTCGAATGTAAATAACTCGAGTTTAACGTAACACAAACTCAAAACAGGCGCATCGGTGGCACATACCAGGATTTGCTTAATGCTGCTCGGTTCCCCGCCTGACATGGTTCACAAACTGACATTGCACCGAACCTGTTTCTCAACATTTGTATTACGTGACTTACCAAGCTAAATAACACCCTCAGATGAGCATTCTTCCCTGCTATAGCGGATTGCAGGTTACAAGGTGCCGCTAAAACCCCGAATAGTGTGATTTCACTTTATGCCACAACTGATTTGTATTATATTATAGACTAATATTAATTTCAAGCATTATTTAGAAAAGGTTGAAACAAAGAATATTGGAATAGACCACAAGAGCTGATAAATAAGCACCTGAACAGGCAGTGTAGATGACGGTTCCGAAAAGAAAAGTAAAAAGGTAATAAGCGGAACAGCCAATATTGCCGAAAGCCTTGTAATAATCTTATTGGTTTTAAACGCAAACTGCATTGATTTGCATCCGTTAAGTGCCGCAGCAAGTCCTTTAATACCTGTATGTGAAATCAGGTGAGATGGGGTTTTATGCCTGAGTTCGAATTTATCAAAGCAATGTCTTGCAGTTCTGAATGAGATAATGTTAAACAAAGCTTTTTCTTTAGGTTTATAGGCATTAAAAAGAGTTTGCTCGTTTACGTTAGCATCACGTTCGGCAATACACACAGCAATTTGGTTTTTCTCACAAATATCAAACGCTTGTTTAATGCCGTGAGAAAGTGAGTATGTAAGTAAAAACACACCCATAAGCTTTCCATCGTAAGCGACAAATAAAACGTGCTTCGATTTTTGTTGATATAAAATTTCAAACTCGCTGTCATCAACATCAATACCGAAATGGTCCATCAAGTTTTTGTTTCCGACAACAAAAACCTTCGAGTGAATAAGACCTGAATAACCCATAGTATCGTGGTAATATATCTCGTCAATTCTAGGAATTGAAGAAATATCTTCAGAAAGCATATCCGAGAATAATTTATAAAGCGGACCTCCAACTTTTGAATATAACGAATTTAAGTATATGATAACATTGTCAACGTCATTTTGACCGTATAATCTTATACCGTTAAGCGAGGCATTAAATACGTCAGCATCATCAACAATAAGAGTTTGAACATCTTTAAGTTCATTAGCACTAACGCTACCGATTATAACACCGCCAAACTTACGAGATTTATTAGAATTATTTTTAAGCGGTTGTGAAAACGAATATGCAAAAAGGATTGGAAATGTAACACAAAACGAACTTAATAAATATATAATTGCAAGTTCAATGTTTTTAAAAACAACAAAGTTAACAATTGCAATAGCAATATCAAGTAAAAGTAAAATTGAAATCAGCCTTGATGAACAAGAATTAAAATCATCAAAACTCTTATCTATAAAGTTTGATATAAATTCGCTTTTAGAAGCGTAAACAATATCGGCATTACAGCCTGTTTCAAGCATAATATCGTTAACCGCTTCTTCGTTTGTAGGCTTATTGATTACACTCTTTTTACCATCGGCCGAGGTAATTAAAAAGTTTTTATAAACTGTCTTTGCAACTGCTTTTTTTGAATAAATGTTAAAATAAACAAATAAAACATAAACAAAATCAAAGCAAATTACATCGCTAGGCGATGATTTTAGCAATGTAAATATATCGGTTAAAATAGTTAAAATCAAAATAACAAAAAGGCAAGCCTCTGTTGTAAACTTAAACTTTGATAACGATTTTACACCAGCGATAATAGAATTAATGTTGACTATTGTCGCAAAAATAGAAATTCCCATTAACAAAACAGTATATATTTTAAAGTTTTGATTAGGGTTTAAAAACGAAAGCTTAATGAAAGAATTGTTAATGGCAAAAACCAACGCCGAGGCAACAGTTAAAATAAGAGTAAACATAAGCTTTGCCGAGGCCGAAGCATTAATTTTTTTAAGTTCTCTTATAATGTCGCTTCTATCTTCAATCTTTGTGTAGTCTTCGAGTTCTTCAGTAGGTTCTACAGGTTTAAAAAATTCTTCTTGGCCATCATCCTCTTCTTCTTTTCCACTTGCAAAAGAAACAAGAGAATCTTTAATATTCGCAGTTGATTTTTCTTTAATTGAATTAAAAGTATCAGTGTTAAAAAATCTTTTATTCTCAATTGGTGTATGAATCTCCTTGCCTACATTAACAGGCTCAGCTTGAGGTTGTTGTTCTTTTGGAGGCTCAACCACACATTGTTCTTTTTTTGTTTGTTTTTCTGTTTTAATCGCATCAAAAGCACCACTCACAGAAAAACCGTCAGGGCGCTTTATTTCTTCATCGTTTTCACTTTCTTGTTCAACGCTAACCTCAGCAGGTTGTTCATCAACAACCGCGGTTTTAGCATTACTTGAAAAGTCGTTTAAAACAGACTCAAGTGTTATCGATGACTCACCTGATTGCGAATTGTTTGAATCAAGATATTCTTTTAAATCATCAAGATTAAATTTATCCAAAACAAGTTATCTCCTGTTCTTTGCTATTTCTTGCATCACAACAGATGCTGCAACTGATGCGTTAAGGCAAGGAACGTTTCCATACATTGGGATATTAACAACAAAGTCACATTTTGATTTGATAAGTTTGGAAACACCTTTACCTTCACTACCTACAACAAGTCCAACAGCACCATCATAGTTTTGTTCATAATATGCGTTACTGCCATCCATATCGCAACAATAAATCCAAACACCTTTTTCTTTAAGTTCCTCGATTGCAGAAACAAGGTTTGTAACCTTTGCAACAGGTAAGTAGTTAAGAGCCCCGCCTGCTGCTTTTTCAACCGAAGCAGTAAGACCAACCGCTCTGCGCTTTGAAATTACAACGCCATGTGCGCCAAAACACTCAGCCGAACGAATAATTGCGCCAAGGTTGTGCGGGTCAGCAATCTCATCAGCAATTATAATAAATGGTTTTTGATTTTTGCTTGAAGCGAGATTTAGTATATCATCGATTGTTGAGTACTCTTTAACAGCAACTACAGCAACCACACCCTGATGATTTTCACCGGGGAATTTAATATCAAACTTAGAACCACTGAGTTTAATTATCGGAACTCTACTTTGCGAAGCTAAAGAAATTATTTTACCAACACTTCCGCCGGCACCTTCACTTACAAACAGCTTATCAATTTGTCGGTTAGCCTTTAGAGCTTCCATAACATTATTTCTGCCAAAAATAAAACCGGAATTTGAATTTTCTAACATTTTATTCTCCATATTTCGTCATTTTATTTATTATAACATATAAATAATAAATGTACTACTTTAAAATAAGTTTTTTATATATAAAGTCAAACAAAAGCTTAAATCCTATTCCAAGCGCAACTGCAACAACTGCTAAACCAAAATTTATTGGCGTAATATTAAGTATAGCACCCATTGGTGTTGACAAAATTATTGATAGTATCAAAGGAAATACCGCGCTTATTGCAGTAGATAAAAAGATATTCTTTTTACCATCAAAATCAATAAATAAATAAGTGATAAATGAAATAACTAAAAACATCGCAGAAATTTGATAATTAAATATAAATTTCGATACAACACAAACAAAAATAAATAACAAAATAGAAAGTAATATGCTCGAGACTGTTTTACTGCTCAAAGGATAATCACTATTGTTTTTTAGTGATATCTTTTTAAATGACACATTAAAATACATTCTCAAAAAGATAGCAAGTGGCACACAAATAAAGAATAACAGCGCAAAAATTATAGGCGAAATTAGCAGTTCTTTATATAAAAGCGAGAATAACACACCAATTACATTATAAAAAGCAAACAAGAGGGTGCTTTTTTCAAAAAGTTGATTTAACAAATAGTTAGCTTTTCTCGTTTCGTAAAAAGATTCAAAAACCTTATAATCGCGGTCAATAACAATGTCGGCGTTTTTAAGTTCAAACTGATTATCAGTTTGAACTGCAAAATTTAAAACTTTATCATCATTTTTAGATTTGCAGCCAATAAACGCAGCAAAAAATCCGTGTTTTGATAAAAATGAAACGGTATTGTTTATATTGCCGTCAAAGTTTGTAATAGCATCAACATTTTTAACCTGTTCCTTAGTTAAACTAATAAAATCAGCAGCACTAACAGCATTAACATTCAAATCGTCTTTTCCCGGGAAAAGAGTGATAACTTTAATTCCGCAATTATTTAATAGTTTAATTGAGTTATAAACACTATAATCTTTACTTTTATTTACGCCAATAGCTCCAACAAGTGTAAAGTTATTAAGCTTAACAGATAAATCGCTAGGTATCTGGTCAACAGTTTTAATTGCTACCGCAAGAATTTCATTTGAGCGCTGAGATAATTTGCTTATGCTGTTATCAGAAAGAGAGTTGTTACATAATGCTACAACAGATGTATAGTTACCTACTGCGAACAACGTGTTGGTTCCATCAAATGCCCTGGCGCAAACACGAATTCCTATGTCATCATAATCTTTGACCAATAAAGAAGGATAGAGCGACGATATTTCTTCAATATTAATACCGCATTTATTTAGAATTCTATCGCACTTTTCAGCAATTCTATTATCTAAGCAAAGCGCAGTATACAAGAATGTTTTAACTGTTTTTTTAGAAACATCTGAAATATTATAAATTTTATCTTCACTGTCAACAAAAGATGATAACTCCACATCATCTTTATATAAAATAGAACTATCCAATAAAAGAACATCAACTTTGTTAATAGAGTTTATTTTATTAAATGATTTTAAATAAATGCCCTTTTTATTTAAATTTATATATGCTTTTTTATATATAATAAGCGAAATAGTTTTAATGTACCCAGAGAACATCAATGATAACATCAAAATTATAAAAGTAATTACAGACACGGCGTCTTGCGATATTAAACCGCAAACAACAGAAAATATCAGACAAAACAAAACAAAAATTGTAGAAAAAATTGTAGATATATCAATTATTTTAGAGTTAAATCTGCTTTGCCTTTTGTTTAAAACACCTGATTTTTCAGAATAAACACGTGCACAAACATCAGTAACAACTATTTTTGCTTCACCATGAACAACGTAGCTACCACAAAAAACAGTATTATATAGTTGCGTCATAGGAACATTGTCTTCTAAAATAATTCCTTGGCGCTTTGAACAAATATCTTTTCCACCTACATCTGTTTCGTCAGTTACCAAACCTTTAGAAGATATTATAACACCATCAAATGGAATATAGTCACCTTTTTTAATAAGCACAATATCGCCATACATTATTTCGCATGACCTAATTGATATTTCATTACCATCTCTGATAACCGTAAGAATTGCACTTGAGTTTAAAAACGAATTATTAAGTTCTTTATTAACAAAATAATTAACAGTGAAAATTATAACCTGTGAAATAGCAAAAACACTAAAAAAAGCAAGAGAGTAATACAAGTAAGAAATATTTTTGGTAAAAAGCGCCGAAAGTGCATACGCAAGGCATACACAAATAAGCAAAACAAAGCATACAGGGTTTATGGCAGTTGTTTTGTCTTTTACACTTTTAATTTGAACGTTGTAGCCACACTCATTAAATCGTTGTTGCGCTTGTTCTTTGGTAAGACCATTAACAAGATTGGTTTCTAATTCTTTTTCAAGAGCCTTGTTATCAAGCTGATAAAATTTCATTACTTTTCTCCCCTCCTTTGCTCAATTTTTTCATAAATCTTCAAAATAGAAATGTCGTTATAAACAAAAAACCTATTCAAAATATAATTAATTAATCCGGTTGTAAGCGTTGCAGGAATTTTAACAAGATATTCCCCAAACCAAATATGGTAAATTGAAATTATAGCAGGGCTTATCATAATCGCGATTGCGCATACAACCAAATATTTTGCAACCTCAATTCCGAGCGAATGTTTTTCGTTTCTGAATGAAATATATCTATTAAACAAAAAACTACAACAAAGACCAACTGACATTGATATAGGCTGAATAAGTCTAAAGTCAATAGAAGCAAAGTTCAAAAGCAAATAATAAACAGCGCAGTCAACACCCGCACTAAAAATTCCAGATGCTGCAAAGCTAATTAATTTATATAATTCTTTTTTTATTTTAAATAAATTTATCATGCTTCACATCCAATAACAAATTATAAGAATATTATACATCATTCAACAAAAAAAGTAAACAAGAGAATAGTTGTATAATAATTAATTTTAAACAAAGAATATTAATAACAAAGTAAAGGAGAAAAAATAATGAACAGTAAAAGTTTTATAATGTATACACTAATTGGCACAACAATGGGCGCAGCTATAGGGCTTGTTGCAGCAAAAAAAATGTCATCAAAAAGCTGTATGATAAGAAAAACAGCTGGTAAAGCTCTAAGAGCAGCAGGTTCTTTTATTGAGCATATGTCATTTTAAAAAATAAAAAGCGTGTTTTCACACGCTTTTTATTTTTTAAAATATTGATAATAATTACACTTTAATTTGCCGTTATAAAATTTTCTAACCTTGTCTGCACGTTTACCATAAAGTTTTTCAAAGTCAGGCACCGAAGAAATAATATAAATCTGCCAAGGATATAATTCATTAAATGTTTTTCCCATAGCTTTATAAAGTTGCTCTACTTTTTGCTTATCTAGCAATCTTTCTCCATACGGTGGGTTACATACAATTGTTGTTTTTCTGTTATCTTTTGCAATTTCAAGAGCATCTTTTTTAAACGAATACACACTATCAAAAACACCGGCTCGTCTTGCGTTTGATTTTGTAAGAGATACACATTTATCATCAATATCAGACGCATATACCTGAAATTTTGTTTTTCTGTCAATTAAATCTAACGCCTCTTCACGTGCAACATCGAATGTCTTTTGGTCGATAAACTCAAATTTTTCAGCGGCAAATGAACGTTTTAAGCCGGGGGCTGTCTTTGTCATCATCATAGCAGCCTCAATTGCTATTGTACCAGAGCCGCAAAAAGGGTCCCAAAACAAAACATCTTCTCTCGGTCTTGCAATATTTACCATTGCAGCAGCAAGAGTTTCACGCAGTGGGGCCGCATTAGACGCAGGTCTATACCCTCTTTTATGAAGAGCTACCCCGCTTGTATCAATCATTATTGTTACAATATCTTTATTTATAAAAAACTCAACTTTATATACAGGACCAGTTTCGTTAAACCAATTAATATTATAACTAAGTTTTAATTTTTCAACTATAGCTTTTTTAATTATACTTTGACAATCGGGTACAGATACAAGTTTAGACCTGATTGAACTTCCAACAACAGGAAAGGTATCTTCAGGACCGATAAAGCACTCAAAAGGCAATTCTTTTGTTCCATCAAAAAGTTCTGTGAAGGTTGTTGCCTTAAATTGTCCAAGTTTTAAATATAAACGTTCTGAATATCTTGAAAATATGTTAAATCTTGCAAAAGCCGACTCGTCCGCTTCAAATGTAACTCTACCGTCAATGGTATCAAGTTTTTTATACCCAAGTCGTTCTATTTCGTCAGAAACAAATCTTTCAAGACCAAAAAGACAGGTTGCTACAAACTCATATCTGCCCATCATACACCTCCATGTTAATAAAAAAGGAGATACTTACGTATCTCCTTGGATATATGTCGGCATTACATATTTTCCCGGGCCGTCGCCAGCCAAGTATCATCTGCACAACGAAGCTTAACTACCGTGTTCGGAATGGGAACGGGTGGGACCTTCGTGTAATCAACACCGACTATATATACACATTTGAGAG
>JAZNXL010000034.1:0-7271 GCA_045593905.1 Eubacteriales bacterium
TTGTTTAACCTGCTAAAAAACTTAAGCCCGTGTAGTTCCTTGGCACAAAGCCGACCGTCCTCGGTTATTGGCTCCCAAAAAACATGAGCGTGCGGACCTTGTTCGTCAAAATGAATAGCAATAGATTTAATATTATCCTCTCTTACTAGTTCTTTTATTTTATCAATTCCATCGTTTAAAAATTCAAGTTGTTCATCGTGGGTTAATGATGCCATATAGGCGGCAGGTGGTTTTAAAATAGTCACACACATTCTCACCGAATCTGAACGTATTTTTCTTCCTTTAGCATCGGTGAGGATTGCACAGTGTTCGTCAGAGTAATCAATTAGCTCTTTTGCCGTGTTAAAACCATAGTATATATTCAAATGCGATAGTTCGTGATTAATGTCTTGGTCACGGCCAAGTCGCTCTTGTAACGCCTCGGCGGCTACACGATAAAAATTTCCGCAGTGCTTACTTTTGTTGTTTGTTGTGCTAAGTTTTAATGATGGTATTCCTATTGTCCATCCCATAGTTAAATCTCCTTTTGATAAGTATGTGCCCTCGTACTTATTGCATAAGTACCGTTATGGGCTTTTTATAAAGTGTGGGTGCTACGCACAGTAGGTTATAATAAAAAAGGGAAGATGAAGAATAAAACAAAAATCCGGATTTCTAAATTTTTTCTAAAATTTCTAAAATATTTTGCTTAAAATAAGAGTTTGAGGCAGTGCCTAACTTTTCAAATGCGATGAGCCCCTAAACCCTTGTAATTGCTTGATTTTTTGCGGTAAAAGATAATGCTAATTAACACAAAATAAAGCGAATTAAAACAATGCTCGCGGGTCTCCAAAACCGCGTGCCGAGGGTTCAAGTCCTTCTGCCCCTGCCAAAACAAAAACCACCCAAGAGGGTGGTTTTTTGTTTTGGTTAGAGTAGAACGAAGTTATACTCTAAGGCACGCGGAGTGTGTCGAGGGTCGCGACGCGGAGCGCGTCCGGTGGACGAGTGAGCGAGGCGGTTAGCGGCTGCCGCGGTCGGAATTTGCAAAGCAAATTACGGGCACCGCAAAGGGAACCAAGTCCTTTAAGCCCCTGCCATAACAAAAAGCACACCAAAAGGTGTGCTTTTTTGTTTACAAATATTTTTTAATATCGTTAAGTTCTTGCTTAATGTTATCAATCTTTTTTATTATATCATCTTTGCTTACAGTAACATAAAGCGAGTCAACCCTGCCTACAAGATAGTCAATGCTCACATCAAAAAAATCAGCCAATTGAATCAGTGAGTAACTGTCCGGATTGGTTTTGCCTGTTTCATAATTTGAAAGGGTTTTTTGGTCAATGCAAGTTGCTTTTGCAACGTCAATTTGCCTTAAGCCCGCCTTTTCGCGCAATTCCCTTAGTCGATTCATTTTAACAATTCCTTTGCAATGAAGATTGTTCCTTATAATTATACAATATCTTCCTACGAAATACTTGACATACTAAAAATACGGAACTATAATAGTAATATATTAGTATAAACAAGGAACAAATTTTATTTCATTGAGTCTTTGTTTATATAAGAAAAAAGGAGAATTAATTATGTTTTGCAAAAATTGCGGAAAAGAAATCAGCGATGGTACAAAGTTTTGTAACCATTGCGGCGCTTCACAGCAAGAGACAGCACAGCCTGTAAAAACAGGCGCACCTGCACCAAAAAACAACACGGTAAAAATTGCTATTGTTGCGGCAGTAGCGCTTGTTTGCTTTGTGCTTGGCTATTTTGTTATTGCACCGTCATTTACAAAGGATAACGATAAGCCTGTAGACGATGTGTCGCAGTCACAAAACGACCAAACAAATGATAACACCGAACAAAGCACAAACGAGTCTGACACTAAAGAGCTTAAAGCAATTGACGGCGGTTACAATACCGGCAAAATGTTTATGAGTGACTTAGGAGAATATGGTAAAGTGTCGTTAAGCGTTGGTTATAATCAGGAAAATGGTGTTATTCGTCAGGTGTCTGCGGCATTTACAATAACTGAACGCCACAGCGAGTATTCATCAATGAGAAGCAGCTTTGAAAACTGGGAAAAACAGATTAAAAATTCAGATGACAAAAATGTTGAAGCATCATTCGTTGAATTGAGCGAGAGCGTATCATTTATTATCAGTATTTCTAAACTGAACGAGGCTGACAGAACTGAGCGTGTTGATTTAGCAAAAGAAGTGTTAGACTTTGTTGCTGACGAGCAGGACTATGCATTTTATATTGGCGATATAACAACCTTATTAGTGGATACATACGGTTTTACTGTTTCGGAATAAGAGGTGGAATTATGTTTTGTAAAAATTGCGGTAAAGAGCTTGTAGACGGCGCAAAGTTTTGCGACGGTTGCGGTGCTTCGCAACAAACTATAGAGCAAAATATAAACGTCCCTGTTCAAAAACCTAAATCAAAAGGCAAAAAAATCGGCGGCATTGTAATGGCAGCGCTTGGCGGACTTTCAATTTTGGGTAGCTTTTCCAACGACTATTATTGGAATATCACTCACAACGGCGTTAATATGAGCGATATTATAACAATAGCAATTCAAATTGCATTGGTTGCAGTAGGCGCATACCTTATTTACAAATCAAGAAAATAAAAAGACGAGGCTTAAAGCCTCGTCTTTTTTATTCGTTTGTAAGCTCTCTTGACATCAGTACGGTCATTGCTTGCTGTGGCGAGAGCTTGCCGTCGACTACCTTGCCAAGAGTAAATATAATTGGCATTTCGATATTATGCTTTTTTGCAAGCTGTATTGCCGCGGGCAGTGCGTTAATACCCTCAACAACCATACCAACCTCGGCAATTGCGTCTTTAACCGAGTAGCCTTTGCCTATTAATATGCCTGCCCTGTTATTACGGCTGTGCATACTTGTGCAAGTAACAATAAGGTCGCCAACGCCCGAAAGCCCTGCAAAAGTCGACCTGCTGCAGCCCATCTTTTTGCCAAGCCTTGCCATTTCGGCAATACCGCGTGTTATAATGGCTGCTCTTGCGTTGTCGCCAAAGCCAAGACCTGTTGCAACACCTGTTGCAAGCGCGATTATGTTTTTGAGTGCGCCGCAAATTTCAACACCCAGCACGTCGTCGTTGATATAAACTCTGAACACCGGCGACGAAAACACCTGTTGTACGCTAAGCGCTGCGTCGTGGTCTTTGCTTGCTGATACAATAGTGGTAGGCAGGTCGCGGCCAACCTCCTCGGCGTGAGTAGGACCTGACAAAACAACCACCCTTGCCGATGGAATTTCGTCTTTAATAACCTCTGAAAGAGTGCTGTTTGTCTGTATTTCAAACCCCTTTGCAACATCAACAACAATTTGTCCGTTTATATACGGCGCCGCCTCTTTTGCAACGGCGCGAACAAACGGCGAGGGCACCGACATAACAACAATATCGCTGCCGTTTAACGCTTTTTGTATATTGCCCTCGTATTGTATGCTCTGCGGAAGCGCAACACCCTTTAAGTTGGGGTGCTCGTTGTTTTTCTTTAAATATTCAAGCTCTTTATCAATTTTTGACCACGCTTTTACGCTGTGACCACCCATTACAAGCAACCTTGCAAGCGCAATACCCCAGGTGCCTGTACCTAAAACTGTTATGTTTGACATTATAAATTACCTCTCTGTTTGTATTATAATACCACAAAAATATCATAACATCAATAGTTTACTTTAACTGTTGATATTTGCTAATTAATATGTTAATATATAAGGTGGAATATAGTTTTAAGGAGAAACACTTTGAAGGGAAGCACCTATTTAATAATGGTTTTTGGCATACTTATTGCCAAGGCCTTAGGACTTGTACGAAACTCAATATTGGCTTCAACCTTTGGCGCAAGCGAGCTTACCGACATCTATTCGCAGGTGTTTGGTATAGCCACCTTTGTGTTTACAGGTATAGGTACCGCGCTTTCAACGCTTGTTATTAAAAACTTAAATAAGCAAGAGGATGCACAGGGCGCTGCAGGTAAGCGTTACGTGTCCTACTTTTTGGGCAAAATCTCGTTTATTGTAACAGCGGTAACTATTGTAATGTATTTTTGCACCGACCTTATAATAAAAATGATTTTACCGGGGCTCAACCCTGCCTTTTTTGCCGATGCTCAAAAAATGATGTATGTAATGCTTCCGAGCGGACTGTTTATTATAGTGGCATACATTATCTCGGGCGTTTTGCAAAACAATAAGGTATTTTTTGTAACGTCAATTATGAGCCTGCCGTATAACGTAATAATTATTTCGACGCTGTTGCTTAAAGATATTAATATTCACACAATCTCGCTCATTACCACAATCGGTTGGTTTTTACACATTGCAATACTGCTTCCCGATTTTTATAAAAAAGGCTACCGCTTTATTTACCGTGACCCCGAGCGAAAAATATCACTTACCAAAGAGCGCAATATCGAGGTGCTTTATATATTCATTTCGAGTATGATGTTCCAGATGTGCTTTTTGTTTGATAAGGCCGCACTCAGTCACGACAGCGGTGCTGCAACCACCATCAATTACGCATCAACATTTTTTGTAACTATTGCAAGCATATTTGTTGTGGCAATGAGTAACGTAAGCTTTCCGCTAATTTCAAAGAGCTACGAAAAAGGCGATAAAGAGGCGGTAAAACAGGTTACACGCCAGCTCATTTTATTACTGTTTGCAATTATTGTTCCGTTTATTCTTGTTGCAGCCATTTTTGGCGGCGATATTATCTCGATTATGTACGAACGCGGCGAGTTTGACAGCGTGCTCACAAAAGAAACCGCAATGCTTTTCATAATTTATACATTTGGCATTTTCGGTTATGTTTGCCAAGAGCTTTTTAACAAAATTTTGTATCTTGGCTCACGCTATGCATGGCCGGTTATTAGCAGTGTTGTTATAATGCTTTTAAAACCGCTTATTAACCTTTTTGTTGCCGACTACGGTGTTGGGGCGGTTGCGTTTTCAACAACGGCGCTGTTTTGTGTGTATGCGGTGGTAATTGCAATAGCCATTACCAAGGTAACAGGCAACTACTTATCAAAATCACTCGGCATTAACCTTTTAAAAATACTTTTTGCAGGCGCGCTTGCACTTGGCGTATACTTTGGCTATGACGCACTCGGCATTCAAATTCTTGGCGGTAAATTCGCGTTTGTAGTTCCGCTTATGCTTTGCGCTGTGGTTTACGTTGGCGCTATTGTGCTGCTCGGGCTTGTAAAGGTGTTGCTACCAAGGGAGTAATTATGAAGTTTAAAAACATTGTTTTATATGCGCTTGCGCTGTTAATATTGCTTGGCGTGTTTGTGCCTGCCTGCCTTTATCGTAATAATTTTGAGCAGAGCACAAAAACCTATGTTGCCGCTATTGATGCAACACGTCTTCAGTGGTTTTTTGACGACTCTCAGATTAAAGATGTGCTAAAAGACTACAAAGATGCAGGCTGTACTACCGCTATATTTGCCGAAAAAAAGGGCGCTTACAACACCGAGCATATACAAATTGCAAAAGAGCTTGGCTACAATATTGCACTCGCACCCGATATCGCGGTAAAAAACGATGCCGATATTGACGCAATTTGTAAAGAATATGACGTAAAATACATCAAGCTTCAGCATAGCGTGTGGTACAGGGCGCGCAAAGCCCCCTTAAAGAGCGGGTATGTTTGCAAAGCCATCGAAAAGTATGGCTTAACCCTTGTTTTAACCGAAACCGTAATGCAGCTTTCAAACGAGCAGCCGCGTAGGTACGACGACTACATCGAGGCGGCAAACGGCAAACTGATGCGCTCGTTCAATACCTATAACAAAACCAACTTGGACCAACAGGACTACCCCATTGGCTACTATCAGATGTATAACTCGGCGTACGATAGAAACGCGCGTTTTATAACTGTAAAGCACCTTGAAGATAAAGGCTTTGACGAATTTGAAAACGCCGAGCGTACTCAACAAAATGTTAAACTGTTTTGCAAAAAAATGGACTCGCACGGCTTTGTAAACGAGGGCGAAATCGACTATACAGGCTATACCCCAAACAAGCGCATAGTCTATGCGTTTACGGCATTTTTGGCGGTGCTTATGGCTGTAATAATGCTAAAGCTTTTAAAGGTTTTAAAAATAAAACACCTCGAGCTTTTGGCACTTGGTACAGGCGCGGCTGCGCTTTTGGTATCTTACGTAATGCCAATGTCACTTTTAGAGCTGTATCCAACACTCTTTGCTTGCCTTGCGCCCTGCTTTTGTATAACGGTTTGCCTCAGCTTTGTTAATAACACAAAGTCAAGGCTTAAGTTTTTACCGCTTTTAGTTTTAACGGTAATTTTAGCAGTTGCGCTGTTTTTTGCAAACGGTACCGTTATGGCGGCACTGCTTTCGGGCACTGACTACTATATAAACAATTCAATGTTCAGAGGCGTTAAACTTTCGCTTGTTGCACCTATTGCGTTTACTGCATTGTTGATTTTTATGAGCAGTTACAAAAAAATGTCAATTGCCGATTACAAGCAGCTTGCAAAAGACGTTGTAAAGCAAATTCGTTGGTATCATATTGTGGGCGCTGTCGCATTTTTGGCAGTTGCCGCGCTCTATGTTATCCGCAGCGGTAATGTTAACAAAATCTCGTTTACCGAAACCTATCTTCGTAACCTGCTCACCGAGTATTTTGCGGCGCGTCCGCGTACAAAAGAGGTTTTACTCGGCTGGCCCTGCTTTGCACTGTTTATCTACTATGCAAAAACTCAAAAATCAAAGCTTTTAATGTGGGGCTTTGGGCTTGGCGCGTCAATACTTTTTGCATCGGCAATAAACACCTTCTGCCACGTGTTTACAATGACAACAACAATGTTTATGCGCGTGGTAAACGGTCTTGTTTTTGGTCTACCGCTTGCAATAGCGGCCCTCATTGTAAATTTTATTGCAATAAAACTTGTTGAATTTGTAATCAAAAAAACAAAAGCATAATTTAAAACCCTTGTCACACGACAAGGGTTTTGCTTATTTTGCATAAAAATATATAATAGTTTTTTGTTAGGACATTTTAAATTGCTATTGTCTTTTTATACTAATCAATATATAATATACTCAGCAATCATATAATTTGCAAAAGGTATAGGGAGGAAATGTTATGCCTAATAATTTTAAAAGAGTTTTAGCGACAGTGCTTACTGTTTTAATGGTACTTTCAATGGTATCAGTTTTTGCGCTTGCAAACGAAACAGTAGCATTTGCTGACTCTTACCAGACTAAGTACTTAGAAGAGTACGGAAAGGAA
>JAZNXL010000035.1:0-5551 GCA_045593905.1 Eubacteriales bacterium
CAAACATTAAGATTCTCGATAGAAATCTTGCAAATATGATAGCGGCTGGCGAGGTTGTTGAACGACCTGCAAGTGTTGTAAAAGAGCTTGTAGAAAACTCATTTGATGCCGGTGCTGATGACATTGTAATCGAAATCAAAAACGGAGGGAAAACGTATATTCGTGTTACCGATAATGGTATCGGTATGTCAATGATTAATGTTAAAAAGGCGTTTTTGCGCCATGCAACAAGCAAGCTTACCAGTGTTGACGATTTATTTAAAATCTCAACTATGGGCTTTAGAGGCGAGGCGCTTGCTGCAATTGCTTCAGTTTCGAGAATTGAGGTTGAAACCGCAACCGACCTTGATACGTATGGAACACGTCTTGTACTTGAAGGCGGCGACGAAATATCTTGTACTGAGGTAGGAGTTAAAAAAGGTACAACAATTATTGTAAAAGACCTGTTTTTTAACACTCCCGCGCGCTTTAACTTTATGAAAAAAGATTCTACTGAATCGGCTAATATTGTTTCTATTGTTCAAAAATTGGCTTTAAGTAGAAAAAATGCATCTATAAGACTTATCGTTGACGGCAAAACAGTTTTATCTACTAATAGCGATTCAAGTACCATTGATTTAATCTATACCGTTATGGGCAGAGAAATAAGCGATAACTTGCTTGAGGTTTATAGATGCAATGCTAAAATTGTGGTTTCAGGATACGTTAGCCGTCCAAGATGCTCGCGTTCTAATCGAAACTATCAAATGCTTTTTGTGAACGGTAGATACGTTAAAAGTAAAACTGTTACTGCGGCTATTGATAAAGCATATCATAATTTGCTAATGAACGGAAAGCATGCTGTTGCAGTTTTATTCATTGATATTGCACCAAACAGCACCGATGTTAACATCCATCCTACAAAAATGGAAATTAAGTTTTCTGACGAATCTCACGTTTTTGAAAATGTTTATCACGCTATAAAAGACGGTCTTGAAAAAGAACAACAGTTTAACTTGAAATATGGCGAAGATGCAAAATCGAGCGATAATCCTGCTAATGTGCTTGCAAACTTTATTCGCTCTCTTTCTGACGAAGATAAGAAAGAAATGAATTTAGAACTTCCCAAAGAGTATTTAACGATAAACGATTTAAACAATACCGATACATCTGTTAATCCCACAGACCTTAATTTGCCTGATGAGGCACTTGAGTATAACGTGGCGTTGCCAAAGTACGATAACGACGTTTTAAATTATTCGCCAAGACGCAACGCAAAACTCAAAGAAACAGGCTATTATACTCGTCAAACCCGTTTAGACTATGACGAACTGTCTTTGGTTTATTCTCCTCAAAGATATGACGACTCGTTTATAGTTCACTCGGAACTCCCGTATAAATATGTTGGTGAGCTATTTAAAACATATATCATAATTGAAAGCGGTGCTCTTTATTTTCTTGTAGACAAGCACGCTGCTCATGAACGCATTTTGTTTAATAAAATATATGACCGCTATAAACAGCGTGAGCATTTTTCTCAACAGCTTATTGAACCTATTTCAATTTCACTATCCCCTGAAGAAGCGGACATTGCTCATAGATATAAGCAGGAGTTTGAAGAATACGGGTATTCATTTACCGAATTTGGCGACAACGATATTTTGCTTCGCAGTATTCCTTATGTTATATCGCCAGGTGACACCGTTTCATCATTTGTTGAACTTATTACAATTTTACAACAAACAGGTGAACTTGGAATAACAGAGCAAGAAAATAAAACAATTAAAATGCTTGCTTGTAAAGCGGCAATCAAGGCAGGGTTTGATTCATCTGACCTTGAGCTTGAAACATTTATTAAAAACCTTATTAAAGAGGGAAACATTAACTATTGCCCACACGGAAGACCAATTATTTGTGAATATTCAAAATCACAAATAGAAAAAGACTTTAAAAGAAAACTTTAAGGTGATTTTTTGAAAAACAAAGTAATTATCGTTTGCGGACCAACCGCATCGGGAAAAACATCTCTTTCTATTGAACTTGCGAAACGATTAAATGCTGAAATCGTTTCTTGCGATTCAATGCAAATTTATAAAGAAATGAACATTGGAACAGCAAAGCCCGATTTAAAAGAGCGTGATGGCGTTATCCATCATATGATGGACATAGTATCGGTTTGCGATGAATATAATGTTTCAAAGTTTGTTACTGATGCCCAAAACTATATTGACCAAATTATTAATAAAGGCAAAAGTGTTATTATTGTAGGCGGCACAGGTCTTTATGTTGATAGTTTAATTAACAATGTTAATTTTTTTGAATTTGATAACGACGAACAATATCGTGAACAGCTAATGCAAATCGCTCAAAAAGACGGCGGACAAGCTTTGCTTGAAATGTTAAATAAAATCGACCCCGAAAGTGCTGAACGATTGCATAGTAATGATTTTAAAAGAATTATTCGTGCGCTTGAGGTGTATAAGGTTACAGGCAAAACACAAACCCAGTTACATATTGAAAGCGTGCGGAACAGAAAGTATGACCCTGTTTATATTGCATTAAACTACAACGACCGACAGCTTCTTTATGATAGAATCAACTTACGCGTTGACTTAATGCTTAAAAACGGACTTGTTGACGAAGCAAAATCTTTAGAAAAATTAAAGCTTTCAAAAACCGCACGTGCTGCTATTGGTTATGCTGACATTTTTGAATATTTGGACGGCAACATTACTTTAGATGAGGCCGCTGACAATATTAAACAAAAATCAAGAAACTATGCAAAGCGTCAAATCACTTGGTTTAAAAGAAACCCCGATACGAAGTGGTTTTATGCTGACGAGTATGATTATACAAACGATTTGTTTGACGATGCTTATAACTATTTATTATCTAAATTGAGGTAAAAATCTTGAAGGTTAAATTTAATTTTATTAAATTTTTAATAACTGTGTTTTTAATTTTTGTATCAGTGATTTTGATTAATCAGCTATACATACACTTGTATAAAGCTGTTACTACTGAATACGCTGTTCAAATCTCTTGTGAAGAAACTGTTAATACACAGGGCTATTTTGTAAGGGATGAGCAGGTTATATATACGGGTAATTCAAAATATTTTGATGTTGTAATATCAAACGGCGGTAAGGTTGCTAAAAATGGCACTATTGCTAATGTTTATTCAACTGAAAAATCAGCAAAGCTTCAATCACAGATTCGTGAACTTGAGGTTAAAATTGATGAGTATAAATCAGTCGCAAAATCAGGAAGCGGTGCAAACGACACTACCGCATATATCAACAACATACAAAAAGATGCTGCAAAAATCGGCGATGGCGTATCGTCAAGCAACCCATCATCTGCTTTTGAAAATGCTTCTGACTTTTTAATAAGCGTTATTAAGCATAAAATTTCAATAGGTGAGATTACTGATTATAAAGAGACTATTAAAGAACTCGAAAACGAAAAAAGGTCACTGTCTTCACAGGCAACATCGGCTACTAAATATTTGACCTCGCCTGTTTCTGGATATTTTTCACATAAGACCGACGGCGTTGAAGCCAATCTTGAAATGAATATGGTTGACCTGATGACACCTGAGGTTTATAACAATGTTGTTGACAATTGCAATAACACACAAACCCTTTCAAATGCAATAGGAAAGGTTGTTAAAGGCAGTGATTGGCGCGTTTGCTTTAAATCAAGAGCCGATAAATTTGAAACTGTAGAAAACGGTGACACGTTATATATTCGTGTTCCTTCGCTCACCAATTCTAAAATTAAATGCACTGTTACAAGCCTTGTAAATGACGGTGAAGACGTTTATGTTGTACTGCAGTCTAATTTTGTTACAGGTGACTTGCTTTCGCAACGCTCTTGTGAAATAGAGGTTATTATTGATTCATACGATGGACTCAGGGTTGATAAAAACTCTCTGCGTAAAATCGATGGAAAAAACGGCGTTTTTGTTAAGAGTAACGGCATTTTACGTTATAGAGAGGTTAACCTTCTTTATATAGGTGCATCATACGCGGTTATTGAGTACGACCCTGTTAAAAAAACTGCTGTACAAGCGTATGATGAGGTTGTAATTTCGGGTTCTGACCTTTACGATGGGAAGGTGATTTCGTAATGAATGAATTTGAAATTACAATTAAAAAGTTGCTTGAAGAAACACAAAACAAGGGTGTAAAGCTAATTGCCGTTACAAAGACTGTTGACGTTAAAATTATAAACCAAGCAATAAAACTTGGTGTTACGGCTATTGGTGAAAACAAAGTTCAAGAGCTCCTCTCAAAGTACGATTTCCTTGATAAAGAAAACCTTGAAATTCACCTCATAGGTAAACTTCAATCTAACAAAGTAAAATACATAATCGACAAGGTTGATTTAATTCACTCGGTAGATAATTATAAACTTGCTAAAACAATTAACGACCACGCGTTAAAGATTGGTAAAGTGCAGGATATTTTGGTGCAGGTTAATATTTCTCAAGAAGAATCGAAGGGCGGTATTGATGCTGACGATACTTTAAACTTTATTAATGAAATTTCGGCGCTTCAAAATATTCGGGTCAGGGGACTTATGTGTATTCCGTCGCCCGAACTATTTGAAGGTCAAAATTCACAGTATTTTAACACAATGCATAAAATGTTAGTTGACATTAATAATAAAAAGATAGATAATATAAATATGGATATTCTTTCTATGGGAATGTCAAACGACTATAAAACTGCTATCGCAAACGGCTCGACTATGGTTCGCGTCGGCACTAAAATTTTTGGAAAAAGAAATTATTCGGAGGTATAAATTATGAGCTTTATGGACCAACTTAAAAAATTTGCAGGTGTTGCAGGTGAAGAAGAAGTAGACGAGATGGGTTATGAACCTATCGATATTTCTAACGAGCAACCCGAAAAACCCGTTCTTAAGACTAAAAAAGACAAAAACTATATGAATATCAACACAACCGCTCAACTTCAGGTTGTTCTTGTTAAACCTGAAGAGTTTGAAGATGCGCAAGATATTGCTGATAATCTCATCTCAAAAAGAACCGTACTTTTAAACATCGAAAACTTAAACAAAGAGCTTTCAAGACGTCTTATTGACTTTTTGAGCGGTGTTGCTTATGCACAAGGCGGCAACATTAAACGTGTTGCAAACAGAACCTATATTATCACACCATACAATGTTGATATTTTGGGCGATGTTCTAGATGGTTTTAGCGCTGAGGGCTTTGAGTTTTAATAATGATTTTGCTTTTAAGAACTCTAATCTATTACCTTGTTGAAGCGTTTTCAACGGTTTTACTGATTTACTGCGTTTCGAGCTGGTTTATTAAAGACCCGTTTAATAAGTTTATGACGGCGCTTAATACAATTGTTGCGCCCGTGTTAGACCCTATTCGAAATTTGCTTTCTAAAATTCCGTTTATTAACTCTTTACCAATAGATTTTTCTCCGATTGCCGCATTTTTACTTTGCGAAATCATTATCTCATTAATATGACAGATAATACTGTGCTTTTATCACATCTTGAAGACCTTATGCAAAGCAAGTCGGAGGCCAAGCGG
>JAZNXL010000036.1:0-21753 GCA_045593905.1 Eubacteriales bacterium
TATACCCTCTTAATAAAAGAGGGAACAACCGCTTACCGCTTATTTGGTAGTCCTTTGGGAGAAAATCTCCGTGAAAAAGTATACAATATAGGTCGCATTTTGTCAATAATAGTTTTCTGTACATATTGTACATCAACTATATTATATTTTTACAAATTATGTTTTTCTTAGTTGTATTTATAGATACAATCAGTATGCGTCTGATTTTACCGCAAAAAATCCAATTTAATAATGCTCCGCATCAAAAGATGCGGAGCATTTAATTCATAAAATGAATTTCATTTGCCGTAAGGCAAATTTCATTGCAAATAATCTACGATTATTTGCTTGCTTCTTCAACTGCAACAGCGCAAGCAACGGTCATACCAACCATAGGGTTGTTACCTGCACCGATAAGTCCCATGATCTCTACGTGAGCGGGAACTGATGATGAACCTGCAAACTGAGCGTCACCGTGCATACGGCCCATTGTATCTGTCATACCGTATGAAGCGGGGCCTGCAGCCATATTATCGGGATGGAGTGTACGTCCTGTACCGCCGCCTGATGCAACTGAGAAGTAGCCAACTCCGTTTTCGTTACACCACTTTTTATAGGTGCCTGCAACGGGGTGCTGGAATCTTGTGGGGTTGGTTGAGTTACCTGTGATAGAAACGCCAACCTTTTCAAGCTGCATAATAGCAACGCCTTCGGGAACGTTATCTGAACCGTAGCATTTAACGTCAGCTCTGGGGCCGTTTGAGAAAGCTTTCTCGCTGATAACCTTAACCTCTTCTGTGTAGGGGTCGAACTCGGTTTCAACGTAGGTAAAGCCGTTGATTCTTGAAATGATATAAGCTGCGTCTTTGCCAAGACCGTTTAAGATAACGCGAAGGGGTTTAACACGAACCTTGTTAGCGTTAAGAGCGATTTTGATAGCGCCTTCAGCAGCAGCAAAAGACTCGTGGCCTGCCAGGAAGCAGAAGCACTCGGTTTCTTCTGAAAGGAGCATTTTACCGAGGTTGCCGTGGCCAAGACCAACCTTACGGTTTTCGGCAACTGAACCGGGGATACAGAATGACTGAAGACCGATACCGATAGCGGCAGCAGCGTCAGCAGCCTTTGTGCAGCCCTTTTTGATTGCGATAGCGCAACCTACTGTATAAGCCCATTTAGCATTTTCAAATGCGATAGGCTGTGTTTCTTCTACGATTTTGTAAGGGTCAATACCCTTTGCATCACAGATTTCCTTACATTCGTCAATGGAGGAAATACCGTATTCTTTAAGAGCGGCAAGGATTTTGGCCTCGCGTCTCTCGTAACCTTCAAACTTAGCCATTTATATATTCCTCCTTAATTATTCTTTTCTGGGGTCGATGTATTTAACAGCATCGTTAAAGCGACCGTAAGTACCCATAGATTTTTGGTAAGCTTCGTTCGGCTCCATACCTTTTTTAATAAAGTCGGTCATTTTGCCGAGCGAAACGAACTCGTAACCAATAACTTCGTCGTTTTCGTCAAGAGCCATTCTTGTGCAGTAGCCCTCGGTCATTTCGAGGTAACGAACGCCTTTAGCTTTTGTACCGTACATTGTACCAACCATTGAACGCTCACCTTTACCAAGGTCTTCCATACCTGCGCCGATTACAAGACCGTCTTCTGAGAACGCTGACTGTGAACGACCGTAAACGATTTGTAAAAAGAGCTCTCTCATAGCGGTGTTAATAGCATCGCAAACGAGGTCAGTATTAAGTGCTTCTAAAAGTGTTTTGCCGGGGAGAATTTCAGCAGCCATAGCAGCCGAGTGAGTCATACCCGAGCAACCGATTGTTTCAACAAGAGCTTCTTCAATAATACCTTCTTTAACGTTTAAAGAAAGCTTACAAGCGCCCTGTTGGGGTGCACACCAGCCTACACCGTGAGTGTAAGCAGATATATCTTTAATTTCTTTAGCCTGTACCCATTTGCCTTCTTCGGGAATGGGAGCAGGTCCGTGATGCGGGCCTTTTGCTACGCAACACATGTTCTGTACTTCAAGAGAATAGTTCATGATAATACTCCTTTCAATATTTAACTACCACTCGTCATTTTAGCACACTTTTTAACAATAATCAAGTAAAATAAACAACAAAGATAAACAGCCCCGAACGGTCGGGGCTGTTTACTAAAAAAAGAGAAAAGAGAATAAAAAGGATTGTAAGTGTTTTTGTATGTTTTTATTGTAACATACACAAAATTATTTGTCAATAGCAATTGTTTTTGTCAATATTAACAAAAAATCTTGCCATTTTTATACTTGTTTTACATATCCTAATTTGTTATAATGTAAGGTAGATATTTTTTAGAGGAAAAGTGAATGGTACATATAGGAAACGAGTGGGACGGCTTGCTTGCCGACCAGTTTTGCGCCGACTACTATTTGAGTCTTCGCGAGTTTTTAAAAACCGAATACAAAACACGAAATATATTCCCGCCGATGCACGACATTTTTAACGCACTAAAGCTTACAAGCTATAGCGACGTCAAGGTTGTAATACTCGGTCAGGACCCCTACCACGAAATAGGACAAGCGCACGGGCTTTGCTTTTCGGTAAAGGAAGGCACAAAGCTTCCGCCATCGCTTGTTAATATATACAAAGAACTGAGTGCCGACACAGGTACAACAGTTGATTTTACAAAAGGCGACCTTACAAAATGGGCAAAAAACGGCGTGCTGCTTTTAAACACGGTTCTGACCGTGCGCGAGAGCGCGGCGGCATCTCACAGAGGTAAGGGTTGGGAAAAGCTGACCGACCGCATTATTGAGCTTTTGGGTGAGCGACAAACCCCTATTGTGTTTATGCTATGGGGCAACCACGCAAGACAAAAAAAGGCGCTTATTAAAAGCGACCGCCACCTTGTACTTGAGTGTGCACATCCGTCACCGCTTTCGGCATACAACGGTTTTTTCGGCTGCAAGCACTTTTCAAAAGCAAAACAATTTTTAAACGAGCATAATCAGGATATAGACTGGAGCATTTTGTGACATACATAGTACTCGATATGGAGTGGAATCAACCCTACTCTAAAATAAAAAAATACGCAAACGGTGTTGAGCTTGTAGGCGAAATAATACAGCTGGGAGCTGTAAAGCTTACAAGCAACTTTGACATTGCAGGCACCTTTACAAAAAACGTAAAACCAAAATACTATAAAAAACTAAACCGACACGTAAAAGAAATTACAGGCCTTACAGACGAGCAGTTAAAAGACTGCGGTACCTTTGATTTGGTCTACCCCGAGTTTTTAGAGTTTTGCGGCGAAGACTTCGCGTTTGTAACGTGGGGATATGACGATATACCAATGCTTATAAACAGCATACAAGCCTACGGCTTTGCCGACAATAATTTTCCAAAGGTATATAACCTGCAGGTTATGTTTAACCAACAAATAACACGCGAGTCGCGGCAGTACTCACTCGAGGCGGCATCGCTTATGTTAAACCTGCCCGAAAACACACACCCGCACGATGCGCTTTTTGATGCAGTCGCAACCGCGGCCATTGCAAAGGCAATTGATTTTGAAAAAGCGGTCCGCGACTACGACGCGTTCGGGTCACCAAGCGGAACAAAGGTTACCAAGATTGAGGGCTTTTCAAAAATAAGCGAGGCATTTGGCGATGCGCGACTTGCATCAACCGTTTGCCCCATTTGTAAAGCGCGCCTTAAAAACGGCGGCTGGACAGGCTCACGCTTTAAACGGAGCGCGATTGCTCACTGCCCTGTTCACGGCGAATTTAACTACAAAATTACAGTTTACAGAAAAGACGACGGCTTTGCCGCACGAAAAAGAATAGCACTTACCACTAAAAACGTATAAAGGAACTAAAAAATGCCTAAAAAGAACAATTATACTGACCAAAGCATTACATCATTAAAAGGCGCTGACCGTGTGCGCAAACGCCCCGGCGTTATATTCGGCTCTGACGGTCTTGAGGGCTGCAAGCACTCGGCTTTTGAAATACTTTCAAACTCAATCGACGAGGCTCGCGAGGGCCACGGCGATAAAATTATACTCACAGTTTACCGCGACCACTCTATCGAGGTTGAAGACTTTGGCCGCGGCTGTCCTGTAGGCTGGAACTCAAAAGAAGAAAAATATAACTGGGAGCTTGTTTACTGCGAGCTCTATGCCGGCGGTAAATACAACACCAACAGCGGTGAAAACTACGAGTACTCACTCGGTCTTAACGGCCTTGGCGCCTGCGCTACGCAGTACTCGTCGGAGTATATGGACGTAACTGTTCACCGCGACGGCAAAAAGTATTCGTTACACTTTGAAAAAGGTCAAAATATAGGCGGTCTTACCGAAGAAGAAACTACACGCAAAAAAACAGGTACCCTTACACGCTGGCGCCCCGATATTGAGGTATTTACCGATATTAAAATCGAGCGCGCCTATTTTGAAGATATACTCAAAAAACAAGCGATTGTTAATCAGGGCATTACTTTTGTATTTAAGTACGAAACCGATAACGGCTTTGAAACAAGCGAATACTGTTACGAGAACGGTATATCCGACTATGTAACCGAGCTTATCGGTGCCGACTCAATCACCACCCCTGTTATGTGGACAGGCGACAGAAAAGGTCGCGACCGCGAAGACAAGCCCGAGTACAAGGTTAAGCTTTCGGCTTGCTTTGCGTTTTCTAACAAGGTAAACGTTATTGAATATTACCATAACTCGAGCTTTTTGGAGCACGGCGGCACGCCCGACAAGGCACTTCGCTCAGCTTTTGTTGCCGAGCTTGATGCTTACCTTAAGCAAGAGGGCAAATACAACAAAAACGAGTCAAAAATCACCTTTGCCGACGTTGCCGACTGCCTTGTCTATGTTTCAAACTGTTTTTCAACACAAACAAGCTACGAAAACCAGACCAAAAAGAGCATTACCAACAAGTTTATTCAAGAATGCACAACCGAGTTTTTAAGACAAAACCTTAAAATTTACCTTATTGAGAACAAACTCGAGGCAGGCAAAATTGCAAATCAGGTGCTTATAAACAAACGCGCGCGTGAAAAGAGTGAGCGTGAGCGTATTAACATTAAAAAGACACTCTCGGGTACTCTTGACATTACAAACCGTATTCAAAAGTTTGTTGACTGCGAAACCAAAGACGTTGCAAAGCGCGAGCTTTACATCGTTGAGGGTGACTCGGCTCTTGGCTCTTGTAAACAGGGCCGCGACTCATACTTTCAGGCGATTATGCCTGTTAGAGGTAAAATTCTAAACTGCTTAAAAGCCGAGTACGATAAAATATTTAAAAGCGATATTATTGTTGACCTTTTAAAAATTCTCGGCTGCGGCGTTGAGATTAAAACCAAAAACGCAAAAGACCTTCAGGGCTTTGACATAAACAACCTGCGCTGGAACAAGGTTATTATTTGTACCGATGCCGATGTTGACGGCTTTCAGATTAGAACACTTATTTTAACAATGCTCTATCGCCTCACCCCCACCCTTATTGAACAGGGTTACGTTTATATTGCCGAGTCACCGCTGTTTGAAATAACAGTACAGGGCTCTGACACACCGCGCTTTGCATACACTGACCGCGAAAAAGACGAGATTGTTGAAAGCCTTGGCGGTAAAAAGTGTAGCGTTATGCGCTCAAAGGGCCTTGGCGAAAACGAGCCGGATATGATGTGGCTTACCACAATGAGCCCCGAAACAAGACGGCTTATAAAAGTAACCCCCGACGATGCCGAAGCTACCGCTAATATGTTTGATATTTTGCTCGGCGACAATTTACAGGGAAGAAAAGACTTTATTTCAACCAACGGTCACAAGTATTTAGACGACGTTGATTTATCATAAGGGAAGGAGGCACACTTAAAATGGCAAAAAAGAAAAAAGTAACACAAAAAGAATATAAAGAGTGCGCACCTATCCCCTGCGGTATAGTCGAAACACTCGAAACCAACTATATGCCGTATGCTATGAGCGTTATTATGTCGCGTGCCATCCCCGAGATTGACGGACTTAAGCCCGCTCACCGCAAACTGCTTTATACAATGTACAATATGGGGCTTTTGCGCGGACGTCAAAAGTCAGCCAATATCGTTGGCGCAACAATGCGCTTAAACCCGCACGGCGACCAGGCGATTTATGAAACAATGGTCCGCCTTACCCGCGGTTACGAGGCAATGCCCCACCCGTTTGTAAACTCAAAGGGTAACTTTGGTAAATACTACTCGCGCGATATGGCGTTTGCCGCATCGCGTTATACAGAGGCGGGGCTTATGCCTATCTGCCACGAACTGTTTGACGATATTGATAAAGAAACTGTTGACTTTGTTCCAAACTACGACAACTCAACAAAAGAGCCGACCTTGTTGCCGGTATCATTCCCGACCGTGCTTACCACACCCAACCAAGGTATTGCAGTCGGTATGGCATCAAATATCTGCTCGTTTAACCTCGGCGAAGTTTGTGATACGGTAATTGAATATCTTTCAAACCCCGACCATAACTTTATGTCAACAATGCCCGCGCCCGACTTTTCAACAGGCGGTCAGATTTTAATGAACGCCTCGGCTATTGAAGACGTTTACCGCACAGGCAGAGGCAGTATCCGTATCCGTGCAAAGTATACGGTCGACGAAAAATCGGGCAGTATTGTTGTAACCGAAATCCCCTACACCACAACTCTTGAAGCAATCATTGACAAGGTTGTTGAGCTTGTAAAAACAGGCAAGGCAAAAGAAATTTCAGACATTAAAGATATGTCTGACCTTTCTGGTCTTAAAATACGCATTGAAACCAAGCGCGGCACCGATACAGGCAAGCTTATGGCAAAGCTGTTTAAAATGACCCCGCTCGAAGATAGCTTTGGCGCAAACTTCAACCTGCTCATTGGCGGCAGCCCCAGAGTACTCGGCGTCAAAGAAATTATTGACGAGTGGCTTGCGTTCAGGGTTGAGTGCATTAAACGCCGCACCTATTTCTCGCTTAACAAGGCTAAAGAAAAGCTACACCTTTTACAAGGTCTTAAGCTTATTCTTTTAGATATTGACAAAGCAATAAAAATCGTGCGCGAGACCGAGCACGACGACGAGGTTGTACCTAACCTTATGATTGGCTTTGGCGTTGACGAGGTACAAGCAGAATATATTGCAAACATAAAACTCCGCCACTTAAACCGCGAGTATATTTTAAAACGCCTTGAAGATATTGAGGCGCTTCAAAAAGAAATTGACGAGCTGTCGGCAATTCTTACAAGCAAGGCAAAACAAAACCGCATTATTATAAACGACCTAAAGCGCATTAAAAAGCAATACCCGTCAGAGCGTAAGAGCGAGCTTGTTTACGAGTCTGAACAGGCTGATGTTGATACAACCGAGCATATCGAAGACTACGCGGTAACAGTGTTCTTGTCAAAAGAAGGATACTTTAAAAAGATTACACCTCAGTCACTGCGTATGAATGCCGTTCAAAAGGTAAAAGATGGTGACAAAATCACCCACGAGATTGAGTGCTCTAACAAATCGGAGCTTATTTTCTTTACCAACAAGCAAAACGCATACAAAAGCCGCGTTTACGAGTTTGAAGACTCAAAAGCAAGCCTGCTTGGTGACTATATCCCAAGCGCTCTTGAAATGGAGCCTGACGAGACAGTTGTTTGTATGGCGGCAACCACCGACTACGCAGGTTATATGGTGTTCTTTTTTGCAAACGGCAGAGCATCGCGCGTGCCGCTTGTATCGTACAAAACCGTTAACAACCGTAAGCGCCTTATTAACGCATACTGCGACAAGTTTGAGCTTGTACGCGGTGCACAGTGCGTACAAAACACCGACTTTGCGTTAATTGCATCAAACGGCAAAACAGTTATTATAAACTCGGCGCTTATACCCGAAAAATCAACCAAACACTCGCAAGGCGTAATCGCGTTTACACAAAAAGGTAAAAACACAGTAACCGAAGTACACACTATTGCAGAGTCAGGCATTAAAAACACCGACTACTACCGCACAAAGAGTCTTCCTGCTGTTGGCCACTTTTTACGCGAAGCCGACCTTGATAATTCAGTACAACAGAGCTTTGAATAATGAAACACACTAAAATATTTTTAACCGCCGCCTCTGAAATGAGGTGGCTTGAACAAATGTCACAAGACGGCTTTGAGCTTATGTCACGAAAAGGCTTTACCTATGAGTTTAGGCAAACATCAAAGGCTATATTTTATCAGTATGTGTTTTTAAAGCACGGTAAAAAAACCTTTTTACAGCTAAACTATAAAAAGCTCGACCCCAAAGCCAAGCTTGTATACGGCGGAAGTGAGTTTGCGCTGTTTAAACGCAACGGTCAAGCCCCCGAGGTACTTGACCGCAGTAAACTGCGCATAAACTACCTTACATATCAGCAAGGACAAAAAATGCGCGCAATATCCACCCTTGTGCTAACGCTCACATCGGTTGCCGCCGCGCGTATTATGCCAATATTCTGGGTTGCGGCGCTGTGGTGCGGTGTTGCCTGTATATTACATCTCATAAGCGCAAACGCAGTTAAAAAGATGCTATGAAAAAACTAATTGCATTAATCTTAATACTGTCGCTTTGCCTTTTTGGTTGTGCAAAATCTGACCAGCCTATACACATTGTTACTACCAACTTTGCCGCATACGACTGGGCGCGTCAAATTTTGGGTGAAGAGATTGACAGCGTAACACTTACGCTGCTTGGCAACGACTCAAAACCGCATAGCTACTCACCCACCGAGCAAGATAAAGAGTTTATTAAAAACTGTGATATATTTGTATATGTCGGCGACGAAGCCTGGATTGATAGCGTTAGCTTTAAAGATAGCGCGCAAAAGCTTTGCCTTTTAGATTCGCTTGATAAATCAGCGTTGCTAACTACACGCTCAGGCGCGGTCGATAGCCACGTGTGGCTGTCACTCCAAAACGCGCAAATACTTTCAAACCTTGTTTGCGATACTATAAAAGTTGCAATACCCCAAAAAGAAGTAACCTTTGCCGATAACCTCGAAGCACTCGCACTGCAGCTTGTAAGCGTTGACAAAGAATATAAACAAACGCTTCAAAACGGTACTGTTATCGTTTGCGACAAGTTTCCGTTCAGGTACCTTTTAAGTGACTATAATATCGCTTGGTATAGCGCGTTTGCTGACTGCAGCGAGTCAAACGAGGTAAGCGCAACAACAGTTACTGCTCTTGCAACCACAATAGACGGGCAAAACTTTAAAAACGTTGTAATAACCGAGTTTTCGGGTGACTCACTCGCAAAAGCGGTAATCTCTAAAACCGCAAACCAAGATGTCGGCATTGTAACGTTAAACTCTATGCAAAAACCCGATATAAACTCAACCTACGTCGAAATTATGACAAATAATCTAAACGCACTTAAAACTGCAATGCAAACAAAATAAAAAACGACTGCTAAGCAGTCGTTTTTATTTTATTTAGTACGTTTATAATAGGTAAGCAAAGTACTGATAGCGCAAGGTTGGATATTGCGTGGGTTATATCAAACGACAGCCCTGCAGCTATCCACGCAAGTGTGGCTTTAAAATCAAGCCCGAAAACTATTGCCTGTACGGGCGCAAGCATTGTACCAAACAGCAAGCCGTGAAGCATACAAATTGCCGCGTATACAAAAGGCAGCGCCTTTTTTGGTGTGCGCTTTGGAACAAGCATTGTTGCCGCCCAAAGCACAGTCCACACGTATGTATACGGGACCCACCAGGTCGAAAAGCCTGCAAGCAAGCCCTCTAAAAACACATAAATATAAAGTGGGTAAAGCGCACGTTTTTTATAAACCACAGTTATTGCAACAATCATTGGCGCAAGCAGATGTATATTTGGTAGCATCTCCATTGCTTTTTTTGATGCAATCATAATTGCGCCGAGCATTGCAAAAACCGCTATATCCCGCGTTTTAAGCTTTATCATTTTTCAACTTTAAAAGCGTAGGTTGAGCCTGCTTCAATAGTTGTTGTATCAACGCCTGCTGATGCGTACTCGCCGTTTGCGTAAAATGCCCAGTATGTACCGTCAACATCGTAATCGGCGGTAATGCCGTTTACTGTTTTAACGTAAAGACCGTATTGGTCATTGTCACCTGCAATAAGCTTAAGCTCCAAAAGTGCTTCGCCTACAGTTTTTTTGTCGGTTTTAACGTTAAACTTTGTAACCTTGCCGTCGCCATCGGTAACCTCAAAGTTAAACTCGGTTTTACCCTCGCCTACTATTGTAACGCTATCGTTTGCGCTAACGTCGGGGGTGTTTGGTTGCTCGTCTTTTTTACAACCTACTGTACAAAGTGCCATAGCCGCAATAAGCATTGTGCAGACAGTCGCAAAAAGAATTCTTTTTAACATCTTTTTGTTCATAATCTTACTCCTGAATAATATTTTGTTTTTCGTTCAAACAAGCCGGCGCTCGCAACTGTTTAGTTTAAACTTTTATTATATGCATATTTCGACTTTGTGCAGTTTTATCGCCTTCTCGTTTCCAATGGCTTGTCCGGTTTTTGTTGCGGCACAAAACCGTAGATAAAACAAAAACGCACATCACGGCGGCGGGCCCGTACAGGTTTTTCACCTGTTTCCGCATATAATATTTAATTATACTTTATAATCTTTTATTTTACAATTGATTTAAGCAATAAATTGGTATAAAATAATACCCAAGGAGAAGATTTATGAAAAAGATTATAGAGTTATTTTATATATTTTTTAAAATAGGCGCTTTCACCTTTGGCGGCGGGTATGCTATGATACCTGTCATTTCAAAAGAGATTGTTACAAACAAAGGCTTTATAACCGATGACGACATTTTAGACATTGTTGCAATTGCCGAGTCAACACCGGGACCTATTGCAATTAACACCGCAACCTTTGTTGGCTACAAAATCGCGGGGTTCTGGGGCGCGGCAGCGGCTACATTTGGCGTGGTGCTTCCGTCGTTTGTTATTATTCTTGCAATATCGTTTATACTCGACCTGTTTTCAGAGCTAAAAGCAGTAAAGTACGCGTTTTTTGGCATACGCGCGGGCGTTTTGGCGCTGCTTATAAAAGCGCTTGTTACAATGTATAAAAAGTGTCCCAAGGGCTTATTCTCGTACATTTTAATGGCTTTATCGTTTATTGCAGTTGCAGTATTTGATATCAGCGTGTTATACGTTATAATATTTTGCGCCCTTGCCGGAATTTTTAATTCCATAATATTAAAAAGGGAGGCTGACAAATGATTTTTTTAAAATTGTTTTTAACCTTCTTTAAAGTAGGGCTTTTTACAGTCGGCGGCGGATATGCAATGCTCCCCTTTATTCAGTCTGAGGTGTTGCGCCAAGGCTGGATGAGTGAAGAACTAATAATCAACTTTATCGCAGTAAGCGAATCAACCCCCGGTCCGTTTGCAATTAATATTGCAACTTATATCGGCTCGGTAATGGGCAAAGAATATGGGCTGTGGGGAACAATCTTCGGCTCGTTTTGTGCAACACTCGGTACGGTACTACCCTCGTTTATTGTAATTTTGATTGTGGCGCGCATGTATGAGCGCTTTAAAACCAACAAATATGTAAAGGCGGTTATGACAGGCCTTAAGCCCGCCGTTGTCGGTCTTATAGGCGCCGCAATTATATCAATGATACTGTCAGTATTTTTTCCCGGGATGCAAGGCCTTTCAAAAACAATCGTGTCGGCTGTAACTGATATAAAGTTTTATATTTCACTTATAACTGCAACCGTTATGACAGTGCTCTCGTTTAAAAAAGTGCACCCCATAATTATAATTTTAATAAGCGCCGCAGTCGGCATAGCATCGGGATATATATTTAATTTAAGCATATAAAAAACGGACTCTTAAGAGTCCGTTTTTATTATATATTTAAAAACTTTTTAAATGTTTTTATGTACTCGGCTGCCGTTTTGGCGTTATTGCTTTCAGCAAAAATTCTAAGAAGCGGTTCGGTGCCTGAGAATCTGCAAATTACAAAGCTGTCGTCTTCAAAGTATACCTTACAGCCGTCCTCGTAGTTAACGCGAACAATCTTTTTAGAAAACTCAGGGAGTTTTTTGTCTTCGAAAATGATTTTTGTAATTACCTGCTTATATTCGGGAGCAAAGCGAAGATTGTCTTCAACCATTGCAAACTTACCGAACTGTGCTTCGAGCTCTTGTACAAGCTCGGTTGCGGTTTTACCTGTAACTGCAATCATTTCAGCAAAGAGTGATGCCGCATAAATTGAGTCCTTACCGTGAATATGTCCGCGAACGGTAAGACCGCCCGAAGACTCGCCGCCAAGCACTGCATCATACTTGTCAATACCTGATGAGATGTATTTAAAGCCAACAGGCACCTCAAAGCATTTTTCGCCAAAGCTCTCTGCAATTCTATCGAGCATATGTGTTGTTGCAAGGTTTCTTACAACGCCGCCTTTCCAGCCCTTGTGTTTTACAAGGTAATAGTAAAGCATACACAAAATCTCGTTTGCGGTGATGTATCTGCCGTTCGAGTCAATAATACCAAGTCTGTCACCGTCGCCGTCCATAGCAAAACCAAAGTCGTATCCGCCCTTTACAACCTCGTCCCGAAGCTGAGCAAGGCTGTCTTTTGAAGGCGCAGGCATAAGACCGCCAAAGAATGCGTCTTTGTTGGCATTGATTGCGTCGATTGTACAACGCGCGGTATGTAAAATTACGTGGATTGGGAACGAGCCCGAGCCGTGCATTGAGTCGTATAAAACTCTAAGACCGCGCTCGCGGAGTGCGTCCATATCCAAAAGACCTATAATATCGTCTAAAAACTTGTTAAACGGGTTGCGCTGGTAAATGATTTTACCATCTTTAACCGCATCGTCAAAGTTGCAGTATTCAACGCTTTCGATTTCGGCAATGTATTTTTCAAGTTGTGAAGTTACCTCTAAAGGTGCATCACGGCCCTCGTCAACAAAAAGTTTTATACCGTTGTAGCTTGAGGGATTGTGGCTTGCGGTAATCTCAATGCCGTAATGGAAGTTTTCAACCATTACTGTATGCATTATAAGCGGTGTGGGCGCACTGCGGTTTAAAAACCAAACAGTAATACCCTCTTTTGCCAAAACCTCTGCTACCCATTTTGCTGCGGTTTCTGATAAAAACCTGCGGTCGTAACCGATGGGTATAGGAAGCTCAGCTTTGTTTTCGCTTTTAGCAAGCTTTGCAATACCGGCAGCAACGCGGCGGATATTATCACAAATAAAATCTTCGCCTATTATTGCGCGCCAACCGCCTGTACCAAATTGAATCATCTTATAAATCCTCGTTTCCTGTGTAAACAACAACTACGTTGGGGTGGAACTGTAAAATCGAAGCAGGAACTTCGGGAGTTACGGGGCCTGTTAAAGCTTTTTTAAGAATATCAAACTTTTCGGGGCCTGCTACTAAAAGAATTGTTTTAGCGTTAAAGATTGATTTGTAACCCATTGAAACAGCTTCTGTGGGCATACCGCCGTTGGGGAAGAAGCGTGAGTTAGCCTGCATTGTTGAAGGAGTGAGCTTTACGCGGTGTGTTGCTTTTTCAAAGTGTGTATCAGGCTCGTTAAAACCGATGTGGCCGTTAAAACCAATACCGAGGAGCTGCATATCAATACCGCCGAGTGCTTCAATTCTGTCGTCGTAAGCTTTGCACTCTTTATCAAAATCTTCTGCAAGACCGTTGGGAACGTATGTATTGTTTTTGTCAATATTTACGTGGTCAAAAAGGTTATCGTTCATAAAGTAACGATAGCTCTGGTCGTGTGTTTCTTCAAGACCAACGTACTCGTCAAGGTTAACTGATGTAACTTTTGAAAAGTCAACATCGCCTGCTTTGTACATTTCGATAAGGTTCTGATACATACCGATAGGAGTTGAGCCTGTTGCAAGACCGATAACACTATCAGGTTTGTTAATGATTTGAGCCGCCATTACAGTTGCTGCACGTCTGCTCATTTTTTCGTATGATTCTTCTTTGTAGATGCGCATAGTAAAATCTCCTTTTGTTTAATTTTAGTTTTATTCATTTTTAATTTTATCATATATTTTACAGCTTTTCTTATAAAATTAGTTATTTGTTTTACAATTTTGGTCATTTTTTTATTGCAATCAAAAACAGCGTGATATATAATGTAACAAATGGGGGGTGACGGTATGGAATACATAAAAACAATATTGCAAGATTCGCTAACCGTTAGCGGCGTGTATACCGTACACTATTTTGAATACGCAAAAGACTTTGCCTACTCTGGCGAATACCACAACTTTTGGGAGCTTGTATATGCCGACCGCAAAAGCCTTGTGCTAACGTCAGACGCAAAAGAAGTGCGACTCGAAGCGGGTCAACTGTTTTTACACAAGCCAAACGAGTTTCACAATATCCGTTGCGACAATCAAAATGCCGCAAACTCTGTTATTATTTCGTTCGACTGCGACTGCCCCGAGCTTATGGGTATTGCAGGCACCGTGCTGAGTTGTACCACAAACGACAAGCTTATAATAGGCAACATAATAAACGAAGCATCAAAAGCGTTTTCAACCCCGCTCGGAAAACCGTATATTGCGGTTATGGAAAAGCGCACTGAAAGCGAGTTTGCCTGTCAGCAGCTTTTACGTATGTATATTGAGTTTTTGCTCATAAGCCTTATTCGTGAAAACAAAAACCCACCCGTTATTAAAAAGACCGAAAGCAATAAACTGTTAATTGATATATGCAAATGGCTTGAAGAAAATGTTGAAAAGCCACTAAGATTTTGCGATATTTTAACTCGTTTTAATACATCGGCATCGGTTGTTAAAAAAATATTCCACGACCATATCGGCTATGGCGCTATGGAGTATTTTACAAGACTTAAAATTGACGTTGCAAAACAAATGATTAGGCAAAACGAATTTAACTTTACCGAGATTGCGCTAAAGCTCGGCTTTAATACATCTCAGTATTTTACCACAGTGTTCAAGCGAATTTCGGGTATGACACCTACCGAATACGAGTTTTCGGTTAAATCAAACTTTAATAAGGAGCAATAGCAAATGAAGTACAATTCTGATTTTTACGAGTCACTTTCACTCGCACTGCACAAAACCGCGCTTGGCGCAAGCTACGATATAATGCTCGTTCCCGACCTTTTAGAGCGCGGCAAGGGCTACCTTATGACCTGGCTTAAAGACGAAGGCTTTAGAAACAGCTTTTCGGGTGATGCTATGATGTATTATTACAATATAGCATGTATAGCGTTTGGCGGCGGCATTGCTTACGCCGATGCGTTTGAAAAAGATGCATCACAAATAAAGCTGGGGTTTGTTGATACCCTGCTTGCAGGCACACCCGATATTACCGCACTTGCTTTTGATATACTCGCACTCGATAGCGAAGATAAGCAAACCGCCTACCGTGCAACACTCGATAATATGTTTTCACTCTTTTTACAAAAGATGGAGCCTTACTGGGACAAAGAAGACCCAAGACCGTTTTTGTTTCAAGGTCTTATGGCATTTTTTCAAACAGGCGTTTCGCTACGGCTTAAAAATAAATAAAAAACACGACCTTTACGGTCGTGTTTTTATTATTAATAAGGTAATATTTCGTTGTATTGTTTATTAAAGTTTGTGAATATTGTTGCGACGTGTGCGCGTGTTGCAGAATTTTGCGGTGCAAAGTTTTTGTTCTCGTCACCAACAACGATTCCTGCTTCAACACACTTTGTAACAGCCTCGCTTGCCCAGCTTGAAATGGTTGCTTCATCAGCAAACACAACCGGCTCTGCAACCGATTTGTTAAGTGTTGACATAAGATAGTTTTCAACGTAGTTTACAAGCATTAAGCACATCTGTTCGCGAGTAATATTTTGATTAGGTGCAAACACGCCATCGCCCATACCAACTACGATTTCGTTCTGATATGCCCACATAACTGCGGGTGCATACCACTCACCTGAAGGAACGTCTTTAAACTCGCTCTTAACAACCTTGTTCTTTGTATCAATCAGTGAAAGGTTTGCAAGAACCTGAACAAACTCTGCGCGGGTAATGTTGCTGTTCGGCTCAAAGTTTCCATTATCTTTACCTACAAAAATACCGTGTGAGTATGCGTAGTCAACAAAGTCTTTGTACCACTCTTTAGTAGTTACAATATTAAAGTTTTCGTCTTCTTTTTCTACAAGAACAATGTCTTTAAATACTTTTGATGTGTCAACAATCTTAACCTCGGGGTCGGGAACATAATTGATTGTTGCATTTTTTAAATTTTCGTTGTTGTCTTTAACATCAATTAAATCAAAGTAGCCTTTTAACGCTTTGTAGTTCACTACCAGCGCATCGCAGCCATAAAATGCTTGCTCGCCAATTGTTTTTACGTTTTTCTTAAAGGTAATATCTTTAAGAGCAGTACAGCCATAAAATGCTTTTTCGCCGATTGATGTTATACGTTTGGGAAGCTCGATTTTTTCAAGCGCGGTACAGTCTTTAAACATACCTTTTGAAACGCTTGTTGCATCGAGTGCATAAACAAAGTTTTTAAGCGAGGTACAACCCTCAAACACACGTTCGTTTACTGTTTCAAGAGCTCTTGGCAACTCAAACGACTCAAGCTTTGTACAGTTTTTAAATGCCTCTTTGCCAATTTCTTTTAAGCCCTTGTTAAGTGTTACCTTAGCAAGCGCACTACAATTTTCAAATGCACCTGCATCAATTTTGGTGACGGTTTTGGGAACTACAATTTCTTCAATAGCGCAGCCTTTAAACGCGCCTGCGCCGATTGTGTTAAGACCGTCTTTAAGCTCTACTTTTTTAAGTGAAGTACAACCTGCAAAAGCACCAGCGTCAATATCAGTAACCTTTTCGGGAATTTTAATTTCGGTAATACCTGCACAACCTGCAAAAGTGTTGTAGCCGATTTTGGTTATGCTCTCGGCAATTGTAACCTTTGTAAGCGATGCACAGTTATAAAACGCCCAGTCGCCTATTGTTACAATTGTGTTTTCAAAATTAATATCTGAGAGTGCACTACAGCCTGAAAATGCGCCATAGCCAATATCTGAAATTGTTTTGGGAAGTTCAATTTTTGTAAGCGATGTACAGTCTTTGAATGCAAGGTCGCCGATTTTTGTGACAGCGGTAGGAATGTTTACAGTTGTAAGTGCGCTACAACCCGAAAATGCACTCGCGTTAATATCCGTAACGCTTGCAGGAATTGTAACTGATGTTAAAGCTGTACAATCAGCAAATGCGTTCTGGCCGATTGCAACTACCGGATACTCACCAATTTTTTCGGGAACAACAATTGTTTTTGCGTGAGTTTCACAATCGGTAATTGTAACCTTTCCTTCTTCTACAACATAGGTTAAATAACCTTCCATCTGTGCGTTTGCCACAGGGGCAACACACATTGTTGCAACAAGCATTACAAGCGCCAAAACAAGCGCTAATGCTCTTGAACCAATATTTTTCATACTGCTTCTCCTTTTTATAAAAAGATATACGTATTCATTATATACTTATTTATACTATATCATATTTTATATGTATTTTACAATAGTATTTTAATAAAAAAGATTTCTCTACACAGTCTTTTTATTTGACTTTAAAGTAAATTACTACTAAAATATACTTTAAAAGGAAGGTATAAATATGAAAAAACTCTTTTGTTTAATTCTAATATTGTGTTTATTGCTTTGCGCGTGTCAAACTGCACCCCCTGAGCCCGAGTATGATGCCACCCCAACAAAAACCAATGAGCAAATTTTTATAAACGGCAAAAGCATTGGCGGTGTGTATTCAGACGGCACCAATAGCTATATAAAGCTTGACGGGTTCGCAACCGCGATGCAATACACCTACAAAACAACCGACACACAGGCAACACTTGTAACAGGCGAAAAAGAGTATATTTTCACCACCGAAACCGAACAAAAAAACGCGTTGTTTGACGGTACCTACTGGTTTGTAAACAGTGGCGAGGCGCTATCGCTTATTAACCTTAATAAATTTGAAGACAGCGACATTTCAACCACCTACTATACCGACTACCCGCTCGCAGCCGACATTCCCCAAGGCTATAAAGTACCAACGCTTATGTATCACGCAGTAAGCGATAATCCATGGGGTATAGCATCTTTATTTGTATCGCCCTCAAGGCTTGAGGAGCAAATAGAGTATCTTTTACAAAACGGATATACACCTATATTTTTTGAAGACCTTAAAAATGTTGATAAAATACAAAAGCCTGTGCTTTTAACGTTTGATGACGGATACGACGACAACTACACCGACCTGTTCCCTATTCTTAAAAAGTACAAAGTAAAAGCAACAATATTTATGATAACAGGGAGCATTGGCACCGAGCATTATTTAACAACAGAACAAATACAAGAAATGTCAAACAGCGGCTACGTTTCATTCCAAAGTCATACTGTAACCCACGAGTTTTTAAGCACACGTACCGACGAACAACTCGAAACCGAGCTTTTAGAGTCAAAAAAACAACTTGCAAAAATCACAGGCAAAGAATCGTTTGTACTATGTTATCCCACAGGCAAATACTCACAAGCTTCGCTCGATGCAACCAGAAAACACTATCAGTTTGGTCTTTTAATGAGCGGACCAAATTATGTAACAGGAAGCAACCCTGTAAAAATAACACGTAAATACATATCAAGAAATACAACTCTTGATAGCTTTAAACAAATGTTAAAATAATGAAAAAACTCGGCTTTATGCCGAGTTTTTTTCATTATCTATTCACTACTTACTCTTACCTATTACTTAAAAAAACACCCCGAGGGGTGTTTTTTTATTATGCAAGGTATTCCTTGTAAAAGTTTGTAAAGAGTGTTGCGCCGTGTGAACGCTGTGCAAAGTCGAGCGGTGCGAACATATTGTTGCCAACGCCCTTAATAATGCCTGCGTCTGCGCACTTGTAAACTGCAGCTTTTGCCCAGCTTGAGATAGATGCATCGTCTGCAAATACAGCGGCCGAAATGTTCTTTTTAAGTGCCTGGCCTCTGTAGTTTTCAACATAGTTTACAAGCATTACACACATCTGCTCGCGGGTTACGTTTTGGTCGGGTGCAAAAATGCCATTGCCCATACCGTTTACAATACCCGATTCACTTGCCCATTTAATAGCAGGTGTATACCACTCGCCCGATTTAACATCGATAAAGTTGGTAGATACCGATTTATCTGTGGTATCAATACCTGAAAGGTTAGCAAGTACCTGTACAAACTGAGCACGTGTCATATTTGTGTCAGGTGAGAATGTGGTTTCGGTAAAGCCTTTGAATATTCCGTGCGAATATGCAAATTCAACATATTGCTTGTGCCAATCATCAGCCTTAATATCGGTAAATATTGTTGTTATGTCTATTGTCGGTTTTACCTCGGGTGCCTGTGGTTTTACAAGCTTTGTGCCCTCAGCAACAATAGTATTTGTTGCTGTACAACCAATTTCATAAAGGTCACATTTTGCAGTCTTTGTACCGTCTTTTTCGTATGTTGCATCATTATTATATACATAGTTTGTAAACACGTGAGCAACAGACTCTTTTAAATGCTCGGTATCAACAACAGTATGTGTGCCGTAGTCACATTCTTTACAATACGCTGTTTTTGTGCCGTCTTGTACACAGGTTGCGTTTCCGTCGTATTCATACTCGCCAAATACATGAAGTGTACCATTTGCTACAACCTCGGTTGTTGTACGTGTTTCAACCTCGTGGCAAACACTACATTCGCGGCTATCGGTACCTGTCACAGAACAGGTTGTGTTGCCGTCGTATGTCCACTCACCAAAGCTGTGTCCACTTGCTATAACCTCGGTTGTTGGGCGTGTTTCAACCTCGTGGCAAACACTACATTCGCGGCTGTCTGTACCTGTTACGATACAGTCTGTGTTACCGTCGTATGTCCACTCGCCAAAGCTGTGACCATTTGCTACAACCTCGGTTGTTGTACGTGTTTCAACCTTATGGCAAATACTACATTCGCGGCTGTCGGTACCTGTTACGATACAGTCTGTGTTGCCGTCGTATGTCCACTCGCCAAAGCTATGGTCTTCAGTTGTAGGAATTTTTCTTTCGTCGGTTTCGTCACACCACTTACACTTGCCTACTTCAACGCCTCTGTCTTTACATGTTGCTTCGGTTACAAGCTGATAGTTTTCGAACACGTGGTCAGCAGGTGAGTTCGGTTTTTCCTGCTCATCGGTTTCGGTACAACCCTTAGTTGTACACTCGAGTAAGTAGCGTCCGTTTTGCTGACAGGTCTCAGCCTCTTCAAAAGCAACAACCACAAGGTTGTGCGGTATTTTGCTATTTACCTTAACTCTTGTACAAACTGCGGTACATCCGTCATCATCGCACTGTGCGGTTTCTGTACCGTCAGCAATACAGGTTGAATCGTTATTGAACACGTAGTTTGTAAAGGTATGAGTAAATCCGTCTAATTTTACAGTGTATTCTTTTGAAGCAGTTTTATCGTATGAGTAAACCTTAATCTTAACTGTATCTGTTGTTGATACCGAAATAAGACCGTTAGTTTCAGCTCCACCGTTTACAATAGTCTTAACAGTGTTGCAAGCCGGAACGTCTTTAACTATTGTTGAAAGGTCAAACGGAGAGGTTGCGTTGTTAACTTCAACTGTATTACCATCAATGGCAATGTTTTCGCTTGTTACAAATTCAAGGTCAAACACGGTATTGGGTCGTGCAGTCATATCGTAGTTAACCCAGTAATCACCTGCTTTACCTGCAGGTGATGCAAGTGCAACACCGACTGCAGTTTTTGCAGCCTCGCCTGTTGCGGTTGTTACAAAGTTGTTTTCAGGAGTAAAGTCGTTTGTAATTGCTGTAGCAAAACCGCTCTGGTGTCCTACTATCTTATTGCCGCTAAAGGTTATTGTACCCTCAGCAGAAAGACGAGAACCAACTTTTACCTGAGAACTGATAAGCGCCTGACTTGTGCTGACAGTGTCTTTAGACTTATCAATGTAGTTGTTTGTAATATTGAGCGCTGAGGTATCGTGCGGCTCCATACCAAATATACCTGTTGACTGTGCCTGAGTTAAAACGTTGTTATCGTATGTAAATACACGCTCGCCCTCTGTTGCATTAGCCGTATTTGCGTGCGACATTGCAATTTTCCAGTTTGTGCTTGTGCCATAGATATATGAATTTTTAATAGTAACCGAAGAATTCTTTGCGCGTGTCTTAAACCAAATATTTGATGTTGTGATATTGTCTTTTGGTTGAAGAATACTAACATCAAACATCCAACCGTCCATTGTTGTGTTCGGAGCAGGATATTCAGATGTAAAGAAGCCTGTGGGATACTGTTGCTTTGAATAGAAGTTAACAATGTTAAGTTCGTCAACGTTAGTAGCTGCAGCAGTAGCGTCGTAGTTTACGTTTACCGGTAATTTATCAGCCGCATTAAACTTACTGTTTACAATGTTACGAACTGCTTTTTCTGTGTATGCTGTACGTCCATCGCCATCAACGTCAATTTGACCCACGTATTCAAAACCGTAAAGACCAACTGTGCCGTTAACTGTTTCTTCAATTTTAACTGCGCCAAGTTTAGCGCTGTCGCTCCATGTTGTTGTGTTTTCAACCCATGCTGCACCGTCTGATGCGATTGCTGACCATTTTCCGTCAACGTAACCTGCCTCAGGTCTTACAAACGGCTCGGTGTTCCAGTTGGGACCATAAATATTTACAGCATTATTAACTGTGATTGCGCTACCGTCCCAAGACG
>JAZNXL010000037.1:0-6701 GCA_045593905.1 Eubacteriales bacterium
TTCATAATGGATATCTATGTATTTTTTGATAAGTTTAATTATTTGTTTTTTTTGTTTCATTTTGTTGCTCCTTTAATGTAACAAAAATCTTATTGTACCCGAGTGTTTCAATATGCTCAATTTCATAATCCAAGTACGGATAAATATGCCTGTATTCTGTTCCGTCGATTTCCGTTTTGCCAACCGTTATATTAACGTTGGTGTCTTTGCAAAGTTTTAAAAATTCATTTAGTTTCATTGTCTTTCCCCTACTCAAAATTTACTTTTATTTTAATATTTTCCAATTTTTCTTGAAGTGCAACCAAGTCTTTATATTGTTGACTTGCTTTTACTTTTTCAAGTCTTTGTTTTTCTCTGTCGGCATTATATTGCAAACAGGCTTCTTGCTCTGTTTCAGGAATTCGGGTTTCCATATGAAAGATTTTTAAAACAACTGATTGATACCAAAAAAACAAGTCTTTTAAGGTAAAAATATTTTCGTTATCCATCTTGTCGCTCCTTTAATTTCTTTTCGGCTTCGGCTGGGGTTAGGAATAATTGAGTTCCTATATGTTCGCCACTCCAAGCCATAGTGCCAAATTCTTCATTAAATGTTAAAATTCTAAAAATAGGTTTTGTTCTAATCATTGACATTTTAATATCCCCTACTTTATGCTCTATAATAAATAACTCTCTTGGCACTTTAACGAATGGGTTTGTGTTCAGTTTTTCGCAAACTTGATATACGATATCGTTAATTTTACAAGGCAACTCAATAAGCGTGCCGTTCTCAATTTTGTCTTCGAGTTCGGCAAGGCGTTGAATAGCGTTCCATATTGACTTATTGTCATTTGTAGAAGTTTCTTTTACGCTTATACCTTTTCCTACTCTTTCCGTCAATCTCTTATACTTTTCCATTTATAAACTCCTTTAAGGTTTCGTCTATTTCTCTTTTGACTGCTAAAACACCTTGATAGCGACAAGTTTCTTCCATTGCTTCTTTTTTTGATTTGCATAAATGAGAATATTTGTTTTCAAGTTCTTTGCATTTCTCTTTCAACCTTTCGACAAACTTCTTTAATGCGTTGTTAGTATTACCTTTCCAAATTTCTTCGTGGTTGTCTATGTATGCTTGTAAGTTGTTAAGTCTATCGTAATAGTCTTTATTTTCCTTTTCAAGCTCGGCAATTCGGGCTTTGAGTTGTTGGTTGTTTACTGTGTAAGTAGTCATTTCGTTAACTTTTTCTTTTACCTTACCTACTAACCATTTGTTCTCGGTTTCTAACTCGTTGATTAGAGTCAGTATATCGGCAAAACTTATCAATATAGGTTTGCCTTCGTGTTGGTGGTGTTTTATCGTGTTAAATTGCCCTTCTTCTAAAACTTTCTTAATCTCTTTAACTTTTTGGCTATCCATTGTCTTCCTCCTGCTCATACGCTTTTTGCTTAAAATAGTCTTTCAAATCATCTTCGTAGTAATCCACCAACGCATCTAAAATGTCGGTATCGCTGATAAACCGCTTAAATTCGCTTATAAAACGTTTTACTACCCAAAGGCAACCTGAAAAATACCGTCTGCAAGCAATATCAACAACGGCATCCAACAGGTCTTCGCGCTCAACGGTGTAGTTAAACTCGTAGCCGTAGTCTTCATCGCCGTGACTTGATGTGATTTTTGTATATGTAAATGTTTTCATAATTGCTCCTTTTTAAATATCAATAATAAATTCTTTGATAAACCGTTCTGCGTAAGCTTTATTGATTAGACTGCGCTGCACTTTGTTGTGCGTGTGTTCTATTGTTTTGCCTCCCCCAATAGAATACGCCTCTAACACTATATTTGTTTTAGGGACACAATTAATAAACCAATATTGTGTAGGCTTTTTGAAATCATCGCCACGCCGAGTTCTATCCATATCAATTATTGTTGGCTTTAAGTGCCAAAATTGAGATAAAATGTGGTCAGGATGGTAGGGATTTTCAATGATAAGCTTAAATTTTTTACGCAAACAAACAATTACCAGCTTTGATATAATTGAATATAAATAATTCATTTCATCAAAATAGCGTATATTCTGCTCTAACTTTTCTATATCCGTAAACTTCTTATGTCCTGCACCGCTTCTTGTAAAGTTAAAAATCATACGTCTTGTAAATCTTATACAAGGAAAAAAAGCAATAATCAAATCTTCTTTATTGATATTGTCAAACAACGTTTTTTTGCCTAAATAAGCTTTTTCAATTTCATTAAACAAATCAACAACATTGTCAGTTTCTCCAAAATCATTTTTAACGTCATAATCATACGCTTGATGTCCGCATTTTTTAAACTCGTTTTTAAACGTTCCAGATTGCTCAAAAAAACAATGAATTATCATTGTTCCTACCTCCAAAATTCAACGTACCAAAGCTTCTTGCTTTGGTTGGGAAGCTTGTCGTAACCAACCCTTACCGTGTAATTTTCGGTAACGAGAATCATTGCCATTTCGTGGCAGACTTTTTCTTTTGATAAATATATTTTTTGCTTCATAACTCGCCCCCTATTTCAGTCTTGAACGGGCAGCCTTCCGTCTTGCCATTGCCGTCAATGTCACAAGCCACACACCCGCAATAAACGCCGCAGTTCTTATAGTCTTCGCGCTCACAATCAAGGCACTTAAAGGCTTTAAGTTCTTCAATTAAATATTGGTGGTCTTCGCTTGCTATGTGGTTGATGCAGTTTGCGACTTCCGCGTACTTGCCAACAAGCCTTAAATTGTTGCAAGACATAGTCTGCTTGACCTTGCGTACATAGGCTTCACCAAAGCGTTCAAAAAGTAAACCGTTAAACTTTAAGCACCACTCGTTTATTTTCCTTAAGCATTTGCGTTCTTCATCCGTTAAAGATTGCGAAGTCATAAAGTCTTCGGCGTTCTCTTGCATCGCCAAAATAATAATGTGTCTTGTTCTTTCTTCTGCGTTTAGATAGTTTTTCATTGTTCCTTATCCTTGTTAAAATAATTTTCTATTGTGTGCAGCAATTCTTCATCTTCTATATAGAATATGGCTTGTAAACTCGCTTTTTGTAAAGCGTTTATCAACAACTGCCCGAATCGCCAATCAGGCACTTTGTGCCAATGTTCTGCAAGTTTCTTGCAAAATTCATCAATTCTATTTGGATTTCTCATTTTCACCATACAACCAACTCGCATTATATCTCGCAAGCTTTTTCTCCGCCTTAAACAACGCTATTGTCAAAAATGTTATAAAGCCCAATAACACAATAAACCCTGCAATTGTTAAATAAATAATCGTTTCCATCTTTATCTCCTTATAATATATTAAATATAATTGCTAATGTAAACATAACGGCGCACGCTGCGCCAGCTAAAAACCATTTCCAACCGTGTGTGGCAATTTTTGTTTTTTCTTTTTTCATAACTCATAACTCCTTTGGCTATCGGGGATTGCAACCGTCTGCCTTTCCGCATTAAACCGCCGTAGCGGTCTGCTCTGCTTATTTTCGTTTTTATGCTTGCGCTCTTAATTCTTCGTAAACCGCTTTACATACTGCCTTTTCTACCGCTTTGTAAAACGTGCTATCGGTAAACAATCTGTCGAAAAAGTCCGCCTTGTTTAAGCAGTCAATTTGTTCTTTGGTAAAAGTTCTGTTTCGCTGTTCTTCATTTAACTGTCTATACAATTTAAGCATTTCTTTCATTGTTAACTCCTTTGTGCTTTCTTTATAAGCTGTTATTGTAATCTTCTTCGCTGTCATATTCGCTTATGGTGTAATCCCACCCGCCATTGTTGTTTTCCGCATAATCAAACGCTTCGGCATAGTTGTTAAAATAACCGTGTCTATATGCTCCGTTTTGATAATCAATCACATAAAATTTCATTGTTAACTCCTTTCGGGCAACGCCCTTTGTTTGTTTACAAACATATTATACCACCCTTTGCAGTCAATGTCAACTATTTTTTTATTGTTTTTTATAAATTTTTATAATTTTTTACAGAAAAAAAAGAGAGCAGAACAAATCCACTCTCTTTCTATTTGATTTTTACATTTGCCAAGCATTTGTTAGCAAGTGTTTGCGACAATCAAAGATGTCGTAAACGCAGTTGTCAATTACGGTCGAAATGTGTCCGTTCATTCGCACAAGATAAGTGCCAAAAGGGTAATTGTCTGCGAATTCTTCAACAGTCATATTGTCGCAGTTTTTTGGAATGCCACCTAAAACATCGTGAATTAGAAAGCAGTAGCAAGTGGGGCATAGTTTGGGGCAGTCTAATAGTTTTGCTGTGAAGAATAACTTTTTTCGCACCGAACTATAACATAAGTTTGCACCTAAACTTATTGCCCTTGTTACACAATCGTTTTTGTGTTTGCCGTCAGGGTTTACGTTTAGGTAAACGAATTTAGCCACTAATCATCATCGCCTTCAATGATGCAATCGTGATAAATTGCTAACTTTTCAGCACCTTTGACGGCTGCATCTTTATCGTTGAGCCAGTCAAAAGCGAGTCTTACGGCTAAATCAAGGTTTTGGCCGATTGATTGTTTGTAATCGGTATAGACCATTAGCGTTGCAACCTCAAGTTCCTTTTCGCCAAACCCGTCCATTTGTTTACCAATCTGCCTTGCGTGTCTGCTGATGGCTTCTTTGCTAAACATTTGTTTTTCGCGCTCGTCAAGTTGACCTTTGAGTTTTTTGCACCATTTATCCAAGTCTTCTTCGGATAAGGTTTCACCATAGTCGCCGTAATCGCGTCTTCTGCCTTGATTATAACCGCCTTGCCCCCTTGCAAAGTCTTGCTGATTCATACCATAGTACCCGTTAAAAGTACCCATAGCTTCAATGGGATAGTATGTCATACCTTGCGCGTGCATTGGCATATGATGGCCGTCATAGCCGTAGTCGTTGCGTCTGCTGTCGTATCCATAGTCGGCACGTCTACTACCACGCGCCATATCGTATTCTTCGCCGTGTTGGCGATAGAAATCAGGAACGCCAGCGTAAGGCATACCAGAGCCGTAATCAGCCCTATTACCGCCTTGTCTGCTACCACCTTGACCGCGTGCCATATCATAGTTGCGACGAGCCATATCACGTTCACGCCTTGCGTAGTCGTCCATAGCGTAGTCTCTTGGCATATAAGGGTCGTGCCTTAAAGGTTGGTTTTGTTCAACCATACTTGCGAAGTCGCCTGTATAAGTGCCTTGCTGGTATGCACGCATATCGTCCATCATTAAGCCGTCACGTCTACCAGAAGTTACATAACCGCCTTGACTTCCGTAAGGGTTTCTGCCGTCTTGTTGCATACGACGCATTTGTTGCCGCTCGCGATACATTCGCAGACCTTCGCCTTTGATTTGTTGTCGTCTATTAGGCATTATTATGCACCCCCTTCAGTTGTTGTAGGTGCAGGAATCGTTGCAAGAACTTCTTGCGGATAGCACGGCAGTTTTCTTAAGGTTTTAAACACAGCAGACGTTGCCGATGTTGAAAGGCAGAGCGCGTATTTAGTCCTTGTTCTGATAGCGCAAGCCGTCACTTGAGAGCAGTCGCAGTTTACAATAGGATATACAGTCGTTGTATCTCCGCCAATTGAAATAGCAACAGGTGCTGTTATCGGTGTCGTTGTCGGGATTGTCTGTGCCACAATCAAACAATACCTGCAGCGGTCACGATATAAGCCTGCTGGAACGTCAATCACAAGCGTATCAACGCCATCAATCGTTACCAATGTAACCGCCGTTGAAATCACAATATTTGGACACAAACGGCAGTCTTTATTAAAGCAATTACTCATTTTTTTATCTCCTTATCAAGCAGGGGTATAGTTTGCTACACCCCTGCGAATTTTTGCTCACTACTTATTGTAGGAATTAGTAGCTGCCGCAACCGCAAGCTTGGCTTACGTTATATTGATAGCAGCAGTTTGGGTTAGGAACGATATATGCTGGTGATGGGCAAGGTGAAAGCTTGCTAATAATTCTGTCAGCTTGATAGTCGTCGCTAATTCTGCCTTTTAAGGCTGTGTTTTCTGCTCTTAAAGCTTCAATCTTGTCGTTGGTGTAAATGTCGACCAAACGTTGGTTGCCTGCGTTAATTGCTGAAATAATGTCGTAGGTTTGACGTTCGTTGGAATACTTAAGGTCTGCGATTGCGCCTTGTGTCTTGCAGCAGCAGTCTGCGTATTCTCTTGAAAGGGCATTGAAACCTGCTTGGGTATTATACCCTAAAGTACACAATGCTTTGTCAACGCCAGAGAAACCTGTGCCGATTGCGGTGTTAAGACCTGCAAAACCTTGAGTTAAAGAGTTTTGAACGCCGAAGAAGCCTGAAGTGATTGTGTTGTTTAAAGCAAACGTTGAATCACAGATGCCGTTGCTTACGGCGTCGAGCTTTCGTTCGATGGTTGCGAAGTCAGTAGCGAGGACATAGTTGTCAGCAACGCCGCCGTAGCCACCACGACCACCGCCGAAGCCAAAGCCACCGTTACCCCAGCCGCCGAATAAGCCACCAACGAGTGCTAAACCGATAATCCAACTCCAGTCTGACCAACCGCTGTTATTACCGTTACCGCCATAAGTTACAGTAGGAATTTCGCCTTCAAAGTACATAAATTTGTCTCCTTTAATTTTTTTATATATAATCTTCTTTTGCCGTACGCTCAAAAAAAGTTATATTATCGCCTATTATTGTTAAACAAGGACATAATGCCCTGCATATTCT
>JAZNXL010000038.1:0-47768 GCA_045593905.1 Eubacteriales bacterium
TAAACTTTGGTCTTGTTTTTCAACAGTTTAACCTGTTTCCGCAGTATACAGTGCTCAAAAACGTTATGCTCGCACCTGAACTTATGCTTTTAAAAGGCGTTAAAAACCACGCCGAAAAGCTAACAATACAAAGCCGTATAAAAGACGAGGCGCTCCAGCTTTTAGACTCGGTTGGGCTTTTAGAAAAAGCGGACTCATACCCCTGTCAGCTGTCAGGCGGTCAGCAGCAGCGTGTTGCTATTGCAAGAGCAATGGCAATGAAACCGCATATTTTATGCTTTGACGAGCCAACATCAGCGCTCGACCCCGAGCTTACAGGCGAGGTTTTAAAGGCAATTAAATCACTTAAAAACTCTGAACGTACAATGATTGTTGTAACTCATGAGATGGATTTTGCAAAAAACGTTGCCGATAAAATTATATTTATGGCTGACGGCGTAATAGAAGAAATTGGCACACCTGAGCAAATATTCACATGCCCCAAGAGTGAAAAAACCAAAGCATTTTTAAAAAAGCCGGAGATTTATTAATTGAAGATTGATAACAATGCAAAAAAATTAATAAAACTGTTTAACGACAGCCACCACCACGCCTATGTGGTAGGTGGCTGTGTTCGTAATGCTCTAATGGGTATAGAGGTTAACGATACCGATATTGCGGTATCCTGCCCACCTGACATCACAACTCAAATTTTAAAAGATGCAGGTATTAAATGCGTTGAGACAGGCATTAAACACGGCACGGTTACCGCGGTTATTGACAGACTTGGTTACGAAATTACAACATTTAGAACCGAAAACGGCTATGCCGATAACCGCCACCCTGACAGCGTTAATTTTGTAAGTGATATAAATGCCGACCTTTCGCGCCGTGACTTTACAATAAACGCAATGGCGTATAACGAAAAAGAGGGAATTATCGACCTTTTCGGCGGTATGCAGGATATAAACAACAAGGTTATTAAAACAGTAGGTGACCCCGATAAGCGTTTTTGCGAAGACGCACTACGAATAATTCGCGCACTCAGGTTTTCGTCAACACTTGGTTTTAGTATTGAAGAAAATACAAAACAAAGCATTTTAAACAACCAAAACCTTATAAAAAATGTTGCAAAAGAGCGAATTACTGCCGAGTTTTCAAAACTATTACTTGGTCAAAACTTAAATTATGTGCTGAAAAACTTTTTTGAGTTATTTAATACTGTTTTTGGTAAAAACTATAAAAAACAGGCATATATTACCGCCTGTAAATATATTAATAAATTACCGTGTGACTTTGCTTTGCGTCTTGCTTTTTTGTATCTTTGTCTTAGCGACTGTATTGATGAGCAAAAGTCAAAAATAAACGCACCAGATTTAACCGATTTGAACCGCTTTTTGAACGCTTTTGTACTGTCAAATGCGCAAAAAAATGCCGCCTACTCGGCGGTTGCTAATTCTTTAATTGAGGTATGCGATATTCCGTCTACGCAAAAAGCAATGTACGGCTTTGGTGCTGAGTCGGTAAAAAATTCGCTGTATATTCAAGATGCAGTTTTTGGCACAAACAAAAAAGCCGAGCTTTTTGACCACGTAATACTTTCAAGGCTTCCGTTTTCAATTTCGCATCTTGATATTAACGGCAACGATTTAATTCAGCTCGGGTACGAGGGCAGAACAATTCAATCTACCTTAATAAAGCTTCTTTATGCCGTGTTTGACGGCAAAGTCCAAAACATTCGAAAAGAGCTTTTAAACTATATAAAAAACCGCGATTAAATCGCGGCTTTTTTATTAGCAATAAATTTTTACTGCTTGTTTTTTCATTTTAAGCTTAAGCGGGAAGGCGGGACCCTCTTCGCCGTCGACAGTTGTTGAGATTTTTTTGTCGCAGTCAATAACGCACTCGTGTGTTCGAATTTTTACAACGTTTTTGTCTTTATATTCGCCACCCGAAACAAACTTTAAAAGTGAATCGGTAATTTCAATTGGGCTGGTGTTTTTGAATATTAAAATATCCATTAAACCGTCTTCCATTTGCGCGTCTTTTATAACATTTGTAAAGCCCGACATATCACTGCCGTTAAGCACTAAAAAGATAAGTGCCTGTTCAGTATAAACCTGTTCTTTGGTGGTTACTGTAAGGTTAAACGGCTTTATGTTTGTAAGCTCGCCGAGACCGTTAATGTAGTAAGCGAGCGGACCGAACATTTTTTTAAGATTTTGGTCGGTAGAAAACGATACGTTAACAAGCACACCGCCTGCAACCTCATTTATAAAAATACCGTCATTGATTATACCGATATCGGTTTTTAAAACGTTACCCTGTGCAATAAGTCTTGCGCAGCGCAAAATATCTGTAGGCATTCCGAGTGAACGCGAAAAGTCGTTGCATGTGCCCGTGGGCAAAACACCAACAGGAATATCGAGCTTGTTTTTTATAACCATATTAACAATGGTGTTAACGCTGCCGTCGCCGCCTGCAACAACAACACCGTCAAAACCGCCTGTAACAATTAATTCTTCGAGTGGCACATTGTTTTGGTCAAAAAGCCTGTAAAGTGTTAAAGCTTTATTTTGCTTTGCAAAAATTTCTATAATTTTATCAATATGTGTTGTGATTGTTCGTTTTCCTGATGCAGGGTTGTAAACAAAAAGTAATTTTTCCAAATATTACACCTCTTCAATAATAACTCCGCCCGAGTGAACAAATTCATCAGCGTTATAGCCAAATACGCGCTTGCCGTCGGCTTTAATGCTGTGGTCGGTGCAGTTTGCAATAATGCGGAGCTTTCCGCGCCTGAAACAAACTATGCCACCCTTTGCACACTCAAATTCAAGCGGTAAAGAAAAATCATTTTTATAGTTTTGTCTAATTATACCAAGTTGTTTATGCAAAGTCAATAACTGCACATCTTGGTTATCCCAGGGGTAAGTACCTCTGCACGACGGGTCGCCAAAGCCCTCGTTTCCCGCTTCGTCACCATAGTAAACGCAGGGGATACCGGGTAACATATATTGCAGTGCCGCTGCCATCATAAACCTGTGTTTGCCAAGCTCTTTTTGTTCGCTTGTGAGCTTTGCGTCAGCTTGTTTTTCGCGCGGCGGAATATACTCGGCGCCAAGCCTGTTTATAGCGCGTGCGGTATCGTGTGTTGACAGCATATTCATAAGACAGTCGATTGCAGGCTTTGGATACATATCCAAAATCTCCATAACCGTTTTGTAAAACTGCTCGGCATTGCCGTTTATGCAAAAATCAATAATTGCGTTTGCAAAAGGATAGTTCATAACACTATCACATTGACGTCCTAATAAAAATTTTCGTCTTGCACCGTAGCTTTCTTTTGTTACGGCGTTTTCCCACACCTCGCCAATTATTATGGCGTCGTTGTCGTAACTTTTTACTGCGGTGCGCAGCTTTTCTAAAAACAGGTCAGGCAGCTCGTCGGCAACATCGAGTCTAAACCCGCTTGCACCAAGGCTTTGCCAATAATTTAAAACCCCGTCTTTGCCTGTTATAAACTCAAGATACTGCTCGTTTGTTTCGTTAACGTTAGGCAGTGTTTTAAAGCCCCACCAACAATCGTAGTCGTCGGCACAGCCTTTGAAGTTGTACCAACACCTGTAAGGCGAGTCGGGGTTGTTATACGCGCCCGACTCACCGTAGTGCTTATATCGGTTAAAGTAAATACTGTCGTCGCCTGTGTGCGAAAATACTCCGTCTAAAATTATTTTTATGTTATTATTTTTAGCGCTTTTGCATAAACTTATAAAATCATCGGTTGTCCCAAGATATGGGTCAATTTTTAAATAGTTTGATGTACAATAGCGATGGTTTTCGGCGCTTTCAAATATGGGGTTTAAATAAAGGTGAGTAACACCAAGCTCTTTTAAATAACCAAGCTTTTGTTCAATGCCTTTAAGGTTACCCATAAAAAAGTCGTTGCACTTAAAACCTTTGTAATCGTAGTAACAGTGCGGACGCTCGTTCCAATTATTGTGAATAATACGCTCGTTTACCGCACCGCTTGTATCAACACCGTCGGCTTTAAAAAACCTGTCGGGAAAAATCTGATACATAACCGCGCCGTCGTAGCCGTGCCCGGTGTAAAAGTTCTGGTCATAAACGGTAAGATACCATTCAGGAAGCCAATCACCAAACACAGCTTCATGCCCGTTGTTTGTTCCAATAAACATTATATCGCCGTTTTGCTTTACTGCCTCAAACCTGTATCGGTACAAACCTATATCTTTGAGCGATATTTCACCTATGAACAGGTCGTAACCGTCGCGGTTTTCGGTCTTTTTAAGCAAAAAACGGTGCTCGTTTTCAAAACGTGCAATCAGGTTTACATAATCTATTTTTAAGCTTTCATTAATTTCTACGCAAAACTGTATCGCAGAATTTTGCGGTATTGCGCCAAAGAGCGATTTGTGTTTTTGTAAATAACTGTCAAACTTTATCATAGAAATTCCTTATTGAAAAAAGATATTGATAAATTATACCCTACATATTATAATATAATTATACGTATAAGTAAATGGTAAATTTTATAAAAAGGAGATTGCCTTGAGAATTTACGAAGATGCAACAAACGTTGCTTTTTGGAACTGCATAGACGATAGCGCGCAAACCTATCTTGGCGCCCATAAGCAAAAGGGCGGTTGGGTTTTTCGCGTTTGGGCACCAAATGCGAACGCAGTAAGTGTTGTGGGCGATTTTTGCGGTTGGGACACAAACGCATATCGTATGACACGCGTTGAAAACGGTATTTGGGAGTGCTTTATACCCGGCCTTAAACAGTATGATGCATACAAATACGCTATTCATACAAAAAGCGGTAATATAATTTTTAAAGCCGACCCTTATGCAAACCATTTTGAAACAAGACCTGCGACTGCATCAAAACTTTACGATATTGGCGGTTTTAAGTGGGGCGACGGTGCGTGGCTTAAAAAACGCGCCTCAGCCGACCGCTTTAACACCCCTATGAATATATACGAAATGCACCTTGGCTCGTGGATTACAAATGCCGACGGCAGCATATCGTATAAACAGCTTGCCGACAGTCTTTGTGACTATGTAAGCGAAATGGGTTACACTCACGTTGAGCTTATGCCGGTTACCGAATACCCTTATGATAAATCGTGGGGGTATCAGGTTACAGGTTATTTTGCACCGACATCGCGCTACGGCACACCGCACGATTTTATGTACCTTGTAAACAAGCTTCATAAAAACGGCATCGGTGTTATACTCGACTGGGTACCCGCCCACTTTCCAAAGGATGAAATGGGACTTTATGAGTTCGACGGCAGCTGCCTTTATGAGTACTACGACCCGATAAAGCGTGAGCATACCGAGTGGGGTACACGCATATTCGACTACGGCAAACGCGAGGTAGCATCGTTTTTAATCTCAAGCGCGTGTCATTGGCTGGATGCGTATCATATTGACGGCATACGTGTTGATGCGGTTGCATCAATGCTTTATCTCGACTATGCAAGAGAGGACGGACAATGGCAACCCAATATTTACGGCGGCAACGGTAACCTCGAAGCTATTGAGTTTTTAAAACTCTTTAATACGCTTGTTCATAAAGACCGCGCAGGCGTTTTCACAGTAGCAGAAGAGTCAACCTCGTGGCCGCTTATAACAGCACCTGTTGATGCAGGCGGTCTTGGTTTTGACTTTAAATGGAATATGGGTTGGATGAACGATACGCTAAGGTATATGTCGCAACCATACGAAAACCGTTGGGGCATTCAAAACCTTATTAGTTTTTCAACCTCTTATGCGTTTTCTGAAAACTTTATTTTACCGCTTTCACACGATGAGGTGGTTCACGGAAAATGCTCACTTATTGGCAAAATGCCGGGGTTTTACGACGACAAGTTTGCAAACCTTCGCGCTTATCTTGGATATATGTTCACTCACCCCGGTAAAAAGCTTACCTTTATGGGCAGTGAGTTTGCACAGTTTATAGAATGGGACGAGTCAAAACAGCTTGATTGGATGCTGCTTGACTATCCCAATCACAAGCAGTTTAAAGATTACGTAAAAGACTTGAATCACTTTTACAAAACCGAAAAATGCTTGTACGAGCGGGATACCGATTATTCCGGCTTTAGTTGGATTTCGGCTGACGACAGTACTAACAATGTATATGCCTACCGCCGACTTGACAGCGAGGGCAGAGAGCTTGTGGTTATACTCAATTTCTCGGCATACCATCACCAAACCTATTATCTCGGTGTTTCGCAGCCCGGCAAATACACGCTCGCGTTTTCGAGTGATATGCAAAAGTACGGTGGCTTTGAGCGCGCATACCAATCGGTGAGCGCTAATAAACAGGCTATGCACGGGCTTGACTATAGCGCAGAGTTTTCGTTACCGCCATTTTCGGTAACAATTTATAAAAAACGCAAATCTTCCCCAAAAAAACAAAAAAATTAAAATTGGAGGGTTATATATGTACACAAAAAACAAAGAAATTGTTGCAATGCTTCTTGCAGGCGGACAGGGCACGCGTCTTCACGTGTTGACCCAAGACACCGCAAAACCTGCCATACCTTTTGGCGGTAAATACCGTATTATCGACTTTACCTTGTCAAACTGTATTAATTCAGGTATTGATACTGTTGGTGTTTTAACACAGTACCAACCGCTTGAGCTCAACGGTTATATCGGTAACGGTATGCCGTGGGACTTAAACAGAATTAACGGTGGTGTACATATTCTCCCACCGTACGTTAAAGCAAAATCGGGCGAGTGGTACAAGGGAACGGCAAACGCGGTTTATCAAAATATTCAGTTTATCGAAAAATACAACCCCGAATATGTGCTTGTACTCTCAGGCGACCACATTTACAAAATGGACTATTCAAAAATGTTCGAGTTCCATAAAAAGAACAATGCCGACTGTACAATCGCAGCACTTCCTGTACCCATTGAAGAAGCTTCGCGCTTTGGTATTATGAACACACTCGATGACGGTACAATTTACGAGTTTGAAGAAAAACCCGCAAAACCCAAATGCAATAACGCATCGATGGGTATTTACATATTCACTTGGTCAAAACTTAAAAAGTACCTTATTGACGACGAAAACGACCCGAATAGTAAAAACGACTTTGGCGCTAACATTATACCTACAATGATTAATGCGGGTGAAAAAATGATGGCTTACAAGTTCGAGGGCTATTGGAAGGATGTTGGTACCATCGATAGCTTCTGGGATGCTAATATGGACCTTTTAAATCCAAGGATCCCGCTTAATCTTGCTGACCCCGATTGGAAGATTTATTCACGCATCGAGGGTATGATTCCGCAATACATTGGCAAAAACGCCGAGATTATAGAGAGTATGATAACTGAAAACTGCTCTATCGAGGGTAAACTTTGGTACTCGGTACTGTTTTCTGGCGTAAGCGTAGGCGAAGGCTCAAAGCTCAACTCGTCGGTTGTAATGTCAAACACCAAAATAGGCAAAAACGTTGACATTAAGTACGCAATTATTGCCGACGATGTTGTAATTGAAGACGGTGCTGTAATTGGCGCGTCACCCGAATACGTTATCAACCCTGACGACTGGGGCATTGCCGTTATCGGTAAAGGCGCAGTTGTAAAAGCAGGTCAGGTTGTAAAGCCTAAAGAAATGATTGAGCCGTATAGCGGCAGAGAGGAGAAATAAGACTATGAACAATAATTTTTCTGCACTTATTTTTTCAGACGCATACGATAGTGCGCCTAATGAACTCACCAAAAACCGTACCCGCGCATCAATTCCAATGGCTGGAAGATTCAGAACAATCGACTTTGTTCTATCATCACTTGTTAACGCTAATATCTCAAACGTTGCTGTTATTACAAAAAGCAACTACGCATCACTCGAGGAGCATCTCTCGGGCGGTATGTATTGGGACTTAAACCACCGCAATTCAGGTCTTAAAATTTTATCGCCGTTCTTTAAAACCGAAGGCGGCAGCGAAGTGTTTATGGCTCGCGGAAGACTCGACGCTCTTCGTTCGGTGCAACTTCACATTAAAACAATCAAAGAAGAGTACGTTGTTGTTACAAATGCAAACTTAATTGCAAATATCGACTTTGACGACCTGTTTAAAGCACATCTTTCGAGCGGTGCCGACATAACAGCGGTTTATTCAAAAATCGAGTCAACCTCAAAGAGCAATCTTGTATTTGATGTAGACGCAACCTCACGCATTAAACAAATTACTTATGCAACCGAAGGCGGAAAGCAAGATATATCACTCAATGTTTATGTAATGAAGCGTGACTTTTTGCTTGATATTATTAGTAAAGCAGATACTCACGACTACCATAGCTTTGAAAAATACGCGCTTATTAACCAGACCGAAAACTTTGTTATAAACGGTTACGAGCACAAAAAATATGCAAGTGTTATCCGCTCGGTAAGTGACTATTTTAAAACCAATATGGAGCTTTTAGACACCAACGTTCGTTCAGAGGTGTTTTTACCCGAACGCCCCATTATTACTCGTCCTATGGACTCGGTGCCAACTCTTTACCAATATAACGCAAAAATTGAAAACAGCCTTGTTGCCGACGGTTGTAAAATTGACGGTGTTGTTAAAAACTCAATCATTTTCCGTAATGTAACAATCGAAACAGGCGCAGTTGTTGAAAATTCAATTATTATGCAAAATTCGGTTATTTCGAGAGATACTAAACTTAACAATGTAATCATTGATAAAGATTCTACCATATCTGAAGGTAAAATACTTACAGGCGATAAAGAATATCCCTACGTTTTAACTAAAGGCACAAACATATAATCAGCAGGAGGAAATTATGAAAATACTGTTTGCAGCAGGTGAGGCGGCTCCGCTTGTGAAAGTGGGCGGTCTTGGTGATGTGGCAGGTGCGCTGCCTAAAACACTGTGTGCTATGGGGCACGATGTTCGTGTAATAATGCCTATGTACTCAATAATAGGCGACAAGAAAAAAGATTGTAAATATATTACTCATATTTATGTTAACAACTCGTGGCGCAAACAATACTGCGGTATATACGAATATAAATGGTGCGGCGTAACATACTATCTTATTGATAACGAGTATTATTTTGACCGTCCTAAAGTATATGGCGAGTTTGACGACGGCGAGAGATTTGCTTTCTTTTCGCGTGCCGTTTTAGATGTATTGCCTGTTGTTGATTTTATCCCCGAAATTTTACATTGCAACGACTGGCATACCGCACTTGTTCCCGTGCTTTTAGATACACAATACCGCACACGCCCCGATTATGCCAACATCAAAACAGTATTCACTATCCATAACATAGAGTTTCAGGGTAGGTACGACCCGTATATCCTCGGCGATGTTTTTGGTTTTGACGAGGAACACAAACCGCTTTTAGAGTATGGCGGTTGCATTAACCTTGTAAAAGGCGCTATTGAGTGCTCAAATAAGGTTACAACAGTATCGGCAACTTATGCAAACGAAATTTTAGACCCACAGTATTCGTTCGGGCTTGAACACATTTTAAGCGCCCGTAAATATAAGCTGAGCGGTATTGTAAACGGTATTGATGTTGATGTTTTCAACCCCGAAACCGACAAACGCATAAAAACCAACTACACCATAAACACCCTTAACTTAAAATATCACAACAAGTTTGCACTTCAAACTGAAATGGGGCTTGAAAAAACAAACGCAGTTCCGCTTATTGGTATGGTAACGAGGCTTACTCACCAAAAAGGTATGGACCTTGTAATTGCGCGTCTTGATTGGCTTATGTCGCAAGATGTTCAGGTTATTATTTTAGGTTCGGGTGACGAAACTTACGAAAATCAGCTTAAATATTATGCTGACAAATATCCCGATAAGCTTGTGGCATATATCGGCTTTGATGCCGAGCTTGCGCAACGCATTTATGCGGGCGTTGACTTTTTCTTAATGCCCTCAGAGTTTGAACCGTGCGGCCTTGCGCAGCTTATCGCGCTTCGCTACGGCACTATTCCGATTGTTCGTGCAACTGGCGGACTTGCCGATACCGTAATTCCGTTTGACCATAAAACAGGTCAGGGTAACGGCATCAACTTCAGTGCTATAAACTGCGATGAAATGGCAGATGCAATATGGCGTGCAATCGAACTTTATCACAATAAAAAGCATTTTACAGCAATAAGAAAGAACGCCATGTCAGGCGACTACAGCTGGACAGCATCCGGCAAAAAGTATCTTGAACTGTATGAGTCAATAATTTAAAGGAGAAAAGAATTGGAATTTAGCAAAAGAATCGAAGAAAAATTAATGCAAAAGTTTGCGGTTAAACCAAATAAGGCAACCGACAGACAAATGTATGAGGCAGTTATTGAAATTACACGCGAGATACTGCAAAAAAAGCGCGCTGAATCAGTTGAACGCGCTGATGCAAAAGGTGCAAAAAAAGTTTATTATATGTCAATGGAGTTTCTTGTTGGCAGGTCGCTTAAAAACAACCTTTACAATTTAGGCCTTGAAAAAGATATGGAAGCGGCTGTAAAAGAGCTTGGTGGTGACCTTGAACGCCTTTACGAGATGGAGCCCGACGCAGGTCTTGGCAACGGCGGTCTTGGACGTTTGGCATCTTGCTATCTTGATGCACTTACAGGCCTTGACTACCCTGCAACAGGCTTTTCTATTCGTTACGAATTTGGTATTTTTAAGCAGGTTATTATGGACGGCTGGCAAATTGAGTTCCCTGATAACTGGTTAGAGCTGGGCGGCGGTTGGCTTGTACCCCGTCCCGACGAAAGCGAAGAGGTTTATTTTGACGGCTATGTTGACGAAATCTGGTCAGACAGCGGCCTTAAAACAGTTCACAAAGACTATACCCGCGTACTCGCAATGCCGTACGACCTTTTAATTTCGGGCTCGGGTGATACTGTAAACACCCTTCGTATCTGGGGCGCAAAAAGCCTTGATAACTTTGATATGTCGCTCTTTTCACGCGGTGAATATTTAAAGAGCGTTGAAAGTGAGGCTCAAAGTGAGGCTATCTCAAAGGTACTCTATCCTGCTGATGACCACGACAAAGGCAAACGCCTCCGCCTTCGTCAGCAATACTTCTTTGTAAGTGCTTCACTTAAAAATATTGTTAAAGAACACCTTTCAAAAAACGATTCGCTCGACAACCTTCCTGATAAAGCGGTTATTCATATAAACGATACCCACCCCGCACTTTCAGTACCCGAGCTTATGCGTATTTTAATGGATGAACACGACTACGATTGGGACAAAGCGTGGGATATTACTACCCGTACTGTTGCATACACCAACCATACAGTTATGAGCGAGGCTCTTGAGCAATGGAACTGTGCAATGTTTGAGTCAATTATGCCGCGTATCTACTCAATCGTTAAAGAAATCAACCGTAGATTTTGTGAGCAGGTTTATGCAAACCACCCCGAAAAACGCGGCGTTATCGACAAAATTGCTATTATATCGCAAGGCAATGTTAAAATGGCAAACCTTTGCGTTGCAAGCAGCTTTTGCGTAAACGGTGTTTCGGCGCTTCACAGTGACATTTTAAAAGACGACCTGTTTAAAGACTATAACGATATTTTCCCCAAAAAGTTCACAAACGTTACAAACGGCATTATCCATCGCCGTTGGCTTTGCCAGTCAAACCCGCTTTTGACCGAGCTTTTGTGTGATACTATCGGCGACGGTTTTATAAAAGATGCATCAAAGCTTGAAGACTTTTTAAAGTATAAAGACGACAGCGCAGTTTTAGAGCGTCTTGAACAAATTAAAAAAGAAAACAAAAGGCGCCTTGCAAAATATATTGCCGACAGCAGCGGTATTGCCGTTTCTTCACACTCTATATTCGATGTTCAGGCAAAGCGCCTTCACGAGTATACGCGCCAGCTTATGTGTGCGCTTCATATTCTTTATCTTTACAGAAAAATCAAGTACGAAGGTATGGTAATTGAACCGCGTACCTTTATATTTGGTGCAAAGGCATCGGCAGGCTATGTAATGGCAAAAGAAATTATCCGCTTTATTTGTGCCATTGCTGATACAGTTAACAACGACAATAGCATAAACGGTATGCTAAAGGTTGTTTTTCTTGCCGATTACCGCGTATCAATCGCCGAAATCTTAATGCCCGCTGCCGAGGTTTCAGAACAAATCTCGCTCGCAGGTAAAGAGGCTTCTGGTACAGGTAATATGAAATTTATGATAAACGGTGCGCTCACTATCGGTACACTCGATGGCGCTAACGTTGAAATTAACGAGCAGGTTGGTAACGATAATATGTTCCTGTTCGGTATGACAGCCCCCGAGGTTGTAAACGCAAGACAAGGTTATAATCCAAGAGAAATCTATAATAACGACGCTGACCTCAGAGCAGTTATCGATATGATTTCTTCAGGTGCTGTAGGCAATAAAAACTTTGACAGCATCGTTCATTATTTGCTCGGCTCTGACCCGTATATGGCAATGGCTGATTTTGCAAGCTATCGCGATGCTCAAGCGCGTGTTAACGAGTGCTATAAAGATAAACACTCTTGGAACCAAAAATCTCTTGTAAACATTGCAAAAGCCGGCATATTTGCTGCCGACCGCAGTGTTAGCGAATACGCAAACAACATTTGGAACCTTAAAAAAGTATAATAAAAAAGTACCCGCAAGGGTACTTTTTTTATTTGAAACACATATCATTTAACGAGGGGGTGATAAAATGTACAGCGACCGAGAACTACTTGCACGTCTGATAGAATGCGAGGCAGGCGGCGAAGGTAGGGAAGGTATGATGGCAGTAGCAGGCGTTGTTATGAACAGGGTACACGTGGTATCAGGCGAATACGCAAGAGTAGGTCAAGGCAGTATTCGCAACATAATTTTTCAACCCGGTCAGTTTGTTTGCGCTTCAGAAACCGAAAACGGCAGGTATAACCCCCAAAACATATACAACATGAACCCGCAACAAATACATTTTGATATAGCCGATATGGCAATATCAGGTCAACGGCTTAACGACTTTGGTCAGGCGCTGTGGTTTTATAACCCCTTTTCAAATACTTGCCGTCCTAATTTTCCAAGTGAGGTGGGCTACTTTTTCACAAGACTCGGCGAACATTGTTTTTATAATCCCACCGATTTATACTACTATACCTAAGGAGATTCGCTATGGCTGAAAACCAGATTCCGTCGCAAAAATTACCTATTAACAACACCACCCAACAAGAGTATGTAAACAACAATAACCAAGAACAAATCGACAACGTTTTAAGCGGTCCCGGTTACACAGGCTCTATGCAGCAAATTTTGTCGCAGAACACGGGTAACAGGGTAGCTATAGACTTTCTTGTTGGCACAAACAATATAGTCCGTAAAGAAGGAATTTTATACCTTGTAGGCGTAAGCTACGTTGTGCTTTACAATAACAGAGACGACACCTATACAGTATGCAATCTTTATTCTATTGAGTTTGTTACATTTTTCACCCCCGAGGGTACACCACGAACAACACCTGCGTTAAAACGCGTATAAAAAAAGCGGACTTAAAAGTCCGCCTTTTTTATTTAATTTCCATTGCGTTTAAAACATCGCGTAATGCTACGAGCTCTTCAGCAGTGAACGAAACGCCTTTGTTCATTTTTGAACCGTCGGGTGACCACTCGCGAAGGTCGTATTTGGGTTCTCTTCCCATCCAGCTAACTTTGTTAAGTGATTTTGCCCAACCGTTAGAATTTTCGGGAAGTTTGCCAAATGATTCGGTAATTTCAAAAGTGAATTCTGCCATTTTTATAACCCCTTCCTATTAATAATAAATATATTAATTATAGTATAGATTAATATATTGTAAATTGTCAATACAATTATTTAAAATTTTTGAATAAAATGGTTGACAAAGGTATAAAATAGTGCTAAATTATGTGTGTTAGCACTCAAAGGTCACGAGTGCTAAAAAATTAAAAGAGGTAAAAAATGAAAGAAAGATTAAGCCGGATATTAAGAGCGGTTATAGAATCGTATATAGAAACGGGCGAACCTGTGTCAAGTAAGGGCATACTCGAACGCGAAAGTTCAATGAACGTTTCGTCTGCAACAGTTCGTAACGACCTTGCTGAGCTTGAAAGGTTGGGGTTTTTAGAGCAGCCGCACACATCGGCGGGCAGAATTCCTACCGAGCGGGGCTATAGGTACTATGTAGATAATCTTTTAACCTCGCACGAGCTTGACAGTGAGCTTGCGCTTACAATAGGTAATGCCGCAAGTAACTCGGCTGCAAGTATTGACGAGTTTTTTAAAACTGCAATTTCTGCGTTTTCAAAAATTACAGGCTATACAAGTGCGGCAGTTATATCTCATAACAACACGGATAAAATAATTAAAATGGAGGTTGTAAAGTCGTCTGACGACCTTATTAACCTTGTTGTAATAACCAAAAGCGGAATAGTTAAAAACAGCTTTTGCAGGCTTTATTTTCTTGCAAGCGATGACGATGTAAACTCTCTCAACCAAATTCTTGCACAGTATTTAAACGAGGGTAACGTCGGCTTTGCAAATGACGACGATTTCGAAAAACTCGAAAAACAACTTGCCGCAGGCATGCAAAACTGGAACTTTTTAACGGGTATGATTAAAAACGTTGTTTCGTCAATACGAAAACCTAAGGTTATTGTAAGCGGACAAGAAAAACTTTTATCTTACCCCGAGTTTTACGAAATACACAAAGCAAAAAATGTTATGTCATTTTTAAGTGAAGAAGAGCATATTTGCGATGTTCTTTCACAAAGCGCAAGTGACAGATTAAACATAATTATCGGCAGTGAAATCGGCGGCGAAAACCTTGAAGATATGGGGCTTGTTGTTCGCAGATACAATGGCGATAACAGTGACTATACGTTCAGTCTTTTCGGTCCAAAGCGTATGGACTACGGAAAAACAGTATCACAGGTCGAATACTTTATGCAATGTATAGAACAATATTTAAAGGATAAAGGACGGCTGTAATGGAAGAAAATAAAACACCGGCAACCGAGCAAGCCGAAAAAGAACAAAAACCGGCTCAAAAAAAATCGGCACCAAAAAAGAAAAAAGAAAACGAGTTTGAAAAAAAGTATAACGAGCTTAACGACACCTATTTACGTGTGCTTGCCGAGTACGATAACTACCGCAAACGCACCCAAAAAGAAAAAGAGGGTATGTTTGCCGACGGCATCGTAAAGGCGACCTCGTCAATACTACCTGTTATTGACAACCTTGAACGCGCGCTTATGGCAGAGAGTGCCGATGCCGAGTTCAAAAACGGTGTTGAGCTTATCAAAAAACAGTTTATAACAGCCCTTGAATCGCTTGGCATAAAAGAAATTGACTGTCAGGGTAAACAATTCGACCCCAAGCTTCATAACGCCATTATGCACATCGACGATGAGCAATACGGCGAAAACGAAGTTGTTGAGGTTTTCCAAAAGGGATATGTATATAAAGAGGACACTATTATAAGACACGCAATCGTAAAGGTTGCAAACTAAATCGGAGGAAAGAACTATGAGTAAAATTATTGGTATTGACTTAGGAACAACTAACTCTTGTGTTGCAGTTATGGAGGGTGGCGAAGCTACCGTTATTGCAAACGCAGAGGGTATGCGTACAACACCTTCAGTTGTAGCATTTGCTAAAAACGGCGAGCGTCTTGTTGGCCAGAACGCAAAAAACCAGGCTATCACAAACCCCGACAGAACTATCATCTCAATTAAAAGAGATATGGGCTCTGACAAGCGCGTTGCTATCGATGACAAAAAATATTCACCCGAAGAAATTTCTGCTTTCGTTCTTATGAAGCTTAAGGCTGATGCTGAAGCGTTCCTTGGCGAAAAAGTAACACAGGCAGTTATTACTGTTCCTGCATACTTCAGCGACTCGCAAAGACAGGCTACAAAAGACGCAGGTAAAATTGCAGGTCTTGAGGTTTTAAGAATTATCAACGAGCCTACAGCTGCTGCTCTTGCTTACGGCGTTGACAAAGAAAACGAACAAAAAATTATGATTTACGACCTCGGCGGCGGTACTTTCGACGTATCAATTCTCGAAATCGGCGACGGTGTATGCGAGGTACTTGCTACAAGCGGTAACAACAAGCTCGGCGGCGACGACTTTGACGATAGAATTATCAACTGGATGGCTGAACAGTTTAAGGCTACAAACGGCATTGACCTTCGTAACGACAGTATGGCTTTCCAACGCTTAAAAGAAGCTGCTGAAAAAGCTAAAAAAGACCTTTCAGGTGTTGTTACAACCAACATCAACCTTCCCTTTATCACAGCTGATGCCACAGGCCCCAAACACCTTGATTTAACACTTACCCGCGCCGAGTTTAACAAACTCACCGAGGACCTTGTTGAAAAAACAATGGTGCCTGTAAAACAGGCACTTTCAGACGCAGGTCTTACACCTAAAGATATTAACAAAGTTCTTCTCGTTGGCGGTTCAACAAGAATTCCTGCAGTTGTTGAAGCTATCAACAGCTATATGGGTCAGGAATCGTTTAAGGGCTTAAACCCTGACGAGTGCGTTGCTATGGGTGCTGCTATTCAGGGCGGTGTGCTTGGCGGTGACGTAAAAGGCGTGGTTCTTCTTGACGTAACACCGTTGTCACTCGGTCTTGAAACACTTGGCGGTATTGCAACAAAGCTTATCGAAAGAAACACAACCATTCCTACCAAAAAGAGCCAAATCTTCTCAACTGCTGCTGACAATCAGCCTTCGGTTGAAATTCACGTTTTACAAGGCGAGCGCGAAATGGCAGCCGACAACAAAACTCTCGGCCGCTTCCGTCTTGACGGTATTGCTCCTGCTCCCCGCGGTGTTCCCCAAATCGAAGTTACCTTCGATATCGACGCTAACGGTATTGTAAACGTTTCGGCAAAAGACCTTGGTACAGGTAAAGAGCAAAACATCACAATCACCGCTTCAACCAACCTTTCAAAAGAAGATATTGAAAAGGCTGTAAAAGAGGCTGAAAACTATGCGAGCGAAGATGCAAAAATCAAAGAAGGCATCGAAATTCGCAACAACGCTGACCAGCTCGTTTACCAGACCGAAAAAACAATAAACGAAGTAGGCGATAAGCTCACCGACGACGATAAGGCTCAAATCAATGCTGAAATCGAAAAGACAAAAGAGGCTTTAAAAGGCACCGATACCGATGCTATCAAGGCAGCCGCTGATGCTCTTCAGGCAAAACTCTATGAGCTCTCATCAAAAATCTATGCACAGGCTAACCCTCAGGGCGCTGATGCAGGTGCTGCTTCGGCTCAGGGCGGCGCTGACAACAACGTTTACGATGCTGACTTTACCGACGCAGACGAAAACAAATAATTTTTGAACTTGGGATGGAGAGAAAGCTTTCTCTCCATCTTTTAGAGGTTATTATAAATGGCAGAAAAAAGAGATTATTACGAGGTGCTTGGTCTTTCTAAGGGCGCCTCTGATGACGAGATTAAAAAATCGTTCAGAAAAAAAGCAAAGCAGTATCACCCCGACCTAAACCCCGGTGATGCCGAGGCTGAAAAAAAGTTTAAAGAAATAAACGAAGCGTACGGTGTACTTTCAGACCCCGAAAAGAAGCAACGCTACGACCAGTTCGGTCACGCAGGCGTTGACCCGTCATACAACGCAGGTGGCGGCGGTGGCTTTGGCGACTTTGGTGGCTTTGGCGGCGGTTTTGGCGGCTTTGGTGACATATTCGACACCTTCTTTGGTGGCGGTATGGGCGGTATGGGCGGCGCAAGCCGTGCTAACGCGCCCGCACAGGGCGAGGATATCCATCTTCGCATCAACATAACATTTGACGAAAGCGCATTTGGCTGCGAAAAAGAAATTTCATATACTCGCAAATCGGTTTGTAAATCGTGCAAAGGTACAGGCGCAAAAGACGGCACAGAGCTTGAGACCTGTTCGCAGTGTGGCGGCAGGGGAGTTATCTCTACTGTACAGCGTACAATACTCGGCAATGTTCAGTCACAACGCCCCTGTCCCTCGTGTAACGGCAAGGGTAAGGTTGTAAAAACCCCCTGTCCCGATTGTCACGGCGGTATTGTAAGCGAGTCTAAAAAGACAAAGGTTAAAATACCCGCAGGTATTGACGACGGTCAAACCCTCACTCTTCGGGGTCAGGGCCACGCCGGCAGAAACGGCGGTCCCGCAGGCGATGTATACTTAACTGTTTCGGTAAGTGAACACGAAATATTTGAACGCAGAGGCTTTGATATTTATTGCGAGGTTCCTATTTCGTTTACCGATGCAACACTCGGCTGTGAAATGGTTGTTCCAACGCTTGAGGGCAAAATTAAGTATACAGTCCCTGAAGGCACGCAAACTGAATCAACCTTTAGGTTTAAAGGCAAGGGTATTACCCGTCTCGGTACAAAGGCCCGCGGTGATATGTACGTTACCGTAACTGTTGAGGTACCCAAAAAACTCAACTCAAAGCAAAAAGAACTTCTTAAAAAGTTTGCCGAGACCCTGACCGATAAAAATCACGAGAAAAAATCGTCATTTTTTGATAAATTAAATAAGCTGTTTAAGTAAGATAAGCGCCTTTTTATAGGCGCTTGTTTTATTTTTACTAAAAAAAGGTTGTAAAATACTGAAAAAATGATATAATGTTTACAGTGGAAAGTTTTTTTATTAGGAGGAAACTAAATTGCTTAATATAAAAAATCACAACGGCGACATTACAATTACACAAAATGTTTTTGCAAATATTGTCGGCAACGTAATTAATAACTGCTTTGGTGTTGTTGGTATGGCATCAAAAAACACTGTTGACGGAATTGTTTCGTTGCTTAAAAAAGAAAACTATGACAAGGGCGTTAAGGTTACCTGCGAAGGACAAGACCTTTTAATTGACGTGCATATCATAGTAAGCTACGGTATTAACTTACACGCTATTTCACGCAGTATTGCCAAAGAAGTGAAATATATTGTCGAAAAAATGACAGGCTTTAAGGTTAAAAAAGTCAATGTTTACGTTGACGCAATGAAGACAAACTAAGGAGTATATTCTGCCAATGATAACCGGTAATATGTTCAGGGATATGGTAATATCCGCTGCAAACAATATTGAAAATCAAAAAAATGCTATAAATGCACTTAACGTGTTCCCTGTGCCCGACGGCGACACAGGTACAAATATGTCACTTACAATGTCGGCTGCTGCAAAACAAATGCGCACTACTGACAACAAAAGCATTGCTGAAACCTCATCAATAGTTGCATCGGCGCTTTTAAAGGGTGCCCGCGGTAACAGTGGTGTTATTCTTTCGCTTTTGTTCAGAGGTATTTCAAAAGGTCTTGCAGGTCTTGACAACGCCGATAGCGCCGCTCTTTCAAAAGCTTTTGAAATGGGCGTTGCTGCTGCATACGGCGCAGTTATGAAGCCTACCGAGGGTACAATCTTAACCGTTGCACGTGTTGCGGCAGAAGAAACAAAAACTTATGCGCTCAATAACCACACCGCACGCGATACATTTGCTTACTATCTCGAGCAGGCAAAAATCACACTCGATAAAACACCCGAGATGCTTCCTGTTTTAAAACAGGCAAAGGTTGTTGACGCGGGCGGTAAAGGTCTTACCACAATTTTAGAGGGTATGCTTTCTTGCCTTGACGGTGCACCTATTGAAGCAGGTGAGCCACAAGAAGATGTTGAAGTAACCGATTTTTCAGAATTCAATGTTTTCCAAAGTGAAGAAGATATTGTTTTTGCTTATTGTACCGAATACATTGTTAACAAAGAAGCAAAAGCTAAAAAATCTGACTCAGCCGAGCTTAGAAAATACCTCGAGTCAATCGGCGACTGCGTAGTTGTTGTTGACGACGGTGAAATTATAAAAGTTCACGTTCATACCAACCACCCCGGCCGTGCCTTTGAAGAAGCATTGCTTTTCGGTTCGCTCATCAATATGAAGGTTGAAAATATGCGCGAGCAGTTTAAAGAAAAGAAGGCCGAACCTGTAAAGGTTGATAAAAAATACGGCTTTGTATCTGTTGCAGCAGGCGAAGGCCTTGCAGCGCTCTTTAAAGATATGGGTGTTGACGTTGTTGTTGAAGGCGGTCAGACAATGAACCCGTCTACCGACGATATTTTAGACGCAGTTCACAAAACAACTGCCGAAAACGTATTCGTTTTCCCCAATAACAAAAACATTATTATGGCGGCAAATCAGGCTGTAGAGCTTTCTGACCGCAATATCATAGTAATTGAAACGAAAACTGTACCGCAAGGTATTAGCGCACTTCTTGGCTTTGACGAAACTCTTGAACCTGAAGACAACGCCGAGTCAATGAAAGCGGCATTCGAAAACGTTCGTACCGCACAGGTAACTTACGCTGCACGCGACAGTGAGTTCGACGGTAACACCATAAAAGAAGGTCAACTTTTAGGTCTTATTGAAGGTAAGGTAAGCTTTGTTGAAGACTCAATGAGCGAGGTTGTTGCAAAAATGTTTGCAAAAATGCTCGAAGAGGGCGGCGAGTTTATTAATATCTATTATGGTGACAGCGTGACCGAAGACGATGCAAACGCAATTTGTGAGCAGATTCAGGCACTTGCGCCCGATGCTGAAATAATTGTGCTTCCCGGCGGTCAGCCTGTTTATCACTATATCTTTTCTATCGAGTAATCATTAATTTAAGGGGGACAAATTCATGACTGAAGGCTTAATTATTACCATCAGCCGTGAAGCGTATTGCGGCGGCGACCAGCTCGCAAAGCAACTCGCTGACAAACTCGGCTTTAAATTCTATGACAGAGAAGTAATTTCTCTTGCGTCAGAAAAAAGCGGTATTCACGAAGACCATTTTGAATCAATCGAGAAAAAACCTACTAATAGTATCTTGTATTCGGTTGTAATGGGTATGTACTCGTCACGCGGTGCATATGTTCGTCTTGACGACGTTCTTACCGACGATAAAATCTATAAAATTCAGGCGGATATGATTCGTGAGATTGCCCAAACCGGTAACTGTATTTTTGTAGGCAGATGCTCTGACTACATATTGCGCAACAACCCTAAATGTGTCAACATCTTTTTACGTGCTGATAAAAAAGACAGAATCGACCGCGTTGTAAAAGAACAAAACGTAACCGAGGCCGAGGCTGAAAAAATCATTTCACGCGCTGATAAAAAAAGACGTAGCTATTACAACTACTATACAAATCGTGAATGGGGCGCAATAAACAACTACGATATTTCACTTAATATTTCGTCTCTTTCACAAGAAAAAATGCTCGACTTTATTGTTGAATATTTAAATAGCATCAACAAATAATATTGCCGCCCGTACCAACTTTAGTACGGGCGCATTTTATGTAAAAATTCGTTGACAATAATAGTATATTGTGCTACAATTATAAAGATAAAAATATATCTTTAAAGACGAAACAGAGAGTTCGGCAAGATTACAATATGAGCTAAGGTGCGTAAGTGCGCCCTGCTTTGTTATGTCTTGCCTAAAAGCAAGGCTTTTTTTATGAAAGGAACTTTAATGAATAAAACACTTTTAGCAAACGCAATAGGATTTAATAATCTACCTGATTTTTCGGCAGATTCTATTAGTGTTTTCAATTCACCTGAATATACTGTTTTTCCCGGTTTTTGTGATGTGCATGTGCATTTTCGAGAACCGGGTTTTTCATATAAAGAAACAATTTTAACAGGCTCAAAGGCTTCGGCTCGCGGTGGTTATACCGACGTGTGCACAATGCCCAACCTAAACCCTGTACCTGATTCAGCCGAGCATTTAAAAATGCAAACCGACATAATTGAGCGCGACGCGGTAATTAACGTTCACCCCTACGCCTCAATCACAGTTGGTCAAAAGGGCGAAGAGCTCTCACCGTTTTCAGAGCTTACAAACGCAATTGCATTTTCTGACGACGGCAGGGGAGTACAAAGCGACTCGCTTATGCGTCAGGCTATGCTTAAGGCTAAACAACTTAACAAAATAATTGTTGCGCACTGCGAGGTTAACGACCTTTTAAAAGGCGGCTATATTCACGACGGTGTGTATGCAAAGGCTCACGGCCACAAGGGTATTTGCTCCGAGAGTGAGTATTTACAAATAAAACGTGACATCGAGCTTGTAAAAGAAACAGGTTGTAAGTATCACGTTTGCCACATCTCGACCAAAGAGAGTGTTGAGCTTATCCGTCAAGCAAAAAAAGACGGTGTTGATATAACCTGCGAAACAGGTCCGCACTACCTTGTTTTAGACGATAGCAAGCTTAAAGAAGACGGCAAGTACAAAATGAACCCGCCGCTTCGTTCAATTGAGGACAGGCTCGCGCTTATTGAGGGTATACAAGACGGCACAATCGATATGATTGCAACTGACCACGCGCCCCATTCGGTCCAGGAAAAATCAAAGGGCTTAAAAGACAGCGCGTTTGGTATCACAGGCATTGAAACCGCGTTTGCGGTGTGCTATAGCGGTCTTGTAAAAACCGACATAATCACACTCGAAAAACTAATCGACCTGCTTGCAAACAACCCAAGAAAACGCTTTAACATTCCGTGCAATAACAGCTACACGGTATTTAACCTTAATAAAAGCTTTACAGTAGACCCAAGTGAGTTTATCTCAATGGGCAAGGCCACCCCGTTTGAAGGCATGACACTTTCGGGTGAGTGTGTACTCACCGTCGCAAACGGCAAAATAGTTTATAAAAATTCATCAATATAAGGAGACCACCCGCATGGCAAAAAGAACAGACATTAAAAAAATATTAATCATCGGTTCAGGTCCTATCGTAATAGGTCAGGCTGCCGAGTTCGACTACGCAGGCACACAGGCTTGTCTTGCACTTAAAGAAGAGGGCTACGAGGTTGTGCTTTGTAACTCAAACCCTGCAACAATTATGACCGACACCACTATTGCTGATAAGGTGTATATGGAGCCGCTCACACTTGAGTACATTGCAAAAATTCTCCGCTATGAGCGTCCCGATGCTATCGTTCCCGGTATCGGCGGTCAAACAGGCTTAAACCTTGCAATGCAGCTTGAAAAGAAAGGTATTTTAAAAGAATGCGGCGTTAAGCTTCTTGGTACAAACAGCGAAAGTATCGAACGCGCCGAAGACAGAGAACTGTTTAAAGAGCTTTGCCAATCAATCGGCGAGCCTACAATCCCTTCAGAAATCACCTACAATCTTGACGAGGCTGTTGAGGCGGCAAAACGCATTGGATATCCGGTAGTGCTCCGCCCAGCTTTTACACTTGGTGGTACAGGCGGCGGCTTTGCTGACAACGAACAAGAGCTTATCGAAATCGGTACAAACGCATTTAAGCTTTCACCTGTTCATCAGGTGCTTATCGAAAAGAGCGTTAAAGGCTATAAAGAAATCGAGTTTGAGGTTATGCGTGACTCAAACGATAACGCAATCACCATTTGCGGTATGGAAAACATTGACCCTGTTGGTGTTCATACAGGTGACTCGGTTGTTGTAGCTCCCATCTTAACACTCAACGACAAAGACTTAAAAATGCTCAACGACAGTGCTATTAAGCTTATCCGCGAGCTTAAAATCGAGGGCGGCTGTAACGTTCAGTTTGCGCTCAACCCCACAACAAGCGAATATTATCTTATCGAGGTTAACCCCCGCGTTTCGCGTTCGTCGGCTCTTGCATCAAAAGCAAGCGGTTATCCGATTGCACGCGTTACCGCAAAGGTTGCAGTTGGTATGATGCTTGACGAAATCGACGTTGCAAACACCAAAGCATCGTTTGAACCCCGCCTTGATTATATTGTTGCAAAATTCCCGCGCTTCCCGTTTGATAAATTCCCTGCAGCACCCAACACCCTTGGCACACAAATGAAAGCCACAGGTGAGGTTATGGGCATTGGTTCAACTCTCGAAGAGTGTATGCTCAAATCAGTGCGCTCGCTTGAAATCGGTGCTTGTCATATGCATCTTGTAAAGTTTGATAGCTTTACAGAAGATGAGCTTTATAAATACATCGAAAAATGTCGCGACGACACTATATTTGCAGTAACCGAGCTTTTACGCCGTGGCGTATCGGTTGAAAAATTACATGAGCTTACTAAAATTACAGCATACTTTTTAGAGTCACTCAAAAAGATTGTTGATATGGAGCAAAAATTAAAGCAAAACAAAGGTAACTTTGATGTTTTAAAAGAGGCAAAGGTAATGGGCTTTGGCGACAAGTTTATTTCATACCTTTGGGGTGTAGATGAACTTGAAATATTCAATCTTCGTAAGCAAAACAACCTTTTCCCTGTTTACAAAATGGTTGATACCTGCCACACAAACGCTTACATTCCGTACTTCTATTCTTCATACACAGGCGAGAATAAATCAGTTTTAACAAACAAGAAAAAACTCATTGTTCTTGGCGCAGGTCCTATTCGTATAGGTCAGGGTGTCGAGTTTGACTATTCAACTGTTCACGCAGTAACTACCATTAAAAACTCGGGCTACGAAGCAATTATTATAAACAACAACCCCGAAACAGTTTCAACCGACTATACAACTGCCGATAAGCTTTATTTCGAGCCGCTTACAACAGAAGACGTTATGAACATTATCGAGTTTGAAAAGCCCGAGGGTGTTATTGCTTCTCTTGGCGGTCAAACCGCAATCAACCTTGCTGACCCGCTTATGCGCAGAGGCGTTAAAATTGTTGGTACTGACTGCGAAGCAATCGAACGCGCCGAAAACCGCGACAGCTTTGAAAAAATACTACGCGAACTCAATATCCCACAGCCTCAAGGTAAGGCTGTTACCAAAATCGAAGACGGTATTGCCGCTGCAAACAAAATCGGCTATCCCGTACTCGTTCGCCCCAGCTTTGTGCTTGGCGGCAGAGCTATGCAAATTGTTGCAAACGAAGACCAGCTTCGTCACTACCTCAAAACCGCCGTTGAAATTGACGAGGACAAGCCTGTACTCGTTGATAAATACATTCAAGGTAAAGAGGTTGAGGTTGACGCAATTTGCGACGGCAGAGACGTATTTATCCCCGGTATTATGGAACTTGTTGAGCGTACAGGTGTTCACAGCGGTGACTCAATCAGCGTTTACCCGGCATTTAGCATCTCGGACAAAGTAAAAGGCATTATCTTACAATACGCTAAAAAGCTTGGTCTTGGCATTGGTATTATTGGTCTTTACAATATCCAGTTTATTGTTGACAAAGACGAAAACGTTTATATTATTGAGGTTAACCCCCGTTCTTCGCGTACAGTTCCGTTCCTTTCAAAAGCAACAGGCTACAGCCTTGCTGATATTGCGACCGAAGTTATTATGGGCAAATCTTTAAAGGAACAGGGTATATTCGATATCTATCCTAAAGAGAAAAACCGCCACTATGTAAAAGTGCCTGTATTCTCGTTTAACAAAATTCGTGGTCTTGATGCTTACCTCTCGCCCGAAATGAAATCAACAGGTGAGGCAATCGGTTACGACGATAAACTCAACCGTGCGCTTTATAAAGCACTTCAGGCTTCAGGTATGCACCTTCAAAACTACGGTACAGTTTTTGCAACACTTGCAAACAAAGATAAAGACGAAGCACTTGAGCTTATCCGTCGTTTTTATAACCTTGGCTTCAACATTGTTGCAACCCAGGGCACTGCAAACTTCTTAAAGGCTAACGGTATAAGAACCCACGCGGTTAAAAAACTCGAAGAAGACGAAAACGAAATCCCCTCGGCACTTCGTCAGGGACATATCGCTTATGTTATCAACACAAGCGACAGGTCTTCAACAAACAATATGACCGACGGCTACCAAATTCGCAGACTTTGTACCGAAAACAACGTAACTTTATTCACAGCGCTCGATACCGCTCGTGTTTTGGTTGACGTTTTAGAAGAAACAACACTCACAGTATCAACTATTGATGCGTAGGAGCTAAGATGAAACAAGGCTTATTTAAAATTACACAAAATGTACCGCTCACCAAAAACGTATTCAAAATGCGTCTTGAGGGCGATACATCAGATATTACAGCATCGGGTCAGTTTGTAAACATAAAGCTTGACGGACTGTTTTTAAGACGCCCCATCTCTGTTTACGACTGTGACGATAAAGCAGTTACTATCATTTACAAGGTAGTAGGTCGCGGCACCGAGCTTATGAGTACACTTAAAGACGGCGAGCTTGATGTTTTAACAGGTCTTGGCAACGGCTACGACCTGTCAAAATCAGGCGACAAGCCGCTGCTTATAGGCGGCGGTGTTGGTGTTCCGCCAATGTACCTGCTTGCAAAAAAATTAAAAGAGCAGGGTAAAGACGTTACAGTAATACTCGGCTTTAACACAAAAGACGAAGTATTTTGTGAAGACGACTTTAAGGCTCTTGGTTGCAAAACCTATGTTACCACTGTTGATGGCAGCTACGGAACAAAAGGCTTTGTTACCGATGTTATGACAACACTCGACTATACATATTTTTACACCTGCGGTCCCGAGCCTATGTTAAAAGCAATTTACAAAGCATCCAAAACATCGGGACAGTTCAGCTTTGAAGAGCGCATGGGCTGTGGCTTTGGTGCGTGTATGGGTTGCTCTTGCAAAACAGTTGCAGGCAACATTCGTATCTGCAAAGAAGGCCCTGTACTCGAAAAGGAGGTTATACTATGGCAAGACTAAATGTAAATCTCCTCGGCATCGAGCTTGATAATCCCATTATTCCCGCAAGCGGTACTTTTGGCTTTGGTTACGAGTTTGCCGAGCTTTACGATATAAATATGCTTGGTACTTTTTCGTTCAAAGGTACAACGAAGGATGCGCGCTTTGGCAATCCCACTCCTCGTATCGCTGAGTGTACCTCGGGTATGATTAACGCGGTTGGTCTTCAAAACCCCGGCGTTGAAAAGGTTATAAACCAGGAACTTCCTAAACTTAAAAAGTGCTTTAATAAAAAGGTAATGGCAAACGTAAGCGGCTTTTCAATCGAAGACTACGCTTACACCTGCGAAAAGCTTGATAAATGCGAACAGGTAGGCTGGCTCGAGGTTAACGTAAGCTGTCCTAACGTACACGGCGGCGGTATGAGCTTTGGTACATCGCCCGAGGCTGCAGCCGAGGTTACACGCGCTGTTAAAAAGGTTACAACCAAACCTGTTATTATAAAGCTTTCACCAAACGTTACCGATATTGTTTCAATCGCAAAAGCGTGTGAAGAAGCAGGCGCTGATGGTATCAGTCTTATAAACACACTTCTTGGTATGCGTATTGACCTTAAAACTAAAAAGCCTGTTATTGCAAATAAAATGGGCGGTTTTTCGGGCAGTGCAATCTTTCCTGTTGCAGTGCGTATGGTTTATCAGGTTGCAAACGCAGTTAATATTCCTGTTATCGGCATGGGCGGAGTTACCACTGCCGAAGACGTTATTGAGCTTATGCTTGCAGGCGCTACCGCAGTTCAGGTGGGCGCTGCAAACCTTGTTAACCCCTATGCTTGTCGTGATATTATAAACGACCTGCCACGAGTAATGGATAAATACAATATTAACAATTTAAGTGATATAATAGGAGGAACAAAATAATGGGTAAGGACGTAATTATTGCTTGTGACTTTGCATCAGCCGAGCAAACATTTGCATTTTTAGACAAGTTTACAGGCAAAAAACCCTTTGTAAAAATCGGTATGGAGCTTTTTTATGCAGAGGGCCCCTCAATTGTACGTGAAATCAAAAAACGCGGTCACAAAATCTTTTTAGACTTAAAACTTCACGATATCCCTAACACCGTTAAAAAAAGTATGAACGTTTTATCACGACTTGATGTTGATATGACAAACCTTCATGCAGCAGGTACCATCAATATGATGAAGGGCGCAATCGAAGGTCTCACACGTGAAGACGGTACAAGACCTATCCTTATTGCCGTAACACAGCTTACATCAACTGATGAGCAAACAATGAAGACTGACCTTTTAATTAACGAGCCGATTGATAAAGTTGTTATGCACTACGCTTCAAACGCAAAGGCTGCAGGTCTTGACGGCGTTGTTTGTTCACCCCTCGAGGCAGGTAAGGTACACGACACCTGCGGTAAAGACTTTGTAACAGTAACACCCGGCGTTAGATTTGCTGACGGTGACGTAGGCGACCAAAAACGCGTTATGACACCCGAACAAGCAAAGCTTATCGGCTCTGACTACATTGTTGTAGGCAGACCTATTACAGCAGCCGATGACCCTGTTGCTGCATACGAGCGTTGCGTAAACGAATTTGTAGATTAATTTTTGGAGGATATAACAATGCAAAAGCTTATTGCAAAAGACTTACTTAGTATTAAGGCAGTATTTTTCAGCCCCGAAAACCCTTTTACATGGGCAAGCGGTATCAAAAGCCCTGTTTATTGCGATAACCGTTTAACACTTACCGCACCAAAGGTAAGAGACGACGTTGAAAACGGTCTTGCTAAACTTATTAAAGAAAACTATCCCGAAGCCGAAGTGCTTATGGGTACATCAACCGCAGGTATTGCACACGCTGCAATTACTGCTCACATTTTAGATATGCCTATGGGCTATGTTCGTTCAGGTGCAAAAGACCACGGCAGACAAAACCAAATCGAAGGTAAACTCGAAAAAGGCCAAAAAGTAGTTGTTGTTGAAGACCTTATTTCAACAGGCGGCTCGGTTATCGAGGTTGTAAATGTTCTTCGCGAGGCAGGTGCCGAGGTCCTTGGCGTTGTAAGTATATTTACTTACGGTATGCAAAAAGGTCTTGACCGCCTTGCTGCTGCTAACGTTAAAAACATCTCGCTTACAAACTTTGACGTTATTGCTGACGTTGCCGCTGAAGAAGGCTACATCAAACCCGAAGATGTAAAACGTCTTATCGCTTTTAGAAACAATCCTTCAGACGAAAGCTGGATAACAAAATGAGGCATTATATAACTACTGAGGAATTTTCGGTTGAAGAACTCAACGGTCTTTTAAAAACAGCAACCGATATTAGCAAACACCCAAAAAAATACGCAAACAAGGCAAAGGGAAAAAAACTTGCAACACTCTTTTTTGAGCCGTCAACACGTACACGCTTAAGCTTTGAAGCGGCAATGCTCGAGCTTGGCGGTAGCGTTATCGGTTTTTCCGATGCAAGCAATACATCGGCATCAAAAGGCGAGAGTATTGCAGATACTGCAAAAATAATTAGTTGCTATGCCGATATTATTGCTATGCGCCACTATTTAGAGGGCGCGCCTTACGTTGCGTCGCAAAACGCATCAATTCCTGTTATTAACGCGGGTGACGGCAGCCATTGCCACCCCACACAAACACTTGCTGACTTGTTTACAATCTACCGTAAACGCGGTAATCTTTCGGGCATTACAGTGGGTCTTTGCGGCGATTTAAAAAACGGCAGAACAGTTCACTCGCTTATCGAGGCGCTCAGCCGTTATAAAAATATTCACTTTGTTTTAATCGCACCCGAAGAACTTGCGCTTCCCGAACACATTGAATACAGTGTTCCCAAGGAACTTAATATCACTTTCACAAAAATATCGTCACTCGACGAGGCAATTCCTATGCTTGATGTTTTGTATATGACCCGTATTCAGCGTGAACGCTTTGACGATATTGAACAGTACGAGCGCTTAAAAGACAGCTACATTTTAACCGCTGACAAGCTTAATAACGCAAAAGAGGATATGATTATTCTGCACCCGCTGCCGCGTGTTAACGAAATCAGCGTTGCTGTAGACGACGACCCCCGTGCCTACTACTTTGAACAGGCTCGTTGCGGTAAGTATATGCGTATGGCACTTATTCTTAAGCTTTTAAACGAAAAAGACAAGTGCTCTGCTAATAAAGTTGAGATTACAAGCACCGATGGCGTTTGCAAAAACCCCAAGTGTATTATAACAACCGAGCAAGAGCTTGAACAAAAGTTCTACACTGACGATAAGGGCACCCAGCGCTGTATCTATTGCGATTCAGCTAAATAATAGCGTAAACAAATACCCCATTATAAAACACGCAGGAAAAGTTATAAGCCACGCGGCAATCATTTGCCGCGCGGTTTTTTTATTTATATCATTAGTAACGTAACCGCACCCCATAACTGCCGAGGTCTTTGCGTGGGTTGTGCTGACAGGCAGCCCCAAAACCGACGATAAAAACAGACTTATACCACCTGCAATGTCTGATGCCACGCTCTTTTTTCCGTTGACATCTACCATTTCTTTGCCAACCTTTGCAATTATCCGCCCGCCGCCAGTGAGCGTTCCAAGCGCCATAAAAACAGCGCATAGTATAACAATATAATAATTTATGCTAAAACTGTCCGAAACACCCGAGGCAAGTAAAAATATGCTTATAAACTTTTGACCGTCTTGCGCGCCGTGCATAAACGCCATCATTAATGCCGACGTTATTTGCAAGGCGTTTATTTTTTTATTGCTTATTTTCTTGTCTTTTAAAATAAAATAAAAAACATAACCTAATATAAAACCGCCAATTACCGACACAACAAGCCCAATTCCTGTAATGTATAAAAGCTTAAAGCTTGCCACTTGTTTCCTTGCAACCGCCGCGCCTATTATTGATGCAATAATGGCGTGTGATTCGCTTGTGGGTATTCCAAACACCCATGCAGTTACGGCAAGTATTATTACCGATAAAAGCGATGATATAAGCATCGGTCCGCCGCTTATATTAGACTGTAAAAATATATTTTTTGCAACAAACGGAAAAAACTTTACGCTTATAATTATTCCTAAAAAATTAAAAATCGCGGCATAAAATACCGCTTTTTTCATCGAAAGTGCACCTGAACACACGCAACCTGTAATGGCGTTTGGTGCATCAGTCCAACCGTTGACAAAAATAACACCAAGAGTTAGTGCTATTGCAAAAATTGTTTGTAAATCAAAATTAAAAATCATAACGAATAATTTGCCCGTTTTAAAAAATACTAATTTTGAGGTGTATATTATGGAACTTGTTTATAAACGCTTTTTAGCATTTATTATTATCCCAGTAATTATTGCGGCGTTTCCGTTTTTGGTGTTTGCATCAAACGACGATACTAAAAGCTATGAGTGGTATTTTAAACCAAACAATACCAACTCTCAACCCGAGGTTATACCCGAGGCTACCTTTATAAACGACTATGATGTTATGTATTGTGGAGATAATGCTGACAAGGCAATCTACCTTACATTTGATGCAGGGTATGATAGCGGTGAGCATAACGCCATTTTAGACACACTTAAACAAAAAAAGGTAAAAGCCGCCTTTTTTGTTGACGGTAACTTTGTAAAATCAAACCCCGACATCATAAAGCGTATGTATAAAGAGGGTCATCTTGTGTGCAATCACACAAAGAGCCACCCCGATATGACCTCATACTCGTCGTTTGAAGAGTATTCAAAGCAGATAACCGAGTGGGAGCAATTAATTAAAGATCTCGGTTTTGAGCCTACAAAGTATTTTAGGTTTCCAAGCGGTAAATTTTCAAAACAGGCGCTTGAGTATAACAAACAACTCGGACTCAAAACTGTGTTTTGGTCGTTCGCTTACTACGATTGGGTAGACGATGCTCAGCCAACTCACGAATATGCAAAAAACAAAATCTATTCGCGTGTGCATAACGGCGCAATATTGCTTTTGCACTCAACATCAAAAACAAACTCCGAGATTCTTGGTGATGTAATTGACGACCTTACCAAAAACGGCTACTATTTTGAAACACTTGATAATTTTAAAGAGTAATGCCGTTATACTCCGCCTTTAGCTGTTCTATTGCTTCGGCGGAGTCCTCTTTATATTCAATACCAAAATAATCAAGTATTCCTCTTGCAATTGCAACGCCGATTTGGTAGGTGTTGTCAATTATAAGCGCGGCATCATCAGGGTTATCGTGAAATCCGACCATAACAATAACGGCGGGTGCTTTTGTTTTTCTTAGCTCATAAAACCCAAGCCCGCCAAATACGAGGGAACCGTCTGAAAGACCTATGTCCTCTACAGGTGTTAGCGGCTCTAAATAATTAAAAATATCCGATGCAAGCCGCTGTCCGTTACCGCCCTTGTAATAAAAAATCTCGCTGCCGCGCATTGTAGCATCGGCGCTTTGTGACTGAATTGCCACATAAACATCGGGCGACTTTGCATTAGCATCGGCAACAATTTCGGTAAGCGACATTTCAGGGCTGTTGCGCTCGGTCGTAACACCGTTTCGCGCAAGCTCATATTCAACCACGTTTGCAATAAAATTCATACGGTTTTCTTCAGTGCCGTATCCGCCATAGCCTTTGTTAAAATGCTGTGACGACGGTGATAAATAAACTTCAGCCATACTATTCCTCCTATAAAAAGGTATTATAGTTTTTATTGAATAATGCAAAAAACCGAAGAGATTATCTCCTCGGTTTTTTATATTGTTTTTTTGTAAGTAACTGCCTTTGTGCCCGTTTTTGCTCGGGACTTGTTGCGCAGTATACCTCTTTTTTCGTAAACGGGTCGATGCCTGTAAAATACATTACGGTTGCCGCCGTTGACGGTGTTGGGTAAAAGTCTTGTACCTGCTCTGACTTTAAGTTGTGCTTTTTTATATACTCATTAAGTTTTTTCGCACTCGCCATTGTTGAGCCCGGGTGCGATGACATTAAATATGGCACAACGTACTGCTCAAGCCCTGCTTTTTTACTTGCACTGTAAAACTTATCGCAAAACTGCTCGTGTACCTTAAAGTGCGGCTTGCCCATTGTGGTTAACACCTCGTTACAAATATGCTCGGGTGCTGTGCGTAACTGACCTGATACGTGGTTTTTTGCAAGCTGTTCAATAAACCTACCGCCGCTTGCTTTGTCTGCCATTACATAGTCGTGGCGTATACCTGAACGCACAAACACCTTTTTAACGCCTTTTACCTGTGATGCGCGTTTTAAAATCTCAATATATTCTAAATGGCTCAAATCAAGGTTGGGGCAGGGCTCTGGTGTTAAACACCGCCTGTTTGTGCAAACTCCCTTTTTACCTTCTGCAACCGCTTTGCAAGGCCCTGTTCTAAAGTTTGCAGTAGGTCCGCCAATATCGTGTATATACCCTTTAAAATCGGGTAGTGTTGTTAAAAGCTCTACCTCTTTTATTACCGAGTCAACACTGCGTGATGTAACGGCACGGCCTTGGTGGTAAGCAATAGCACAAAAAGCGCATCCGCCAAAGCAACCGCGATTGTGAGTGATTGAAAACTTAACCTCGTTTATAGCAGGTATGCCGTCTTTTTTGTAAATAGGGTGAATATCGCGTGTATAGGGCAGGTTTGCTGCCGCGTCAAGTTCTTTTGTGTTAAGCGGTTTTTGCGGTGGATTTTGAACAAGTATACCCTCGGGGTATCGCTCGCACAAAACCTTTCCTGATACACTGTCACAGTTTTTATACTGAGTTTTAAACGAGTCGGCATAAGCGCGCTTGTTTTTTAAAAGCGAACTGTAGTCGGGCAGTATAATATATTCAGAGGTCGGTAAATAATCACTCGGCGCGAGCACGCAGGTACCTGCAATTGAGCGTATTTTTTTAACAGGTACACCCTTGTCTAAAAGCTTTGCAAACTGCACAACCGATTTTTCGCCCATACCGTAGCTTAAAATATCGGCACCGCTGTCAATGAGTATGCTCTTTCGTATTTTATTATCCCAATAATCGTAGTGTGCAAACCGCCTTAGCGATGCTTCAATACCGCCTATTAAAATGGGTATATCACCGTAAGCCTCGCGAATTTTATTGCAATATACAATTACCGCACGGTCAGGGCGTTTGCCTGCCTTTCCGGCAGGTGAGTAATAGTCGTAGTCGCGCTTACGCTTTGCTACGGTGTAGTTGGCTACCATTGAGTCAACGTTACCTGCATTTACCAAAAACGCAAGTCTTGGTCTTCCAAGCTTTGTAAAATCGCTTGTGCTTTTCCAGTCAGGCTGCGCAATAACTGCAACACTAAAGCCTTGCGCCTCGAGTGTTCTGCCAATAACTGCAGTACCAAACGATGGGTGGTCAATATACGCATCGCCGCTTACAATTATAAAATCGGGCTGTGATATGTGGTTTTCTTCAAGCTCTTTAATTGTCATTGGCAGCGGCCTTTTTGCTATTTCCATATTGCGCCTCCTTTCATATTATTTAATTATATATTATACCAACTTGAAAATCAATAAAATACCGCTTATAATGTGTGTATGGAAAATTATCAAAAACAACTCGACAACATAATATCAAACTTAAACAATAAGCCAACACTCGCGCTTCATAGCTGTTGCGGTCCGTGCAGCACCTATGTGCTAAAATATTTAACACAGTTTTTTAACGTTACACTGCTTTTTTACAACCCAAATATCCAACCTGAAGCTGAGTATCAAAAACGCCTTGAAACGCAAAAAACAGTGTGCAACGAGCTTGGCGTTAAGCTTGTTGACTTTAACTATAATACAACCGAGTTTTTAAATGCTGTAAAAGGTTTTGAAAACGAAAAAGAGGGTGGCGCGCGTTGTACCGAGTGCTTTAAACTGCGCTTAAATCACGGCGCTGACTATGCCGCCAAAAACGGCTTTGATTTTTTTACAACCACACTCACAGTAAGCCCCCACAAAAACGCCCCGCTTATAAACGAGCTGGGGCAGGGGATATGCAAAAGCGTAGGAATCAACTGGCTGCCGAGCGACTTTAAAAAGAAAAACGGATACTTAACGTCTATAACACTATCTAAACAATACGGCTTATATCGCCAAGATTATTGCGGTTGTATATTTTCAAAAACAAAAGACACAGATTAAATCTGTGTCTTTTTTATTATTCTTCTGCTATTTCTTCAGCTTCAACCTCAATTACAGGGTTCATAAGTGCCTTAAATTCGTCACCGCTTATTTTCTCTTTTTCTAAAAGCATGTTTGCAATGGTGTTGAGCTTATCCATATTATCGGTAAGTATTTTTGAAGCAGTATCATAAGCCTTGTCGATAATCGCTTTAATTTCGCTGTCAATAAGTGCGGCAGTTTGCTCTGAATAGTTGTTTTTAGCCGCAAGGTCGTAACCAAGAAATACCTCGCCCGATTCTTTGCCGTAAAGGATAGGGCCAATCTTGTCACTCATACCGTAGCGTGTAACCATTGCCTGTGCAATAGATGTTGCGCGCTGAATGTCGTTTGATGCGCCTGTTGAAATATCGTCAAGGGTAAGCTTTTCACTAACCCTACCGCCAAGAAGCGAAACAATTTGCTCAAACATCATTGTTTTGGTAGAGTACGAAAGGTCTTCTTTAGGTAGGCTCATTGTGTAGCCGCCTGCCATACCTCTTGGTATAATTGAAATTTCGTGCACCTCGTCAGCGGTTTTTAAGTAGTAGTTAACAACTGCGTGGCCTGCCTCGTGGAATGCGGTAAGCTTTCTTTCAACTTCAACCACCTTGCGCGATTTCTTTTCGGGGCCTGCAATAACCTTCATTACCGAGTCCTGAATATTTTGCGCCGAGATAGTCTTTTTGTTTTGCCTTGCTGCAAGTAATGCCGCCTCGTTTAAAAGGTTTTCAAGGTCAGCACCTGTAAAGCCTACAGTACCCTTTGCAACGTCTTTAAAGTCAACGTCGTCTTCAAACTTTTTGCCTCTTGCGTGAACTTTTAAAATTTCTTCACGACCGTTTTGGTCAGGTGCGCCAACATAAATTTGTCTGTCAAAACGACCTGCACGCATAAGAGCGGGGTCGAGTGTGTCAACACGGTTGGTAGCTGCCATAACAATAATGCCCGAGTGTTGACCAAAGCCGTCCATTTCAACAAGCAACTGGTTAAGTGTTTGTTCGCGCTCGTCGTGACCGCCGCCGATACCTGTGCCTCTGTGACGACCTACAGCGTCAATCTCGTCAATAAAAATTATGCAGGGGTTGTTCTTTTTTGCCTGGTCAAAAAGGTCACGTACACGTGATGCACCAACACCAACATAAAGCTCAACAAAGTCAGAGCCCGAGATTGAGAAAAACGGAACACCGGCTTCGCCTGCAACGGCTTTTGCAAGAAGTGTTTTACCTGTTCCCGGAGGGCCCACCAAAAGCACACCCTTGGGTATTCTTGCGCCAATTTCTAAATACTTTTTAGGATATTTTAAAAAGTCAACAATTTCTTCAAGCTCGCTTTTTTCTTCGTCAGCACCTGCAACGTCTTCAAAGGTTTTTTTGTTCTTTTCGTCGTTGCCAAGCTTGACTCTTGCTTTTGAAAAGCCGGGAGCTTTGCCGTTTGCCTGACGCGAAAACGATACAAAAAAGAAAACTACCATTAATATTATAAACAGGGTAGGTAACATCGATACCCACCAGGGCAGGGTAAAGCCTTCTTTAATATCGAACTTGATTTTTTGAGGGATTGCGAATTTTTCAATTACTGTGTCTTCAAAGGTATTGTACGAAAGCGAAGAAAGCTCAAATCTTACTTTTGACTTATCTTTTAAAACACAGGTAACCTCGGCGCCCTCAACTAAAAATTCTTCAACCTTTTCATTTTCAAATAACCCTACAAGTTCGCTGTAGGTGACGGTTTTGGGCTCGGCTGTTTTGTTAATTGACGTAAATATCAAAAACAGAATTACAGCAAGAATAGCAAGGTATATAAAACCGCCTATATTTCTCTTTTTCTTCAATGTTTTTCTCCAATCTCTTTTATGAATATATTTCGCGTTTAAGAACACCTACGTAGGGTAGGTTTCTGTATTTTTCGTTATAGTCAAGACCGTAGCCTACAACAAACTCGTCGGGCACTTCAAAGCCAAGGTACGCAAGCGGCACCTCAACCTGTCTGCGTGCAGGCTTTGTTAAAAACGAACAAACCTTAACAGATTTTGCGTTTCGTGAGTTTAAAAGTTCAATAAGCTTTGAAAGTGTAACGCCGCTGTCGAGTATGTCTTCAACTATAAGTATGTCAAAACCCGATACGTCTATGTCAAGGTCCTTTTTAATTTTAAGATTTCCTGATGTTGTGGTTCCGCTTCCGTAGCTTGATACTGCCATAAAATCAATCTGACACGGGATAGTAATCGCTCTCATAATATCAGCCATAAACACAGCTGCGCCCTTTAAAACCGAAAGAACAAGAAGGTTTTTGCCTTCGTAGTCTTTTGAAATCTGCGCACCGAGTTGGTCAATTTTTTCACTAATTTGCTGCTTGTTAATTAAAACATAATCAATATCTCTAATCATTATAGTTTTCCCCCAAAAAACTTAAATATTTCAATGCTTAATTTGTTTTTTGTATCGTTTGTTGCAATATATCGCTTGTCCGCGCCGTAGCCTTCAACAAAAACAATGTTTTCATCATCGCAAATAACCAAAAGACTTTGTTTTGTTTTTTTGTCGACCTTGTCGTTTGTTAAAAGCTTTTTAAGTTTTGTTGTACAGCTTCGGTTGCTGCAATAAAATACGTCGCCGTCTTTTTTGTGACGGATATGTAAATCACCAAGTATTTTATCACAATCAATCGTCGCTTTTGTTAATTCATTGTAAATTTGTTGGGTAAATTTTATTAAAATGGTTTTATTTTCAAACCTGTTTTCGCCAAATACCAACGGCATCACGCCTGTTTTACTTGGCAAAAGCCGTTCAAAACTTAATTTACCTTTCGAGTTTATTGCAAAAATGTCACCCCGAATTTGCTCTTTTGAGTCAGTCTTTTTTAAAAGCTGTTTTATTGCATCAAAATGCACACTGTCAAGCTTTATAGAAAATTTATCTTCAAGACGCATCTTTAAAACCCTGAACAATATCGCATCGTCAAGCGCTAAAAGCTCGCTTGCGTTATCGGTAGTAACCGATTTTGCCTGATTGTTTAAGTAATTGTTGTCGGTTTTAATGTTTTCAATCGCGCGGGATACTGTTTTAAAAATATCAATATCTTTACGCTTTTCAAACTCAGCAACAATGTTGTGGCGTATAAAGTTTCTCAAATAATCTGTATCGGAGTTTGTTGAGTCGGTACAAAAGCTTTGACCGAGTTTTTTAAGATGCTCTATAACCTCTTGCCGTTTAACATCAAGCATTGGCCGAATTATTCCGTCGCGGGTTATAGGTATTGCGCCAAGCCCCTGACTTCCGCTGCCGCGTGCAAGGTTTATAAAAAATGTTTCAACGTTATCGTTGCTGGTATGCGCTGTTGCAACCACTGCACTATTTTTTTCTATAAGCTCGTAAAAAAAATCGTAGCGTACCTGCCGCGCCACCTCTTCAACGCTTTTTCCTGCCGCAAGCGGTAAAACGTGAACGCTTTTATAGTGCAGTACAACACCGTGCTTTTGGCAGAGTGCCCGTACAAACTCGGCATCACTGTCTGACTCGTCACCGCGTATGTTGTGGTTCAGGTGTGCGCACTCAAATTTAAACTCAAGCTTTTTTGATAGCTTTAAAAGTATATCAAAAAGGCAAACCGAGTCAGCACCGCCCGATACCGCCGCAATAACGGTCGCGCCCTTATTAATAAGCGAATTTTGTTTAATTGTGTTACAAACTTTATCGTATAGCATTACATTTTTGCAATATTGGTAAAGCGTGTGGTTTCAGGTGTCCATGCAAGGTCAACAGTGCCAACAGGACCGTGTCTATTCTTTGCAATATCGCACTTAACAACCTGTACGCCGCCCGAATTTTCCTCGTCGTCGTTTTCTTTCCACAAGAACATAATAGCGTCAGCATCCTGCTCAATCGAACCCGATTCACGAAGGTTTGAAAGCTGTGGCTTTTGCTTTGTTTTTTCAGTTTCACGGTTAAGCTGTGAAAGTGTAATTACAGGAACGTTAAATTCCTTTGCCATAATTTTAAGTGAACGCGAGATTGCGCCAACCTCGGTAGTTCTGTTTTCGTATCTACCGCCGCCCGACATAAGCTGCAAATAGTCGATTATGATAAGGTCAAGGTCTTTAAGGCGCCTGAGCTTTGCTTTCATTTGCGGAACGGTAATGCCTGCGGTATCGTCAAAATAAATGTTGGTGTCTGAAAGAATAACCGATGCTTGAGCAAGGTTTACCCAGTCCTGGTCGTTAAGCTCGCCGTTTCTGAATTTCATGTTGTTAATACCGCTTTGAGCAGAAAGCATTCTGTTTGCAAGCTGGTCGTTTGACATTTCAAGCGAGAAAACAGCAATAGTCTTTTTAGGCTTTTGCAAAGCGATGTTTTGCGCAATATTAAGTGCGAACGATGTTTTACCAACACCGGGACGCGCCGCAATAAGAATAAGGTCGCTTTTTCCAAGACCCGAAAGCATATGGTCAATCTCGGTATAGCGTGTTTGAAGACCGATAAACGCGTCTTTGTCGTTTGCAATCTTGTTAATTTTGTCAAAGCTGTCAATAATAGCGTTTTTAATATGTGTGAGCGATGTGTTTGTACGGCTTTGCATAATTTCATAAATTCTGCTTTCGGCCATATCTAAAATATCGCTTGTTTGCGCACTTTGGCTGTAGCACTCTTTTGAAATATCAGCACACGCTTCGAGCAGTCTTCTGAGGCTTGATTTTTCAATAACAATTTTTGTGTACTCGCCAATGTTTTTTGTGCTGGGTACAAGCTGTGTCATTTCAAAAAGAACACGCTTGCCCTCGGCTTCGTCAAAAACGCCGTGAGCTTTTACCGCTTCAAGCACTGTTACAAAGTCAATGCTCTTGTTTGTAGAAAACATAGAAAGCATAATCTCATAAATAGCCGAATACTTTTCAACGTAAAAATGAGAAGGCCTTAACTTGTCGGCAACCTCGCTTATGCAATTTGGGTCAATAAGAATTGAGCCGATAATACATTGCTCCGCCTCAATACTGTGCGGTATTTTTTTAAGGTCGGTAAGTTCCATAGTTTTACTATTCCTTTGTTACATTAATAGTCACTTTTGCGCTGATGCCCTTGTAAAGCTTAATTGTTATAGGATAAGCACCAAAAGCCTTTATTGTATCGGTTTCAACCTTTTTCTTGTCAACCGAAATACCTGTTTTTTTGTTAATAAACTCGGCAATTTCTTTTGCGGTTATGCTACCAAAAAGCTTACCGCTGTCGCCGCCTTTAACGCTCATTTCAAAGGTTTTGCCCTCGAGTTTTGCTGCGTTTTCTCTAGCAGCCGCAGTCTCGGTGTCTATTTTATACTGTGCCGATGAAGCTTTACCGCTAAAATCGTTTTTAAGCTGTGTTGTCGGTTCAGCTGCAAGCCCTTTTGCTATTAAAAAGTTTCTGCCGTAGCCGTCAGATACCTCAATAATTTGTCCTTTTTTACCTTTGCCTTTAACGTCTTCAAGTAATACTACTTTCATTTTTGCTCCTCACTTTCGGGGTTGTTTAATATTTCAATGAGCATATTGTATGCGCTCATAACGTCGGTGTCTTTAAGCTGAACGCCTGCTGCGCCTCTGTGACCGCCGCCGCCAAGTCTTTCCATTTGTCTTTGCACGTTTACGTTTGAGATGGCACGTGCCGAAATATGTGCGTCGTTACCTTCAGGATAAATAACGTACGAGCTTTTAACGTTAGAAAGATTAAGCATTTCGTCAGCCGCCTTTGAGGCAATAAGCTTAATTCCTTCAAACTCTTCTTTTTTCCAAACCGATACGGCGTGGCACTCGTTTATAATCTCGGTGTCGCCAATAATATCAATCTGCTTTTTATAGCTTTCAATATCGTTCTTAAAATAGTTTTTAACTTCTGTTGTGTCAGCACCCTGCTTTTTAAGAAAAGCCGCCGCTTCAAAAGTTCTTGCACCTGTTCTTTCGGTAAACATCTTTGTATCAAGGAATATACCCGACATAAGCGCATTTGCTTCCATTTTTGTAAGCTTTAAGTGGTGTACGCTTTCACAAAGCTCACTAACCATTTCACAGCAAGATGACGAGTTGGGCTCGTGGAACGATATAACCGTGTCTTCAATTGCGTTTTGAACAGTTTTTCTATGGTGGTCAATAACAACCACCTTTTTAAACATTGAATAAAGCTTTTCACTTTCAACGTACTCAAGGTTGTGAGTGTCGGTTATAATGAGTAGCGAGTTTTCGGTAATGTGCTTGTGCGCAACGCTCACATCAACAAACATTTCTTCATACTCGGGCTGATTTAAAAATGCTTCAAGCATATTTTTTGCAAGGTTTTCGCGCGGATTGTAAATAATGTGCGGTGTTTTACCAAACATCTGTACGCACTTTGCAACGCCTATTGCTGAACCAAGGCAGTCAAGGTCGGCATATTTATGACCCATAATAAGAACATTGTCAGAACTTTGTACGTGCGCCATAATACCCTCGGCAATAATACGCACCTTAACGCGCTTACGTCTTCCGCCGCCGTCGCTGTTTCCGCCGTAAAAGCTGTACTTGCTACCAATAAGCACGGCAGCCTGGTCGCCGCCTCGTGAAAGCGCAGTATCAAGAGCCTTGCGCGCTTTTTTGTCAGCATCAATAGGTGAGCCGTCACCAAAGCCGACGCCGATAGAGAGCGTTGCGTGTAAACCCTCAACCATTATCTCTTTTATTTCGCTTAAAATTTTAAACTTTGATTTTTCGAGTGTTTGCAAATGCTTGTGTTCAAAAAATACAAGATACTTGTCCTGCTCAAGCTTTTGCATTACGCCGTCAATAGATTTTACAAACGCGCGGACTTTAACGTCAACGCGTGTTAAAAATATTGATTTTTGTATTTCGGGTATTGATGTAGGTAACTCGTCAAAACTGTCAACCAGCAGGTGCGCTATACAAAGCTCTTGTGAGCGAAGTCGTGACAGTTCGTTTTTCATATTTGTGTTGTCTATCCAGTAAACCGAATAAAAAATATCGCCGCCATCACCTTGTCGCATTACAAAAGTGCTGTAATGTCTGCCCATAAACGAAACGTCGTGCTTTTGTGTGATAAGCTCGTCGTTTATTGTAAACTGCGGTACCAGCACATCAATATTCTTGCCAAAAATCTCAGACATATTGTTTTGCTCTAAAAGGTTGTTAAATAGGTCGTTATACCATATAACGTCGCCCTTTGAGTCTAGAAGTGTAACAGGCATAGGGAAGCGTGTTAAGCTCTCTTTGGATGCCTCGTCGAGATAAAGTGTTATGCTTTGTAAGTGGTTATAAAGCCGTTCACTGCGGTTTTTCTTTGACACAAAAATGTAAATTGCATAAATAAGCGCCAGTACAAACTGTGCTATTGCCGCCCAAACGTTTATAAAAACTGTTATAACGGGAAACAACAGTAAAAAACCAAAAACAATGTAATCAGGCTTTGAAAATGTTGAAGTAATTGTTCTTTTACCCATAAACTACTCTTTCAGTTAATTAAAACTCGCCGTTTTCGGCGGCAATAATTTTGTTTACACGTCGTTCGTGACGTCCGCCGCGCTCAAACTCGGCGTCTAAAAATGCACCCAGTATGCAAACTGCAAGCTCTTCACCTACAACTCTTGCGCCAAGGCAGAGTATGTTGGCGTTGTTATGTACACGTGTCATTGTTGCCGAAAATGTATCAGAGCAAACAGCAGCGCGAATACCTTTTATTTTGTTTGCTGCAATGCTCATGCCAATTCCTGTTCCGCAAATGAGTATACCAAGCTCGCCATCGTTAGCGCTAACGCGTTTTGCAACCATAAAAGCTGCGTCGGTGTAGTCACAACCGTCTTGCATACCGTCAAAAAGCACCTGGTGCTCAAGGCCTCTTGCTTCAAGCTCTTTGCAAAATCTTTCTACGTAAGCAGCACCTGCTTTATCGCATCCTATACTAATCATTTTTGTCTCTCCTTTAGTTCTCTTTCGGCTTGTGATAGCCTTAAGTAATTAAGTTTTATGTCTTGCGCATTTAAGGGCGAACCCTCAAGCGCCGCTTTTATAATGCCTTGCCCTGACGCAAACCTTTGTTCACCGGTTGCAAGGTTTACGTTATCGGGTAAATCGTGTTGCTCAAAAAGATAGCAGCCGTCACCTGCGATTATAACTTTGCAATCGTTAAAATCGGTGCTTATTTTTTGTAAAACATCGCAAACCGCCATGGCACAGTCGTCATAAAGCCTTGTCACCTTGCCGCCTGCCACCTTAAATGCCGCAGTATAAACCTGATTTCGCCTTGCATCAAGGCAGGGGAGTATTATGGCTTCACTATCCAAAAAATTATATGCTATTGCAAGTAATGTTGACACAGGGTAGCATGGCTTGTTACCTGCAAGACCCATTATTGTAGCTGCGCCTATGCGAAGCCCTGTAAACGAGCCGGGACCTGCGGTAAACGCAAACGCGTCAATGCTTTCAATGTTAAGCTCTGCCGCAACAAGCGTGCTGTCTATTAAAGGTAAAAGTGTTTGCGAGTGTGTAAGTGTTGACTCAGTAAAGCTTTTTGCAATTACCGTGTCGTTTTCGCAAACGGCGCATGCGGCGGTTTTGCCCGATGCGTCAATACCGAGAATTTTCATTTTTTTACTCCGAGATTGTAATTTTTCTATCTTCGCCGTGATACTTGATGTCAACATAAACAATGTTGCCTTCAAGCCCGTCTAAAACATTTTCACTCCACTCGACAAGCGAGATGCCGCTGTCGGCATAGTCGTAAAAGCCAATGTCGTAAAGCGCATCTGCTCCGTTTATGCGGTACATATCGTAGTGGTATATGGGCATGTCACCCTCATAAATATTCATAATGGTAAAGGTGGGGCTTGTAACAAGCTCTGTTACACCAAGCTCGGCGCACAGATATTTAATAAAAGTTGTTTTGCCCGCGCCAAGCTCACCCGAAAACGCTACAATGGTAGGTACTTTAAGAGTTTTTGCAAACTCTTTTGCAACATTCTTGGTGTCTTCAAGGCTTTTTAGTATCTTTTCCATTTGTTCTCCAATTAATAAATAATATATATTATAACATTATATATTGCGCATTTCAAGTTAGACTTGTAATTTGTTCCAAATTTGTATATAATGTTATCAATAATCAAAAGGAGGTGCAAAAAATCAAAACGCTTTTTTCATATATCTGGTATGTTATCAAAAAAATAGACGTGCTTTTGTTTTCAATTTGCACCGCCTGCGCAGTTTTTGGAATAGTGCTTATATCGTCGGCAACTCATAGTTTTGGTACACAAAAACTTGTAATAGTTCAAACTGCCGCAATGCTCATGGGCTTTGTTGCAATACTTGTGCTAATATTTTTAGATACAAGCAATCTTATCCGCTTTCCGTGGTATATATACGCCGGATGCGTACTCGCTTTAGTTGCCACGCTCATTTTTGGTAAAGAGATACTTGGTAATAAAAACTGGATAGTTTTAGGACCTGTAAGCATACAACCCTCAGAGTTTGTAAAAGCGGGGTTTATAGTCAGCTTTTCGGCGCATCTTAAAAAAATAAGAGACGACGTAAACCACCCCACAGCAATCGTACAGCTTTTATTACACTTTGGTATTATCTTTGCGCTTGTGCTCGCAAGCGGCGACCTTGGTACAAGCATTGTTTTTTTGTTTGTTTTTATAATGATGATGTATGCTGCAGGCTTGCACCCGCTTTATTTTATAACAAGCTTTGTTGCGGTTGCGGCAGCAGCACCGCTTGTCTTTTCAAAGCTTGCACATTACCAACAAATGCGAATTTTGGCGGTGTACGACCCGTCACTCGACCCACTTGGCTACGGCTACCACACAATTCAAAGTAAAATCGCGCTCGGCTCGGGCGGACTTACAGGCTCCGGTCTTTATAACGGTATCCAAACTCAATACAGTGTACTTCCTGAAAAGCAAACCGATTTTATCTTTTCGGTAGCAGGCGAGGAGCTTGGTTTTGTTGGCAGCATCTCAATTTTATTACTTTTACTGTTTGTTATTTTAAGAATTTTTGCTATTGCAAAACAATGCAGGTCGTATAGCGATATGCTAATTTGTGTAGGCGTTGGCTCGGTGTTCTTGTTTCAAGCGGTTGAAAACATTGGTATGTGCCTTGGCGTTTTGCCTGTTATTGGCATTACGCTTCCGTTCTTTAGCTACGGCGGCTCATCAATGCTTGCAAGTATGTGCCTGATTGGTCTTGTAATGTCGGCGGCATCGCATAACCGCACAGGCTTTTTCAAAAAATAAAAAAGTCAATGAGCCTTCGCTCATTGACTTTTTCTGTATTTAATTGGTGTAATTCCTGTTTGTGCCTTAAATGCGCTCGAGAAGTAGTGCTCGTTTTTAAACCCGAGTTCAAACGCAATCTCTTTAATAGACATTCTTGTGCCTTTAAGCATCTGCTGTGCAACACTCATTTTTCGTTTTAATGCATATTCATAAGGTGTTGCGCCATAAACTTTCTTAAATATACGAATAACCTGTGACTGTGATTTATTTATAAGCGCCGCAAGGTCTTCGACGCTTATGGTCTTTGCATAGTTTGTATCAATATATTCGCGAAGCTTTTGTGCATCGGTTGAGTTTTCACTTTCAATTTGCAAGTCGCTTTCGGCCATACCCTGAATAATTTTATGTAAAATTACTGCGTTTTCGTTTACAATTGAATTTTTATCGCGTAAACTGTCAACATTTTTATAAAACTCATCAAAGAGTGAAAATAACCTGCAACCTTTAAAAACACACTTGTTTTCAATTTTATAAAGCTTTACAAGGCTGTCGACAAGCTCGCCGCTAACGTTAAACCAAAGCTTTGTCCAAGGGCGCATAGTATCCGTATAACACTTGTGGTCATCGCCTTTTTTAAAAAAGCAAACGTCACCCGCCTCGGCAATGATTTTATTTTTGCCGCACACTACTGTTCCATAGCCCGAAATAATGTATTCAAAACAATAAACAGGTGAGTTCTTTCTGTCAATTTTATACTTTTCGTCACAGTATGTCATACCGCAAAGGTGTATGTTCAGCACACTGTTTTCACTATTTATAAAGTTTTTAAGCAGTTCTCTCATGCGTGTTTTTTAACCTTTTTCGTGATTTTATGCTTGATTATTATACATTATAGCATCTTATATGATAAAATCAACATTTTTGTTAAAAAATTCATATTATCTATTGAAATTTTTAAAAAATGTTGGTATTATATATTAGCACTCAAACAACACGAGTGCTAAACATTGTTGTTTTTTGGAGGATAAATACATGAAACTTAAACCGCTTGCTGATAGAGTAGTTTTAAAAATGGTAGAAGCGGAGGAAACCACTAAGAGCGGCATCATCTTAACTGCTGCTGCACAAGAAAAGCCTCAGTTTGCCGAAGTAATCGAAGTAGGTCCCGGTACCGAAGACGTTAAAATGACAGTTGAGGTTGGCAACAAGGTTGTTACCAACAAATACAGCGGCACACAAATTAAACTTGACGGCATTGAATATGTAATTGTTAAGCAAGAAGACATATTAGCAATTGTTGAATAAGGAGAATAAATATGGCAAAGCAAATTATTTACGGCGAGGATGCAAGAAAAGCACTTCAATCAGGTGTTGACAAACTCGCAAATACAGTAAAAATCACACTCGGTCCCAAGGGCAGAAACGTTGTTCTTGCAAGACAGTTCGGCACACCGCTCATTACAAACGACGGTGTTACAATTGCAAAGGACATTGAGCTTGAGGACGCTTTTGAAAATATGGGCGCTCAGCTTGTTAAAGAGGTTTCAACAAAAACCAACGATACAGCAGGTGACGGTACAACAACCGCTACACTTTTAGCACAAGCTCTTATCCGTGAGGGTATGAAAAATATTGCCGCAGGTGCAAACCCCATGATTGTGCGCAAGGGTATTCAAAAGGCTGTTGATAAAACTGTTGAGGTTGTAGTTGGCAACTCACAAAAAATCAGCGGTACTGAAGATATTGCAAGGGTTGCAACCGTATCATCAGCTGACGAAAACGTGGGAACACTTATTGCCGAAGCAATGCAAAAGGTTAAAACCGATGGCGTTATCACTGTTGAAGAATCAAAAACTGCCGAGACCACCTGCGATGTTGTTGAGGGTATGCAGTTTGACCGCGGTTACATCACACCTTATATGGTAACCGATACCGATAAAATGGAAGCAGTTATTGACGACGCTTACCTTCTTATTACCGATAAAAAAATCACAAGCATTCAAGAAATTTTACCTGTACTTGAGCAAATTGTTCAGGCAGGCAAAAAACTCGTTATTGTTGCTGAAGACATCGAAGGCGAAGCTCTTGCAACACTTATTGTAAACAAAATTCGCGGCACCTTTAACTGTGTTGCCGTAAAAGCCCCCGGCTTTGGCGACAGACGTAAAGAAATGCTTCAGGATATTGCAATCTTAACAGGCGGTACAGTAGTATCAGAAGAGGTTGGCATTGAACTTAAAGATGCAACCGTTGATATGCTGGGTCACGCAGGTCAGGTTAAGGTCACAAAAGAAACAACTGTTATCGTTAGCGGCTCGGGCAGTGTTGATGCAATCAACAACCGCATTGCTCAAATAAGAAACGCAATCGAAAACACAACCTCAGACTTTGACCGTGAAAAGCTCGAAGAACGCCTTGCAAAGCTTTCGGGCGGTGTTGCAGTTATCAGAGTTGGTGCTGCTACCGAAACCGAAATGAAAGAAAAGAAAATGCGCGTTGAAGATGCTCTTGCTGCTACCAAGGCTGCAGTTGAAGAGGGTATTGTTGCAGGCGGCGGTACCGCTTACATCAAAGCAATTCCCGCAGTTAAAGAACTTTACGAAAGCCTTACAGGTGACGAGAAAACAGGGGTTGCAATCGTTATGAAGGCACTTGAAGAACCTGTACGCCAAATCGCTCTTAACAGCGGTCTTGAAGGCTCGGTTATTTTAGAGAACATTCTTAAAAACGAAAAAGCTGATTAC
>JAZNXL010000039.1:0-43188 GCA_045593905.1 Eubacteriales bacterium
ACAAGGTTGCCGTTTTCGTCAAGTGGTGTACCAAGCGCAGTATAAAATCCATTTTTTAACATAGCAATTAGCTCCTTTATAAAATATTTATATGTTAATTATATAACTTTATATTTAATTGTAAAATATCAATATAGGACAATTTTTAACAATATTGTCGCATAAAATAAAGAGTGAGAGTATTACTCTCACTCTATTATTTTTTTGTAATGTTTTTGGTTGAAATAATTTGGCTATCAGTTTCGGTATAATCAACAGTTACAACATCGCCAACATTATAGGTTACGATTTCAGTTTTATCGGCAACACTAATCATGAATGTTTTTTCAAAGCCATCAAGCTTAATAAAGTAAAAGGAGTTGCCGTTAATTACCGCTGTTCTGATATCGGTTATAGCGTCTGTAAGGTGCGACTGGGCAGTTTGGTCTACTGTTGTTTTACCTAAATCTTTCATAAGCTTAACATAGTTTGACTCACACTCTTTAAGCGTTTGACCGGTGGCAACGTTTTGGTACTGGCTAACGTTAATCATCGCATACATTCTAACAAGTCCCGAGTCGTCTTTGAGCGCTACAAAATAAGTGGGCTCGTTTGCAATATTTAAAAGCAGCGGGAAGGTTGACGTGTAACGAAGGTTTTGAACCTCGCCCTCAGCCGAGCTCATTGCCGAATATTCTTCAGCGCCCGAAATTTCGTAAAACTTTGTTTGCTTTGTTCTCTGGTTAGTTAAAATAAAACCAATGTTCGACTGGTCAGCGGCAACTGATGTTACACCTGTGTACATATAAACATCGTCATTAAGTGCAATGTAGTTGTAGCCATCGGTTGTTTCTTGACAGTCCTTTTGACCGAAGATAGAGTTGAAATATCCGTGCTTGAGCGTACCGTGATAGTCAAACTGCTCAATAATCAGGTTCGCATTATAAACCCTGTCAACCCAAGTTGGAACATCATTAATATCATAATAGGTTGTTTCGCCCGTGATTGCGTTTACAAGCACAACACCGCCTATATCGTGACCTCCGTAAAGACCTATGCGATATACCACACGCGCGGCTACCCAATACGGTATGCCGTTTTCATCAATTTCAAAGTTTGGTTCTTCGAAAATATAAGTGGGATAGTTAAATCTTAAATGGCGATAAAGGTTGCGGTTAAAATGCTCAGCAGTTGAATATTTCATATTATCAACGCCAAGTTCAGAAAAGCGGTTTAAGGTAACCTCTTGTGTTACCATATTAATCATAATATATCCCGGAACACCCTTTGAAACATTGTTAAGCCATTTGAATACGTCAACATATTCAAGCGGGGTTACACGAACAGGAGTGCCTTTATAGTTGATTTGTGTATAATAATCATCCATTACCGAGAACTGACTGACAAGGTCAGAAAGGCTGCCCATCTTTTTGTCGCCGAGCTTTATAGCACTTGCACTGTCGAGGGTTGGAATTTTATCGTAAGATATCGCATCAACATCCTCATTAAAATCACCCGATTCAACCTCTAAAAGCGATTGATAACGCTTTGAATTAAATATTACAGCACCGGTAAGTGAGCCAACTAAACCAATTACAATACAAACTGCAATTATAATTCCCAAGACCTTAAACGGAGTTGGAATACTTTTTACGCCGACAATCTCGACCTTTTGAACAAGTGGACGGCGTTTTTGCAAAATCATATAAAGTACAACGTAAACAGCTGATAAAACACAAATATCAACAAGCAGTCCTACGTTATGAATTGAAATTGCAGGTAAATTAATGTAAAAACCAACTAATGCAATTACGACTGTTACTAAAGCCGAAATAACTGCGCTTTTAACTTTTGACATTGTTACTCTCCTATTCTTATAATCTCGATATTTTCCAATGTAGACTGTACAAGTCCGTCAACATCGAGTTTTTGTTCTTCAATTAAAATTTCTGAAAGCACCGGTCGTGTTTTGGGGTGCTTTGGAGTAAAGACAGTACAGCAATCTTCGTATGGTTGAATTGATGTTTCAAATGTGCCGATTTTACGCGAAATCTTTACAATTTCTTCTTTATCCATACCAATGAGCGGACGAAGAATAAGCTGATTTGAAATTTCATCGGTAATATTAAGTGCTTCCATAGTTTGCGATGCAACCTGACCTAAGCTCTCGCCTGTTACACACGCACCGCAGCCTGTTCTTTTTGAAACAGCATTGGCAATACGAACCATAAACCTGCGCATAATAACTGTAAAAAGTTCCTCGCGACAGTTTTTCTTAATTTCTTCTTGTATTTTTGTAAAATGAACAAGGTGCACATTCATACCGGGGCAATAATCGTTCATAATTTCGGCAAGCTCCAAAACCTTTTGTTTTGCAAGCTCGCCTGTATATGGCGGTGAATAAAAATGAACGCTTGTAAGCTTAAGTCCCCTTTTTGCCATCATATACCCTGCAACAGGGCTATCGATACCGCCAGAAAGCATAAGGCATGCCTTACCATTTGAGCCGTAAGGCATACCGCCTGCGCCATTGACTGCGTTTGCGTGGATATATGCACCAAAATCACGCACCTCGACTGTTATTACGACATCGGGGTTATGAACATCAACCTTTAAATGCGGATAATTCTCTAATAGATATCCGCCAACCTCGTAGCAAATTTGCGGTGAATTAAGTGCAAAGCGTTTATCTGAACGTTTTGCAGCAACCTTAAAGGTTTTAACCCCCATTAAAGTATCACAGCAATATTCACGCGCCGTTTGTTTAATAAGCTGCATATCTTTTTCGCAAACTGCCGATTTACAAACGGTTGCAATACCAAATACTCGTTTAACCTTTTCAAAAACCAAGTCAATATCAATGCAATCATCAGGTATTACATAAATTGTTGACTGAACAATAGATATTTCAAAGTTACCGAGCGGGTAAAGTGATGTTTTTAAGTTTTTTAAAAGTGTTTTTTCAAAACTGTTGCGGTTAAGACCCTTTAGCACAAGCTCACCGCATTTTGCAAGAATTATCTCTTTCATTTTTATCCTTTCCTATTTGTAGAGTTTTATTAGCTGACCCTCGAGCGTTGAGACAACATTAAAAAACTCATCAATTTGCTCTGTTGTATTATCGTAATCAAAGCTAACTCGTATTGAGCCGTCAGCGGTCTTTTTATCGCAGCCAAGTGACACAAGTGTTTTTGCCTTTTGTTTACTGTGCGATGAACAGGCTGAGCCTTGAGAAACAAATATATCTTTACTTTCTAAAAAGTGTAGTACGTTTTCGCCAAGGTAACCCATAAACGAAATGTTAATTATATGCGGTGCGTGGTTGCCAAAACTATTAATTTTTAAAAAGCCGTACTGTTTTGATTTTTCGATAAAGTAATTGTAAAGAGTACTTAAATAACCTTTATCTTTTTTAACGATTTCACAAACCGCGGCATTAAAGCCTGCAACGGCAGGTGTGTTGTATGTACCTGGAATTAACGCCCCCTCTTGCTCGCCGCCGTGAGTTATTGCGTTTAAGCGCACTCCTTTTTTAACATAAAGTGCACCTATGCCTTTTGGACCGTTAATTTTATGCGCCGATACTGTTAAAAGGTCGGCACCGAGTTTTTGAACATTTATTGGAAGTTTACCAAACGCCTGTACTGCGTCAATATGTAAAAGCGCCGGCGAGCCTTTTTGTTTTATAATTTGTTTTAGCTTGTCCGCAGGTAGAATAAGACCTGTTTCATTGTTTACAAGCATACAGCTAACTAAAATAGTTTTATCGTCAATAGCGTTTTCAAAATCGTTTGTGAGCGGATTACACAAAACAACTTCAAAGCCTTTTTCGGCAAGAGATTTTGCGCACTCGCTAACACTTGGATGCTCAATAGAAGAAATTACAATTTTGTTACCTCTGCGTTTGTATGCGTCAGCTACGCCTAAAATTGCAAGGTTGTTGCAATATGTACCGCCTGATGCAATATAAATTTCACCCGCGCTACAGCCAAGCGCAGCAGCAAGGTTTTTTTTAAGAGTATCTATATGTGTTTTTGCTTTAACACCAACAGTGTGCAGCGATGACGCGTTGGCAAAATCTTTTGTAATGCAGCTTACCATTGCATCAAGCGATGACGTACACTGTTTGGTTGTTGAGCTGTTATCAAAATATATCATTATTTCGTCCCTTTGAAATTAATGAATATATTATATATTATAACATTTAATTATTCAAGGTATTTATTATTGAACGTGCAGTATAGGTTGCAGCAAGCTTTGCTTCGTCGAGTGTGTTTGCATCGCTTCCCATTTCTAATAAAAAGGTGTGTGGCGTTACATGTGTATTGAACCTGTCGGCGCGCAAGTTTACAGGGCGCGATAAATTTGAATAGCTTTTGTTCATAGTTCTTGAAACATTAAGCGCAAAAGCAAAGTTTTTACTCCAGCTTGAGTGTTCAAGACCCTTTTGGTTTGTGCCGCAAACAATCATAACCTGCGCAACATTTTTGCCGTCGATTTGTGTTACAGGTTTATATGTAATACCGCTTGCATCGGTTATCGAGTCACGGTGAACATCAATAACAATTTTAATTGACGGGTTTTCTTTCAGTGCTTTTTCAACGCCCTTAATCGAGCGTGAATATGCACCGCTGAACTGACCTTTATCGTACACCTCGGTTATATGTATTGTTTTATATCCGAGCGCTTCAAACTCTTCTTTAAACACAGCGCCAACATCAACAACTGTGCCCCCGCCCTTATAGCTTTCAGAGGTATGGGTGTGGTATATTAGAATACTTGGTGCATCTTTATTAATGTTTGGTTTTTCAAAACTCGAATTAATGTATTTAGTTACATCAAATTTTGTATTATTGATTATTGATGTGCCGTTATAATCGGCATATTTACCTGACAAGGCAGAAAGGTTTACAGCAACACTTTCAGCTTTTGGTTCGGTTATTTGATTAAGGTTTTGTGTTTGCAGCGAGGGTGTTTCAAGTGTTTTTATAAGGCCTTCCTCAAACCCCGATTTATATGCCAAATTTGTATTAGAAGTTATCAAAGCCGACATGAAAATTGACTTTGGGTTGGTGTTTGTAACCGATTTTACTGCGCCATTTACAAAATATCCGCCAAAAATATAAAGCACGGCGCCTGTTAAAGCAATACACAAAGCGCCGCCGCCTATAATCTTTAAATAAAGCACGAATTTTTTATATACCAAAGTATTCCACCTCTTTAGTACAAATACTATGCGTTAAAAAATAAATTAATACAAAAACTTTAATATATCTTCGGTTGTAAGGCCGTTGTGAAGCGCTTTATTTAGTGCAAATGCAATTATTTTTGCGCCAACGTCTGTAGCATCATCAATTCGTATTGGCATTGCGACAAGGTTATTTTCGTTTGTTTTTGCAAGTGATGCAACGTCAATAACTGTAGGCATACCAATTGAAAGCATTGGTACATCAAGTGTTTTTGATGATATTTGTTTTCGCGCATTGTCTACCCCGCCTCCAGGAGTCAAAGAGGTATTAGAAATTTGAACCGTTTTACAAAGTCGTGAAAGCGAGGTTGTTGCAAGTGCATCAATCACGATTATCAGCGAAGGTTTTAACACTGTTGATATGCCTTTAATAATCTCGGCACTTTCTATGCCTGTAACACCAAAAACATCGGCAGAAATTGCTGAAACATTCGAAAAACAGTCGTTTGCTATAAACTCGGTGTTTTCAAGCGCGCGTGTAACAATTATGCGTTCAATACTTTTAGGACCTATACTGTCGGCAGTAATGTTTTTGTTACCAATGCCTGTAACTAAAATTCGATTTCCCTTGTGTTTGTTTGTAAAGCGTGATATTTCTTTTGCTAAAACATCTACTACAATATCAAAATCGCTATCGGTAATTTGATAAGCCTTTTCAAACTCAACCGTTACATACTCACCTATTTCTCTATTAAGCGCTTTTGCGTGTTGTTCGTTTTTAACATAAACAGTTGTGACCTTGCAGGCATTATAATTTTGTATCTTGCTGTCAATTTTACTTTCTGCATGATTGCTGCTTGCAAGCTCTATTGACTCAATAATTAAGCCTGTACGTGCTTTATTCAAAATAATTCCACCTTTATTTTTAAAAATATACTTTTATTTTTTACAGATATGTGTTAGAATATGAGTAGAAAAATACGGAGGATACATTAATGGATAACGAATACGGAAACGATATAGTAACTCTTACCGACGAGCTTGGTAACGATTTACAGTTTGAGCATTTTGGTTCAGTCGAGGTTGACGGAACAGTTTATGTTGGTCTTATTGAGCTTTTTGACGACCCTCAAAAACAACTCGAAAGCGACGGTACACTCTTTATTTTAAAAACTGTTGAAGACGACGGCGGTGAAGAAATACTCGTTACTATCGATGACGATGCCGAACTCGAAAAGGTATCAAAAGCATTTGAAGAAACATTCGAAGACCTTGTACTTGATTAATTAAAATTTTACCTGCTGTGTGCGTTGAGTGTATGTTTTAAGCCTACATTACTTTTACGGGAATGATGCTCGACTGTCTGTGTGCACGCCTTTCCGCTTTTAGCCGTTAGGAAGCCTGTGAAGATTAGTCGGCGAACACCCACCTGTGTTTTTCGCAGGGATTAAAGTCTACATTTGACGGCATTTGCGGGGTACATAAAAAATTCAGGCGAAAATACCACCTTGTATTTTCGCCGTTATTTTTGGATACGAAATATGAACGAAAAATTTATAAGAACCGAGGCTTTAATAACAAGCGACGGTTTAAAAAAACTTAATAATGCACATATTGTTTTGTGCGGTTGCGGCGGTGTAGGCTCGTATGTGTTTGAAGCGCTTGTACGAAGCGGTGTTGGACAAATAACTGTTATTGACAACGACCGTATTAGTGTTTCGAACATAAACAGGCAGCTAATTGCGCTTGAAAGTACCGTTGGCAAAAACAAAGTCGATGTTGCAAAGGCTCGTGCGCAAGACATAAACCCTGATGCAAAAATCAACGCGGTTTGTAAGTTTATAACACCCGATAACGTTACCGATATTATTGACAGTAATGTTGATTACATCATTGACGCTATTGACTTTGTTCCTACCAAGGTGGCTCTTGCCGTTTTTGCAAAGCAAAACAATATTAATATCATTGAGTGCCTTGGTACAGGCAACAGGCTTGATGCAACACAGTTTAAAATAACCGATGTTTTTAAAACAAGTGGGTGTCCCCTTGCTAAAAAAATGCGCACCGAGCTTAAAAAAGCAGGCGTTACAAACCTTGACGTGCTCGTGTCTGACGCGCCTGTTATAAAGCCTGACGATATTATTGCCGATGGCAAAAAAACGGTAGGTTCTATTGCGTTTGTACCTTCGGTTGCAGGACTTATTATTGCAGGATATGTTATAAATAAAATTTTGGAGAAATAATACTATGAGAATGAGAAAAAAGAAAAATGCCGACAAGCGTTTTGACAGATGCTTAAGTTTTGCCCTTGAACCAAACGAGGCATTAAAAGACGAGTTTTACAACATATTTGATAAAGACAAAAAGACCTACATAGAAATCGGCTCGGGTAAGGGCGGTTTTATCACACAAAGCGCACTTAAAAATACCGATACACAGTATGTTTCAGTTGAAAGAGTTAAAGACTGCATTTTAATGGGTATGGAAAAAGCGGCAGCTCTTGAACTTAAAAACATTAAGTTTATTTGCGCCGATGCTGAGGTTTTAACTTCGGTTTTACCATTAAAATGCGCTGATGTTATTTATATTAACTTTTGCGACCCGTGGCCAAAAGCATCACACGCAAAACGCCGACTCACCCACAGACGTATGATTGCGCATTATTTACCGCTTTTAAAAGACGGTGGAGAAATTCACTTTAAAACCGACAACGACGGCTTGTTTGATTTTTCGGTTGAAGAGCTTAAAGACATTGGATTTGAACTTAAAAACGTAACATACGACCTTCATTCAACAAACACACCCAACATTATGACCGAGTACGAAAAAAGGTTTTCAGATATGGGTGTTAAGATTAAACGCCTCGAGGCAGTACCTACACAAAAGGTTTATGAAACATTAAAAAAAGAGTAGTCAAAAGACTACTCTTTTTATGTTTTACAAAGTTTCATTACAAGGCTGTGCGGCAACGCCTTTGCAAGTATTCTATAAAATTTATAAAACGGTGTTGGCGTGTACATACCCTTGCCTTTTGCAGCGCGTTCAATTGCTTTTTTGGCAACTCTTTCGGGTTTGCAGTACGGTAATATTTCAAATGTTTTTGATTTTCCGCCCGTAATTCCTGCAACACTTAAAAACTCGGTTGCCATAGGTCCCGGGCAGACTGCAAGCGCATTGATTTTTTTAGGCTTTAGCTCCTCACGAATACAACGTGTAAAGCTTGTAACATAAGCTTTTGTAGAGCTATAAACTGCCATACGGATATTTGGTGCAAACGATGCAATTGACGACACGTTTACAATAAACGAGCCTTTATTCATATATTTTGCCGAGACAGTACACATCGCGGTAAGCGCTCTGTTGTTCAAGTCAATCATTGACATTTGCGAGTCGAGATTGTTGTTATAAAACTCGCCAAGCTCACCAAAGCCTGCGTTATTTATTAGTATTTTAATGTTGGGTTTTGTTTGTTCTAATATGTTTGAAAACTCGGCAATACTTTGCTTTTGTGTAAGGTCAAGCGCTATTGATTTTATGTTAAAATTAAAAGTATTACAAATGTTTTCGAGTCTGTCTTTTCGGCGAGCGATAACCCAAATTTGCTCAAGGTCGGGGTATTTGGTTGTTACCTGCTTTAAAAACTCAAGCCCAAGACCTGATGTAACACCAGTTATTACTGCAATATCCAAAATTTATCACCTCGTAAAAATTATAGCAATTTTATTTATCTTTTTCAAGTAAAACCATAGGCACTACGCTATCGTCACCGAATTTTGAAGCAAGTGCATCAACCGTTTTGTTAATGCGCTCGTTTTTTTCATAAAACTCGGTATCGTGAAACATATCAAGTTGGACATTCCCCTCATAGTGTACAAGGTTAATTGCGCGAACTGTTACAGAGCGCACAGCACTATGCCAATCGTAACGTTTTAAAAATAGTTTAAACGCCTGCTCGGCTATCTGCGAAGATGTATTTGTTGCAAAATCAAGCGGGCACTGAAATTCTCGCGAGGAAAGTGCGTTGTCTTTAATGCAAATTTGAACACCGGTTGCCGCAAGATTTGATGCGCGCAGTTGTCTTGAAATAGGTATTGATAGCGAAATAATATAGCGTTTAATCTGGTCGTTAGTTTCAAGGTCGTAAGGCGCTGTTGTTCCATGGCTTACACTTTTTGCGACCGTAACCGAGTCGATTTTAGAAACAGGCGAATTATCAAGACCATTTGCATACTGCCATAGCATTTGCCCGTGTTTACCAAGTCGGGATACAGCCGTTTGTAAAGAAATTGATGCAAGGTCGCCAATTGTAAACACACCGATTCGGTTAAGGCTTGCTTTAGCACTTTTACCTACACCTAAAAGCTGGTCAATATCGAGGTTATAGATTTTGTTTTTAAAGTTTTGTTCGCTTATAACGGTTGTTGCATCAGGCTTTTTAAGGTCGCTTCCGAGCTTTGCAAAAACCTTGTTAAAAGACACGCCCACTGAAACAGTAAGACCAAGTTCACTACGCACAGCGTTTCGTATTTTGTTGCCAATCTCTTCACCGCTTCCAAAAAGACGGGTACTTGCAGTTACATCGAGCCAACACTCGTCAATACCAAACGGCTCAACAAGGTCGGTAAACCTTGAATATATTTCTTTTGCACGCTGCGAAAAGAGTGTATAGTATTCGTAATGGGGCGAAACAGTAACAAGAGCGGGGCACTTTTTTCGTGCTTGCCATATCGGCTCGCCCGTTGTTACACCAAACTTTTTTGCATTTTCGTTTTTTGCAAGAACTATCCCCTTGCGTTCTTCTTTATTACCGCAAACTGCCACACACTTTTGTTTAAGCGTAGGGTCAAGTAAGCACTCAACAGATGCAAAAAAATTATTCATATCACAATGAAGTATAATTTTCGACATAAACTTTCCTATTGACAAAATTTAAAAAGCATTATATTATATTTACGCACAAAGTTGCGTGTTTAATTCAATTATACACGCGTTACAACTTATTGTCAATAAGTTACGAGGGGTAATAACATGGAATTTGGAGAAAAAATAAAGCATAAAAGAATTGAACTTAAAATGTCGCAACAGGCACTGGCTGACAAGTCGGGACTTTCGCTTAGGTCAATACAAAACTACGAAAGCGGCAGCCGTCATCCTGCAAACATTTCAATAGTTAAAGATATTGCAAAGGTGCTTGGAACAACGTACGAATATTTACTCGACGATAAATCTCAATATGTAATTGAAGCTGCAATGCGCGGCGGTGAACAAGCGGCGCTCGACATTGACAGGTTGCTTTCTGACATACAGGGCGTTTTTGCAGGCGGTTTTATTTCGCAACAAGATAAAGACAAGGTAATGCGTGCCATAAACGAAATATATTGGGAATCAAAGGACAAAGCAAAATGAACTGCGAGTATATAGTTTCAGAGGCAAACAAGCTTGCAAACGAATATAATCGCGACCCGTTTGTTGCCGCATCAGGCGGTGGTGCGCTTATTAGCTTTAAAGACCTAGGTTCGTTAAAGGGTGCATTTTTTGGTGCACTCCCCCAGCCTGCAGTTGTTATAAACAATTCACTTGACGAGCAAACTCAAAAAACTGTTTGCGCACACGAGCTTGGGCATTTTGTTTTGCATAAAAACAAAAATTTCAGTTGTGAAAACATTGAGTTTAAAACGCGTTCAACAGTGGGAATTTTAGAGCGCGAGGCTAATTTATTTGCAGCCGCATTTTTGATTAACTTTGAGGCTGCAAAAGAGCTTTTAAAACAAGGCTACAGTATACAAAACACCGCCGCAATGCTTAAAACCGATGTTAATTTATTAATGTTTTTATTAAATTCGTCAGGGCTTTGCGACGCGCCCGACAGTTGCTTTTTAAAATAAAAAACGCAGGTTAAAACCTGCGTTTTTTTAATTGTTTATTCCGTGGTGACAAACGGGAGAGGTTTCATCAAGAGCCTTAAAGGTATAGCCGTTATTTAAGCCCCAGGTAATTATTTGTTCAACAGCGTTTACGCTGAACTTTTTAATATCGTGTTGTAAAACAACCGAAACACTGCGCTTTGAAATACCGTTAATTACGTTGTTTACAACTTGTTCGGTGGTAGTAGCACCGCCTGCGTCGTTACTGTCAACATTCCAGTCAAAGTAGCGGTAGCCGTTGTTGGTAACCGATACCGCAAGCCGCGACATAATACCGGGATTAAATTTACTTACCATATTTGAGCTTCCGCCTGGAAAACGAATAAGGTTTGAGCGCTTTCCCGTTTGCGCTACAACAACATTTTGAATTACATCAAGGTCGCTGTAAAACGCATCTTCACTTTGATATATTTTTTTGTAGTCGTGTGTCGCGCTATGAAGACCAACTGCGTGTCCTTCACTTGCCATACGTGAAATAAGGTGGTTATAGCCGCTGTTTTTTACAAAAAATGTTGCCTTTACACCATATTTTGCCAACACATCAAGAAGATATGAGGTATAAGGACCTGCGCCATCATCAAAAGTTAAATAAACTGTTTTAGGACCGGCGGGAATTGTATTTATATTGCCTGTGTTAACGCTTGGTCTAACAACAGGTGCTTTAACGGTAACCTTGCGAGTGAGCGTACTTGTATTGCCGCTTGAATCAGACACAGTATATGTTAGGGTATACTCGCCTGCTTTGTTAACATCAACCTCGCCATCAACAGTAACAAGTGAGGTAATATCGCCGTCATAGTTATCGGTAGCGCTAAAGCCGGGTTCGGTATACTTTGAGCCTTTTGTGAGCGACACTTTATCAGAACCGTCTAAAACAAGCGACGGCACCTGTGTATCGACAACAGTAACGGTGCGCACCTTTGTTGCGCTGTATCTTGAAGATTTTGCCGAGTATGTAACCTCGTATTTGCCAAGTTTTTGGTCGTTTACCTTGCCGTTCTTTTCAACCTTAACAGGTTTACCGTTTTTATAAATAAACTTGCCCACAAGTTTAGCATCGGCACCCTGTTCATTGTATTTTTCACCATACTCAAGGGTTATGTTTTGTTCGCCCTTTAACGTAATTTGAATATTAAACTTGTTTAAAAGTATTACAGCGGTTGTGAGCAATAACAAAAGAAAAACTCCGCCAACTGCTGCTATTGAGATTTTAATGTATTTGTTCATACTATATCCTTATTTGTAAATTTCAAAATCTTGCTCAAAATATTTGAGTTGTGTTTGCATTGTGTGATTTGCAGATACAATTTTAATGCGAAGGAGTATACAAAAGAACATAAACACAACAGCACCAAGAACAAGTGCTATTGCAACATTTTTTAACAAAACACCAATCAAAGCACAAAGACCAAGCAGTAAAACGCCTATTATTACGACTGTAAGCGAATTTTTTAACTTGATTTTGTTGTATTTTTTTATAATCTCATTTCGTTTTTGATTATAACTGTTTAGTTGTTCGTTATTCATAAAATCACCCATTAAGATTATATTGCAACAGATAACGAAAGTCAATAAATTAAAAAAACTGTTGCATTTATAATATAGATATGTTATAATGCAGTAAACTAAATGATAAGAGGACTGTTTGACGCAGTCCTCTTAAATATTGCATTAAGGGAGTAGTTATGAAAAAGAACATTGCACAAACAGTTGCCGAAGCTGTAGAGCCTTATGCTAAACAGTTACAACTTGAGCTTTACGATGTAGAGTACTTAAAAGAAGGCGCAGACTGGTTTTTAAGAATTTACATTGACAAGCCAGACGGCGTAAGCAGTGATGACTGCGAAAAAATGTCGCGACTTATTGACCCTGTACTTGACGAACTCGACCCAATAGAAAACAGCTATTATCTTGAAGTTTCGTCGGTTGGTCTTGATAAGCCCATTAAAACCGAAAAAGACTTTAACCGATTTATGAACAGCAAGGTTGACGTTAAGTTATACAAGGCACTTAACGGTGCAAAAGAACTTTTAGGTACACTTTGTGAATACAACGACGGTGAGTTTGGCATTGAGCTTTCAAATGGTGAAACAGTTAAAATAAGCGTTAAAGACGCGGCGCTTATCCGCCCCCATATCGAATTTTAATAATATAATATAAAGGAGCATACAACTAAAATGAATTCAGAGTTTTTTAAGGCAGTTGACCTTATTGAGCAAGAAAAAGGCATTCCCGCCGAGTATATGCTTGAAAAGGTTGAAGCAGCGCTTATGAGCGCAGCAAAAAAAGCATTTGGCACATCAGATAACGCAGTTGTTGTTATCAACCGTGACAGAAAAGACATTAAGCTTTATCAGCTTAAAGAGATTGTTGAAACAGTTGAAGACCCCGCAACACAAATCAGCTACGATGCACTTATTCAAAAAGGTGCAAAACGCGTAAAGCTCGGCGGCCAGGTTAAAATTGAGGTTAAAACAAAAGAATTTGGCAGAATTGCCGCCGGGACTGCAAAGCAGGTAATTATTCAGGGTATTCGTGATGCTGAACGCGGACTTCTTTATCAAGAGTTCAACGGCAAAGAATCAGAAATTATTTCAGCGGTTGTTAACAGTGTTGAGCCTTCGGGAAATGCAATTCTTGAAATTGGCAAAAGCAGTGCTATGCTTGTTAAAAACGAGCAGATTCCCGGTGAAACACTTGTTGAGGGCGATAGAATTAAAATTTATGTTGTTGAAGTTAGAAAAACACAAAGAGGACCCCAGGTTCTCATTTCAAGAACACACCCCGGTCTTGTTAAAAGACTTTTCGAGCTTGAAATTCCCGAAATTTATGATGGTACAGTAGAGATAAAATCAATCGTTCGTGAAGCAGGAAGCAGAACAAAAATTGCTGTTTACTCAGCAAACGAAGAGGTTGACCCTGTAGGTTCATGTATCGGTTCAAAGGGCACAAGAATTTCTAATATTTGTGACGAGCTCAAGGGCGAAAAGATTGATATTATTAAATACTCGGAAGACCCCGAAGAATACGTTGCAGCAGCACTTGCTCCTGCTAAAATAATCAGCGTACTTGCAGACGAAACCGAAAAGACCTGTACTGTTGTTGTATCTGACGACCAGTTGTCACTCGCAATCGGTAAAGAGGGTCAAAACGCAAGACTTGCCGCAAAGCTTACAGGCTATAAGGTTGACATCAAACCGCTTTCAAAGATTGGTTAAGGTGATATAAGTTGACAAAAGTTAAAAAAACACCTATGCGAATGTGTCTTGGCTGCAGACAAATGAAGCCAAAAAAAGAGCTTATTCGTATCGTTATGAACAAAGACGGTGTTATTTCGCTTGACTTTACAGGCAAAAGCGCAGGCCGCGGTGCATACATTTGCAACGATGCTGCTTGTGCAAAAAAGCTTGTTAAGGCACACGCGATCGAAAAAAACTTTGGCTGTTCTGTAGACCCCGAGATTTATGAGCAAATCGAAAAGGAGATTGCTCATAATGAATAAAGATTTATTTTTATCAACTCTCGGTCTTGCAAGACGCGCCGGAAAGCTTTGCAGAGGCTTTGACAGTAATGTTGAAAACGCACACATTATTGACACCGTGTTTCTTGCAAACGACTGTTCTGACAGAACACGCGAAAATATAAGCGAAATTTTTACCGAACTTGATAAGCAACCCATAAACGTAAACTATTCAAAGTTTGAACTCGGCGTTGCAATTGGCACAAAGCCTGTTGGAATAATCGGAGTAACCGATGCAGGTTTTGCCAAACTATTAAAAACAAGATTATTTGAGGAGGTAGTTTAATGAGTGTTACTGTAAAATATAAAGTTCACGATTTTGCCAAAGACATTGGCGGCAAAAGTACCGAAATACTTGAAATACTTAACAAACTCGAGGAAAAGGAACGCACACATATGGCTGTTCTTACTCCCTACGAGACTGACTATTTATTAAATCACTACACAAAGCAAACAAGTGTAGAAAACTTTGACGAGTTTTTAGACAGCGGAAAGGTTGTTGCAAAACCCGAGCCTAAAGCCGAGCCCAAAAAGCAAGAGCCTAAGGCCGAAACACCTAAAAAGCCCGTTCCGAGAAAAATCGAATCGGCAGTTCCTGCTAAAAAGGCTGAACAAAAGAGCGCTGAAAACAAACCCGAAAAGAAAGAAAAGCGTGTTTTAACTCCTGTTAAACAAATTAAAGAAAAGCCTAAAAAAGAAAAGACTAAGGTTGATGCTTCGCAATTTGAAAAGAAAATCAGAGTTGTTGACACAAGAGTTACCGACGTAAACCTTGGTAAATACGACGAAAAGCTCGACGAACTTGCAAGCTCACACGAAAACCGTAAAAACGCATCAACTCAATCAAAGCAAAAAATTGTTAAAAAGAACAATTTTCAACAATACGGTAAAAAGAAAAAAGAGAGCGAAGCTGACCGCTTAAAGAGAATTGAAATGCAACGTAAAAAGGCACAGCTCAAAATTCTTGTACCCGACGAAATCTCGGTTGGCGAGCTTGCTCATAAAATGAAAGTTAACGTAGCTCAGGTTGTTGCAAAGCTTATGGGTCTTGGTGTTATGGCATCGGCTTCACAGACAATCGACTTTGACACAGCTTTTCTTATTGGTGAGGAGTTTTCTGTTAAGGTTGAGCACGAAGTTATCCTTTCAATCGAAGACAGACTTATTGACGATACCGAGGACGCTGAAGAAAACCTCCAGCCCCGTGACCCCGTTGTTGTTGTTATGGGTCACGTTGACCACGGTAAAACATCACTTCTTGACGCTATTAGAAACACAAACGTTGTTAAAGGTGAAGCAGGCGGTATTACACAGCACATTGGTGCTTACAAGGTTAAAGTTAACGACCAGCAAATCACATTTTTAGATACACCCGGACACGCTGCGTTTACACAAATGCGTGCAAGAGGTGCCGCTGTAACTGATATTGCTATTTTAGTTGTTGCCGCCGACGACGGTATCATGCCGCAGACAGTTGAGGCAATCAACCACGCAAAAGCTGCTCAAATTCCGATTATTGTTGCTATTAACAAAATGGATAAAGAATCAGCAAACCCCGACAGAGTTAAACAAGAGCTTACCGAGTATGAGCTCGTACCTGAAGAGTGGGGCGGCGAAACAATTTGCGTTCCGATTTCGGCATTAAAGGGCGAAGGCATTGATTCGCTTCTTGAAATGGTGCTTTTAACAGCCGAAATTAACCAATACAAAGCAAACCCCGACCGTCTTGCAAAGGGTACTGTTATTGAAGCATACCTCGATAAAGGCCGCGGTCCTGTTTCAACACTTCTTGTTCAAAACGGTACACTTAAAAACGGCGACGTTATTATTGCAGGTACTGCTGTTGGTAAAATCAGAGCAATGACCAACGACAAACGTATGAAGATTGCCGCTGCAGGTCCTTCTACCCCTGTTGAAATTATCGGTCTTGCCGAAGTTCCGCAAGCCGGCGATGCTTTCTTTGTTGTTGAAGATGAGCGCCTTGCAAAAGAACTTGCCGAGCAAAGAAAAGAAGAAGAAAAGCTTGCGCGTCAAAACCAATATACCGTTTCACTTGACGACTTATTCTCGAGAATTCAAGACGGTAATATGAAAGAGCTTAACATCATAGTTAAGGCTGACGTACAGGGTTCAGCCGAAGCAGTTAAGACCTCGCTCGAAAAAATCTCTAACGAAGAAGTACGCGTACGCGTTATCCACAGCGCCGTTGGTGCTATTAACGAAAGCGACGTAATGCTTGCTAACGCTTCAAACGCAATCATTGTAGGCTTTAATATTAGACCTGATGCCGCAGCACGTGCATCAGCTGAAAAGAACGAAGTTGATATTAGACTTTACTCAATCATTTACGATTGTATTGAAGAGATTGAAGCTGCTATGAAAGGTATGCTTGCACCCAAGTTTAAAGAGGTTGTACTTGGTTTTGCCGAAGTACGTCAAGTGTTCAAAGCATCAGGCGTTGGTACAATTGCAGGTTCTTATGTTAAGAGCGGTAAAATCACAAGAAACGCAAGTGTCCGCTTAATCAGAGATTCAGTTATTGTTTACACAGGTGAGCTTTCATCACTTAAGAGATTCAAAGACGACGCTAAAGAGGTTTTAGAAAACTTCGAATGCGGTATTACTATCGAAAACTATAACGATATTAAAGAAGGCGACATTATTGAAGCCTTTGAAATGCAGGAGATTAAAGACTAATGGCAGGTCATAGAATTGAAAAAGTTAACGAGGAAATTAAAAAAGAGCTTTCGCTTATAATACCAAAGCTCAAAGACCCACGCATCCCCGATTTTGTTTCAATTACCGAAGTGCGCACTACCCCCGACTTAAAGGCGGCAAGAGTATATTTTTCGGTGCTTAACGGCAGTGACAAAGAGGCTTTAAAAGGTCTTCAGTCTTCGGCAAACTACGCACGTATGCTACTTGCAAAAGTAATGAAAATAAGATACACACCTGAGCTTATTTTCACAATTGACGAATCAATCAAATACGGTATGTTTATTGAGCAAAAGCTCTCTGAACTTAATTTGGGAGAAGACGATGAATAACGAGGTAACCAAAATTACCAAACTACTCTGCTCGTTTGACACATTAACACTTATTACGCACACACGCCCTGACGGTGATACGTTGGGGTGTGCGTATGCGCTTTTTAATGCGCTTAAAAAGCTTGGTAAAAACGTAAAAGTTGTATGCGAAAGCGAAATTTCACCAAGATACAGATTTTTAACAGGCGGCATTGCAGATATCTCTCACGAGTGCGAAGGTGCAATTGTATGCGTTGATATTGCAACCCCTAAGCTTGCGGGCGAAAAATATATTGAGTATGCAAAAAATGCCGACATTGTTATCGACCACCACCCATCTAACGAAAACTACGGCAAAAACAATCTTGTTATTGGAGATGCCGCAGCTTGCGGTGAGATTGTTTATGACATAATTTGCCAAATGGGCGTTATGGACAAGCAAATTGCAAACTGCTTATATACTGCAATTTCAACTGACACAGGCTGTTTTGTATACCCCAGCACAAGCGCAAACACACACCGCATTGCATCAAAGCTTATTGAAGCAGGCGCCGACACAGCAGCACTTAATAAATTGTTGTTTAGAACAAAAACACGCGCCGCTATCGAGATTGAAAAAAGAGCAACACAGTCGCTTGAGTACTATTTTGATAACACCATTGCCATAATGCTTATTAAAAACGATTGGATAAGAGAACTTGGCGCTACCGAAGACGACCTTGAGGGTGTATCTTCTATACCTACAAAAATAGAAGGCGTTGAGGCATCGGCAACCTTTAGGCAAATTGAAAACAACCGCTATAAATTGTCGGTGCGTTCGGTTGATAAGATTGACGTTTGCAAAGTATGTAAGCAGTTTGGCGGCGGCGGTCATAAAAACGCTTCGGGTTGCACTATTGAGGGCGACTACAATACTTACAAGCAAATATTTGCACAAAAATTAAACGAAGGCAAAAATGATTGACGGAATTATACTTATAAATAAACCGCAAGGAATAACATCTTTTAGTACGGTTAATAAGCTTAAACACAGGCTTGGGGTAAAGTGCGGTCACAGCGGTACGCTCGACCCACTTGCAACAGGCCTATTACCCGTTATGTGCGGCAAAGCAACCAAGCTTTGCTCGTACCTTACCGAAAAAGACAAAGCTTATCGTGCTACTTTAAAGTTTGGTATTGAAACCGACACACACGACATAACAGGCACAATTACAAAAACCGATGATAAAACAGTAACTAAAGAGCAATTTTTAGAGGTTTTACCGCAGTTTATGGGTACTATTAAACAAGTCCCCCCTGCTTACTCGGCAATAAAAGTAAACGGTCAGCCGCTTTATAAACGCGCACGTGACGGCGAAAGCTTTGAAATTCCCGAGCGAGAAATAACTGTTTATTCAATTGATATTGTTGATTTTTGTGATAACACAGTTACCTTTGATGTTGAGTGCTCAAAGGGTACATATATTCGTTCACTTTGTCGTGATATTGCTCACGCACTCGGCACAATTGGTACAATGAGTGCACTGCACCGTACCAAAACAGGAATTTGGAATGTTGATGATGCAGTTGATTTAGACTGCGATAATATAGAAAATTACATTATCCCAATCGAAAAGGCACTTGAATATATGCCAAAATTCAATGCAGGAGCGTTCTTTGGCAGACTTTTACAAAACGGTTGTGAAATTGACACTGTAAAGTTCAAAAACTTGCCAGATGTAAACTGCCTTGTATACAGTGACAAATTACTTGGAATTGGGGCAATTTTAGAAAAAGATAACAAAAAACTATTCAAAATTATTACTCACCTATAGGATAGATAAAAATTATGACAAACGGCTTATGTGTTGCGCTTGGTGACTTTGACGGAGTACACTTAGGGCATATTACAATTATAAATACTGCTATCAAATTAAGCGAGGGACTAACCCCCGCTGTTTATACATTTGATAAAAATTGTAAAAACGCAAAGCTTATTACCACTAATAGCGTAAAAAAAGATATTTTCACAAACCTTGGAGTTAAAAGAGTTATATTTGAGAGCTTTGAAAGAATTTGCAACCTTACTCCCCTACAGTTTATAAACGATATTCTGGTTAACGAATATAACGTTAAAAAAATTGTATGCGGAAGCGATTTCAGGTTTGGTAAAAATGCAATGGGCAATACCCAAACACTTAAAGGAATTGCAAAAACTCTTAACATTGAAGTTGTAGTCGTTCCATTAGAACAACATAGCGGCGTAAAAATAAGCTCCACCCAAATCAGAGAGCATATTTTAAACGGTGAAATGGAGCTTGCATCAAAACTGCTTTCAAGAAACTTTTATATTGAGGGTACCGTTTTGCGCGGAAAAGGACTTGGCCACAAGCAAAACACACCCACAGTCAACATAATGTTTGATAAAGACGCTATTATTCCAAAACACGGCGTTTACCTTACAAAGACAAAAATAGGCACTAAAGTGTTTAACAGCATAACCAATATCGGCATAAGACCGAGTGTTGAAAATACAACTGTCCCAAACGCCGAAACGCACATTTTGAATTTTAACAGTGATGTTTATGACACAGATATTACTGTTGAGTTTATCAAAATGTTACGCCCTGAAATTAAATTCGAAAGCAAAGAAAAGTTGTTTGAGCAAGTAAACAACGATGTTAAATACGCAACAGACTACTTTAGCGGAGAGCAAAATGAACAAAATTAAACGCATTTTATCATTAATACTATTATGCACAACCGTGTTTTTCCTTTTCGGTTGTAAAAGTGGCGGCAAAAATCTGCAATATCAAAAAGAAAACGCAGCAGGTACAGGTTACGGTGCTATATCAAAAAGCAATTTGTATATTGAAGACTTTTACTTTTTAACAATAGGCACCGAAAAGTCAAAGGTTGAGTTGATTAACGGCTCGTCGCACTATTTTAACGATAGTAATGAGCTTTTACCTGTTTACAAATTAAACAATGGTGACAGTATAACTATTGAGTACGACAAAAAAACGAACGCTGTTGCAAAAGCTACTTATACCTATTCAAAAGACCAAACAAAACAAAACTTTTTTGATATTTTGGTTGAACTTGGCGTACTAAAATCTTCAAACCAACTTACACAAGAAGAAATTACCGTTGTACCGGGTGTTAATGAACAAGATGATCCGTCAAACCAACCTGACAGCGAACAAAACAACACCCAACCCGATAATACTACCGAACCTGACACAACCACTCCCCCGCCAACAACCACAGTACAAGGCGTTCATTTTGCAACAGGCGTTTACGACCTGGCAACTGTAAAACCTGTACTAGCACAAGGCATACAGCGTGAGAGCGTGTTGAATGTTGTAGGAAAGCCGTCATATTACTCATCACAAACCTTTAAAGCCGACTCGTATATTATTGACTGCTATAACTTAAACGACGGCTCAAAGCTTTACCTTGACTACGGATATGAAAGATTACGTCTGCGCTGCGCAGCTGTTTACAGAAACGGAATTTACACACCTATTAATAATATGACTTGGTCAGTACAACAAAAGCCTACAGGCTTTACACGTAAAAAGCTGACAAAAACCAAGCTCAATTTACTCTCTAAAAATATTACACCATCTAAAGCATATTCGCTACTCGGTGAACCTGCTTGGTTTGAGGGTAATCAAGGTCAGTACAACGATATTTATGCGCTTGACAACGACGCAGTTGCAGTGCTTAATTTCGGCTCGGCGCATAACAAACTTTCTTCAGTTTCAATAAAGGAAAAAGACGGCACAGTTAGTGTTGTTAGCATACAATAATGAAATTTAAAGCTATATTATTTTTATTGGTCATAATGCTGCTTACAGGTTGTAGCAAAGCCGATGTAAATGACCTTAAAATTTACGTTTTGCCCGCACAAAAGCTTTCAGTCGCTCTTACTGACGACGAGATTGTAAAAGCCGCTAAAACGAGCGGCAGGCTTGTTTTTGAAGGCAGCGACATTAAAGGTTATAACTGGGAAAATCACACTATGTTATTTAAAACCGAAAGCGTACCGTCACACAGCGCAGTAACAAAAGAAACCGGCGGTAGCAGAATATTTAAGGTTGACGATAATTATTTATTTGTTATAGCGATTAAAAATAGCCTTGTTTACTATGGTGGCTTTGAGCATGGCAGCAAAAACCCTAACGTGCCTGTGCAACCAAGTATTAGTGATGTTAACGATTACACGATAAAAATTACGTTTGACCCCAAATATTCAACTACAACCGACAACCGCTCAAGTGAAATGCTATATAACTTTTTTAACACGCACGGTTTGTTTTTATCTAATATAAATTAATTTTAAAAAAACACTTGTCAAATCAATAAAGTATGATATAATAGTAAATGCTGATTTTTAGCATTTACTATTATATTAATGTAAATAGCAGCGCGATAGTATGGTGCACGATTTTAAAATCAGTAATTATTTATAAAGTATAACGAGATGTGGCTCAGTTTGGTAGCTTTGAGCTTGACCGCCGCCGGTGGCGGATACAGGGAAAGCGAAAAGGCGCAGCGGTCGACAAAACGAGATATGCATATATCGAGTTGTCGAGCACCGCAAGAGTAAGCGGAGTAGCAGCGCGATAGTATGGTGCACAATTTTAAAATCAGTAATTATTTATAAAGTATAACGAGATGTGGCTCAGTTTGGTAGAGCGCTGCGTTCGGGACGCAGAAGCCGCAGGTTCGAATCCTGTCATCTCGACCAAAACTCCAAATTTAACCTTCAGGTTGGGTTTGGAGTTTTTATTTTGATAACAAGGATTCGAACCTGCGAAGGTCTGCAGCGTAAAAAAACAGTACGGTGTACTGTTTTTAGCAAAGAGCACGCAGTCGGGTACCGAAGGCGAAGCCTTGGGTCGACAAGTGGATAGTATGCGAAGCATACGGCGAATCCTGTCATCTCGACCAAAAGACCAAGAACATAAGTTCTTGGTCTTTTATTTTATACAAAAAACTCGTAATGCGGTTGCATTACGAGTTTTTATTATTATATCTTTTTAACGCCGAGTTCTACTTTTTGACCATTAATATCCCATGATTTAGTGTAACCATCAGGTGCCAAAATTTCAACTGAGTCGGCAAGTGTGTCACCTGCTATATCAGCTGATTTTTCGGCAACAAGCTTTTCTATAACCTCGCTACCTTTTAAAGTTATAGCAATATGGTCTGTTACGTTAAAGCCTGCCTCTTTACGCATTGTCTGAATTTTTGAAATAAGTTCACGAACAAAGCCTTCGTCTTCAAGCTCTTTTGTAATTGTAGTATCAAGAGCAACTGTTACTCCCTTATCAGTAAGGGTGAAAAAGCCTTCTTTTTGAACTGTATCAATAAGCAGGTCTTCAACTGCAAGAGTAATCTTTTGACCGCCAAACTCAAACTCAAGAGCGCCGTTTTGGTCAAGTGTTGCTTTTGCTTGGTTACCGTCAACGTTTGCAAGAGCTGTGCGGATATCGTTTAAGAATCTTCCGTATTTAGGACCAACTGTTTTAAGCTGGGGCTTGAACGAGTACGATACAAAGCCGTCAACATCAGCGCAAAATTCAACTGCTTTGATGTTAAGCTCGTCGGCAATAATATCAACATAAACCGAGTCGAGTTCTTTTTCGGTTTTAACATACATTTTGCCGAGCGGCTGTCTGTTTTTGATGTTTGAACCGTTACGAGCGGCACGTCCTAAAACAACAATCTCAAGCACTTTTTCCATACTGTACTCAAGGTCTTTGTCAATAAAGCTTGAATCAACCTCGGGGAAATCGCAAAGGTGGATGCTTTCGGGTGCGGTTTTATTAACGTTGCAAACGATATTTTGGTAAATATCCTCAGTCATAAACGGAATCATAGGTGCAGCGGCTTTTACTGTTGTAACAAGCGCGGTATAAAGTGTCATATACGCTGCAATCTTGTCATCGGTTTTGCCCTGTACCCAATAACGCTCTCTACCGCGGCGAACATACCAATTAGAGAGTTCGTCAACAAACTCGGTAAGTGCACGAGCAGCCTCGGGTATTTTGTAGTTTTCGAGGCAGTTATCAACCTCGCCTACCATTGTATTAAGGCGTGAGAGCAACCATTTATCCATTACCGAGAGTTTGCAGTCTTTAAGGTCATACTGTGTCGGGTCAAACTTATCAATGTTAGCATAAAGCACATAGAACGCATAAGTGTTCCAAAGTGTGCCCATAAACTTACGCTGACCTTCAACAACAGTCTTACCGTAAAATCTATTAGGAAGCCAGGGTGCAGAGTTGGTGTAGAAATACCAACGGATAGCGTCAGCACCGTAGGTTTCGAGTGCTTCAAACGGGTCAACGGCGTTGCCCTTTGATTTACTCATTTTTTGACCGTTTTCGTCTTGAACGTGTCCAAGAACTATTACGTTTTTAAATGGAGCTTTATCGAAAATAAGGGTTGAAATAGCAAGAAGTGAGTAGAACCAGCCACGAGTTTGGTCAACAGCCTCTGAAATAAAGTCTGCGGGGAACTGTGACTCGAAAAGTTCTTTGTTTTCAAAAGGATAGTGGTGTTGTGCAAAAGGCATTGAGCCCGAGTCGAACCAGCAGTCAATAACTTCAGGTACACGCTTCATTTGTTTTTTACAATGCGGGCACTCAATGGTAACTGCATCAATGAAAGGTCTGTGAAGTTCGATGTCTTCGGGGCAGTTGGTTGACATTGATTTTAATTCTTCAATGCTGCCAATTGCGTGTCTGTGACCGCACTCACACTCCCAAATATTAAGAGGTGTACCCCAGTATCTGTTACGCGAAATGCCCCAGTCCTGTACGTTTTCGAGCCAGTCGCCAAATCTGCCTTTACCAATGCTTTCGGGTATCCAGTTAATTGTGTTATTGTTTTTGATAAGGTCGTCACGAACGTCAGTCATTCTTATAAACCACGACTCTCTTGCGTAGTAGATAAGGGGTGTGTCACAACGCCAGCAGAACGGATAGTCATGCTCAAACTTAGGAGCATCAAACAAAAGCCCTGCTTTATCAAGGTCAACAAGCACAAGCGGGTCGGCGTCTTTTACAAAAGTGCCTGCATAGGGTGTTTCTTCAGTAAGCTCGCCCTTGCCATCAACAAACTGAACAAACGGAAGGTCGTATTTTCTGCCAACGTTAGCGTCGTCTTCACCAAACGCAGGAGCGATATGAACAATACCTGTACCGTCGCCTGTTGTAACATAGCTATCACAAGTAATGTAATGGCCTTTTTTGTGTTGTTTTTCACAAACAGGTTTTACAAAATCGAAAAGCGGTTCGTATTCTTTATATTCAAGGTCGCGGCCGAGGTATGTTTCTAAAGTCTCGTAAGCCTTGCCGTCTTCGGTAAGTTTTGATAAAACCTTATCAGCAAGTGCCTCGGCGATGTAATAAACATTACCGTCAACTGCTTTTACTTTGATGTATTCAACGTCGGGGTTTACACAAAGAGCAACGTTGCTGGGGAGTGTCCAGGGCGTTGTTGTCCAAGCAAGGAAAAATGCATCCTCACCTACAACCTTAAAGCGAACAACTGCCGAGCGTTCTTTTACGTTTTTATAGCCCTGAGCAACCTCGTGTGATGAAAGCGGAGTTCCGCATCTTGGGCAATAAGGAACAATTTTGAAGCCTTTATATAAAAGACCTTTATCAAAAATCTTTTTAAGTGCCCACCACTCAGACTCGATAAAGTCGTTATGGTAAGTTACGTAGGGGTTTTCCATGTCAGCCCAAAAGCCAACAGTACGTGAAAAGTCCTCCCACATACTCTTATATTTCCAAACGCTTTCTTTACAGTATGAAATAAAGGGTTCAAGACCGTATTGTTCAATCTGCTCTTTACCGTCAAGACCGAGCATTTTTTCAACCTCAAGCTCAACAGGAAGTCCGTGAGTATCCCAACCTGCTTTACGGGGAACCATATACCCCTTCATTGTACGGTAGCGCGGAATCATATCTTTAATAACACGGGTTAAAACGTGACCGATATGCGGCTTACCGTTTGCAGTAGGCGGACCATCATAAAACACATACGGCTCGGCTTTTGATTTTTGCTCGATACTTTTACCAAAAATATCGCGTTCAACCCAAAACTTTTCGATTTTTTTCTCGCGCTCAACAAAATTCATATTTGTTGATACTTCGTTGTACATAAAATACCTCCAATAAAAAAGTAAAAGCTGTTATCCATAACAGGACAACAGCTATTGTTTAAACCACCTATTACAGCACACCATCATGCACTATTCTTTTAACGGCGAATAACCGGCGAGGTTTACTGTAATTTCAACCTGCAACTTGGGAGTGATTTTCGCGCGATAGCTAACAGCACAGGGCTTACACCGTCCCCTGCTCGCTTTGGCTTTCGACAATCGGCTACTGTCTCCGTCATAGTCTTTAATTATTTATTACAACGAACATTTTAACATAATATTTTATAAATTTCAAGTATTATTTCATTTTAGAATTAAATATAAGCGATACTAAATATCCAAACACGATTGCAGCAGTAATACCACCCGCGGTTGCAGTTAGTCCGCCTGTGAATATACCCAAAAACCCTTGTTCTGCAACTGCTTTTTGAACACCCTTGGCAAGGGAATAGCCAAACCCTATAATCGGCACAGTCGCCCCCGATTTTGCGAACGCCACAATTTTATCATAAACGCCTATTGCTGTTAAAAGCACACCGGACACTACAAACATAACAACAATTCTTGCAGGAGTAAGCTTTGTTTTATCAATTAAAATCTGGCCGATAGTACAAATTACTCCACCAACCAAAAACACGTATAAGTATGACATTGTTATTCCCCTTTCAAATGCATAAGATGTGTAACACCGGGTATGCTTTCGCCCTGCATTGTTGCAGTCGGGCTCATAAGCGCACCCGTTGACATAAACAAAACGTTTTTAAGTTCGCCTGTATTAAGCTTTGGCAGCACATATCCTGTAAGCACCGCACCACTGCATCCGCAACCCGAGCCGCCGGCGTGAGTATCTTGTTTTTCGCTGTCAAAAATCATGACACCGCAATCGTTATATACACTACCCAAATCATATCCGTTTTCTTTCATCATATCCCTTAAAATTGAGCTTCCAACCGTTCCTAAATCGCCTGTTAAAATTAAATCATAGTCGTTAGGTTTGGTATTAGTTTCGCTAAAAAACTTGCACATGGTATCGCAAGAAGACGGGGAAAATGTCAAGAGAACACCATAAATTTTTCACTGTTAAAATTTTCCTTTATTAATGCGGGTTTGGGACGCTTATGGTATGTATGCGCCTATGGGAGGGTTAATGTTAAAGATAGACCATGTTTATAATTTGTTGTGAATAATAAGCAAAAAACAATTAAATATAAAGCCGCAAAACACTTTGATTTTTTGTGTTTTGCGGCATCATAGAAATTACAAATATTAAACTAAAGCAAGTTTTTTGGATTCTTCTTTATTAAGGTACATTGCGTGGTCAGCATTTGCGAAAACATCTTCGTATATTCTGTCAACATCAGGATTATATGAAGCAACGCCACGTGCTATTGATACGGGGATTCTGTTTTCATAAACAGTTATAATATCCTCAGAGCAGGCTTTATCAAACTCAACTAGCAAGTTACGATAATCTTTATAGTCATTGTTCTTAAGTATTACGGCAAATTCATCGCCGCCGATACGAAATACCGAGCTTTCTTTAAATATATCTGTAAGTATTCTCGATGTATGAATTATAAGCTCATTTCCTACATCGTGTCCGTATTTATCATTAGTTTGTTTGAGATTATTTATGTCTGCAACAAGAACTCCAAAACGCGGATTATCACAATTAATCTCTTTGTTGATAGCAGATATTGCCTCTGTATACGCAGTACTGTTTTTAATACCTGTAAGGGAATCTCTGTAAGCCAGCGCGTTTATGTATGTAGTATATTCGTGAATTTTTTTGTATGTGTCCATAAGAACCATAGAAAGAGTACCAATCTCGTCTTTTGAATTAACAGAAATTTCAGAAAGTTTTGATTCATTGAGCCCATCAGAGAGGTCCTTTGCAGCAGAAGTAAGCTGTTTTAAGGGACGAACTATTCTATAGGTAACAAAAACTGTATATAGAATTGAGAAAATCAAAACTATAATAAAAGCCACAACAATATTAACAAGCATTGGATGAATGTCTTTTTGAATATCTTTATAATCAGCTCGAAGCTCAAGATACATACCATTCTGCAATGCTGCGGTTGCTTTAGTGTGAGGATTTTTGCTATCCTCGGCACTTATTTCATTATAATTTGTTTTGCCGTCACTTGCCAACAAGACCGCATAACCGTTTTCATATACAGATATATTGTCTATTCTGTCAACGAGATAGCCAAAATTCATATCAAATCCAATAACGCCCAAAAGTTTAGAATTGATATATACGGGAATAGTATACGAAATTAACAGTTCTTCATATCCGGGAAAATAATATGGTTCTAACCAAACTGCCTTTCCTTCTTTCACCGCAGTATAATACCACCCAGCGTTTTTGGTATCATTTTGGTCATATTTCGAAAGGTCTGTTATCTGCATTTCCCTTACTGTAGAATCTTCATTTACAATATTGTAGAACCCTGTTTTACCATCTGTATACTCGGGGTTAATTCGCATAAAATAGCCTTCAACACCGCTTGTATTAATAGCAATTTCAGAAAACATTTTCTTGTTTTTTTCAAGATATGTTTTTAGGAACTCAGCGTTTTTCAAATCATTAATATCGTTAATTTCAGTTTTTGCATAATGTTGCATTATTGTAGCTGATTTTTTCATATCACCCAAAACATCGTTTATATATGCCGCTTCTTTTTGAGTAACATTATTCAGAATTCTATCCGCATCTTTATGCATAATTTCATGTGTCATATTTACGGCTATTGCAGAAACCAAAGCAGTAATAACCAGTAAACCCGAAATGACAACTATCAGAATTTTGCTTTGTATTGATTTCATTTTTGAGTATCTCCTTTTAAATGCCTGTGACATTGGTCACAATTTTGCTATAACCTTCCAGAACTGTCATTCCGTCAGAGTCTTTAACGCGTTTCCCACTAAAACGCATCATTACATCGCCCAGAGTTGGATGAAGCCACGGAAACTCTACCTGAACAGCTTTTTTTCCTTGAATCATTTTCATTAAACTTTCTTCAACAAAATCAATAAAGTCAGGATGTATTCTGGAAAACCAATATTTATAGCATTCTTTAGGCGTGTATTTAATGTCACTCGCCAATACATTCTCCATTGTTTCATCTATATGGAGTTCATAATGATTGCATTCTTCCTTAATTCGCATCATCCAAAGGCCCACTTCGTTTTCGCGAAGAATATCTTTAGGGTCAAAATGAAGAACTCCCATTTCTTCCTTGAACTTTTGTATGGTATTTATAAATTCACCTCTCTGAATAAACTCAGGTGAGGAGCTAATGATGTAAGTATTTTCAATTTTTTCTGCCGTATCCGGCTTGTCAAATAGGTACCCTTGTATAACATCGGGAAGCAAAAGTTCAAGAATTGCAAGTTCATGGATATTCTCAACACCCTCGCAACAGGTTCTGATATTGTTTCCTTTTGCAAATTCAATAACATTACTAACAAGTTTATGATTATAAGTTTCTTTCTCTATGCCGCTAACAAAAACACGGTCTATCTTAATTTCATCGACATTCATCTGCTTAAGATAGCTAAGATTTGAATAGCCTGTCCCAAAGTCATCAATAGCAAAACTAATATTGTGTTGCTTGAGACATTTGATATTATTATCAAGTTGCATATTGTTATGAAGCTCGACAGATTCAGTTATTTCAACTGTTAACGCATCCCCCGGCAGTCCAATTTCATCAACTATTGCTATGATTTTTTCTGCAAGCTGAGGGTCTTCAAACTGCAAGGCTGAAAAATTAACACTGACATGCAACTCAGGCAATGATTCGCGCCATTTTTCGCACTGAATTAAGGCTTGTCTTAAAACCCATAAACCAACAACCCTAATAAGCCGTGATTCTTCAAGAATGGGTATAAATTCATCAGGAAAAACTCTTCCGCGGGTTTTAGAATTGTATCGCAACAAGGCTTCTACACCATAAATTTCATAACTACCCGCACAAATTTGAGGCTGATAATGCACCTCAAAGCCCTCAAAGTCATTTTCAACGCTCTTCTTCAATTCCTCTAACAATTCAAGTGAAGAAATTTTACGGCTTAAATCTTCTGCTGAAAAGAATTCAATGCGGTCATTTGAAATATTCTTAGCTTTTTTAAGAGTCATATTTACAGAATCCATTAACTGTGTCTCATCATAAAACAAAGTTTTATCTATGGGAACCGCACTGACTGTAAAAGTACATTTTCCCAACATTTTCTCTCTTATTTGTTTATGAATTCTACGTACTTCTTGTTCAGAACGGGCATTCAGAACAATAGCAAAATAGTTGTGATCTACATGGTATGCGGCATGTGATTCTTCCAGACTTTCACAAAGGTCAGCAATCTCCTTAAGCAAACAGTCACCATAGTCTCTACCGTGAGTGAGATTAATTGTTGACAAATTATCAATATCAAGAAGCATTAAATATCTGCCGCTTTCCTCAAGATAAGCTTTAAGGTCAATTCTAAGTTTGTTTTTATTCCACAATGCTGTTAGCGGATTATAAAGATGACGCAAGTTTTCCTCTGAAACACGACCAATCATAATATGAGGCTTGTTTTCATTATCACGAATAACCGTACCATGACAATTTATCCAAACCTTTTGACCACTACGGTTAACCCAACGATAATCCATATTATGAGTATCTTTCTCGCCTTTTGCAATCTGTGTGAGACTCTTAAGTACCGCCTCGCTATCAGCGGGATAAATAATCTTAAGCATATCAGGCGTACTGTTTGTTTCACTACCGTTTTTACGGATATCATAATACTTATCAATATCGCCAAAAAACCAGCGAGTATCCGCCTTAATATCCCAGATAAAGAGATAATCATCTGTTGAGCGATTGATGGTTTCTACTAACCTTAATGTTGTTTCAAAACCGTCGGTTGTTTTTAAGAAGTTATCCATGATACTCACCGTTATACTGAATTAAGGTGGCATCTTCAACACCATCTAAATCACGTATTTTATCAAGGAAGAACATATCATTATCTTTGCAATAAACCTCAACTGCCATTTCGGTTTTGCCCTTGCGAACGGTTTTAGATTTGACGAAATATTTCATTTTTCCGAAAGTGCGGATAACATTATCTCCTACCTCATCGCCTATGTAATGTATAACAGCAATATAAATTCTGCCTTTTTGTTGCTTGTTATAAAATAGGATAATCATTCCTATCATAACAACAGCTGTTATTACTACCAACAGATACATACCTGCGCCTGAGGTAATTCCGGTTGTGATTGCCCAGAAAAGATACAAAAGGTCAAGTGGGTCCTTAACTGCGGTACGGAAACGAACGATTGACAACGCACCTACCATACCGAGAGAAATAACGATGTTAGTACTAATAGCCAGTGTTACCATTGCGGTAAGCACCGTCATGCCGACAAGAGTTATCGCAAAGCTTCTTGAATATATAACGCCAACGTAAAATTTGCTGTAAATAAAATAAATTACAGCTCCCATAAGCACAGCCGTTACAAGGCCGAGCGCAATACTTGTAAGACTTGCTCCGTCAAACGCACCTGACTCAAGTATTGACTTTTTGATAAAATCCTGAATACTCATAAAAATCCCCTCCGTTTAATTCTCATACCAGTACTTAAAACTGTTCATATATTCGGTTTTTTCATAACAAAGCACATATTTTGAAACTGCGGTAAATTCCGATGCTCTGTCCGGAAGAATTTCCCGTACAAACTGAGGTAAAAATTCTGTGAATTTAACCTCCATTACGCACTTACCCGGTTCCAACACCGACAAGGTCGGTAGCGTACTGTCAAAAATATCATAACTGCCGATAGCAGCTCTGACATCCATATCAAAGGTAATTCTGACAGTTCCCTCATCAAGTATCCACGGTTCTCGGTCGTAATCCACAATTGTGCGCGGACGCATCATATTGCTTACACATTCAATGTAAAACTCTCTGCAAAGAGGTTTGTCGCTATGTAATAAAAACTCGTAATCTCCGTCAATTATCTTATAAACTTCATCTTTAGTTAGCGATGCTGATTCTTTAAAGATATATGCCCCAAATTTCTTTTTTCTTTCAAGTTTTATGCTGCTGTCGCCACAGTCATAAATACGGATACGATACTTTTTTCGTTTTAGGACACCCGCATCTTTTTCTTCGTAAGCAGATTTATACATATCCTCAAAATAAAGACTGCGTATCATATATCCGCCGTTTTTAGCATGTTTATCGAGTTTTAGCATAGGGTCTAAACGCTTACAGATCAGTTCCTTTTGGGCAGTATCAATAAGATATTTCCATTCATTTCTATAGCGTTCAGTCTTCGACATAGGTATCCTCCGCTATCTTACCGTTTTTATCAACGTAGAAGCTTTTTGTTCCGTAAACTTTTCCTAATTCTAAACGGTAATAATCAAAGGCGTACTGCTTTTCTCCGCTTTCATTGGTAGCAGCAACTCTCATAAAATACTGACCTGCAGGTAATTTTTCAAACTTTGCAGTTGGTATTGAAATATCGGTTTGTTTTACTATTGGATTTGAAAAATTATAATTCCTTGAAAGTTCAAAGGTATATGTAATATCCTCACCCTTAAAATCAAACGAAGATTCCCATTCAACAACGTATCCGTCGTCCTTTGTTTGCGGAACACCGATATAAAAAGGCATGGGCTTTTTGAGTGACACTTTATAGCGGTTGTAGTTGTCGGCAATTTCATCATTTATGCCCTTAACAACCATATCATATTCTGTTTTTGTAAGCGGAGCATATGTTAAATCTCTGCCACTATAAACGTAAGGTTTTAACAAATTGGCATATTTTTGTGCGTATGAGTTCACAAGTTCAGGTGTTAGCGTTTGTTTAATATCTTCAACCGCTAAATCTAAGGCTTTACGGAATTCCTCTGATTTTAAACATCTTTGGAATAAAACGTTACCCCAATAGTTACTGATACCGCTCTCCCATTCCTCATAGTCGGTTCTTCCTACAAGTTTATATTCAGTGCGTCGAAGCATACCGTCAATATCCCAAGGAAGAATATACCATCTATCCACATTTTGCGGACTGTAAAGATAGAAATTTCGGCTCTGGGTATCAATGTTGCCCACCATAAGATTGAATGCCATCCAGTAGGCAATATTTTCCATATCAAACTTTTCTTCTATAATTTTTTCTATCGGTATTGAAAAGTCATTAACCGCTTCAAGCATATTTATAAGCTTTGTATGGTCATCATCGCCTTTAACCTCAAGAATTTCCTCAAACTTTTTAAGGTCATATCTTGGGTCATCTTTTAAAACGATAGTGTCTTCATACCTGTAAAACTCGCAGAAATTCACCTTATAAAGATGGCCTCTGTTATCAAGTCCATGAGCTTTAAGAGCGGTTTTATTGAGTTGTTCAACCTGTGTATAAATACCATAATCTTCAAATTTCGCGTCACTTCCCTTTGTTGTATCTTTAACATAAAGACGCACAAAAGTTGTCCGCAACCCCATTAGTTCATCAATGTGTGATAAAAGGTCAAATGCCAATTTATTTCTGAAGCGAAGTCCGTCTCCCTGATGCTTATTAAGCGCAATTGTGGTTTGTCCACGCCAATCGCCTTTATTATCTTTTATACTGATTTTATAGTTCTTTTGCGGATTTCGGCTTGAAGATTGGCCTCTTATCTGAACAGTGCAGTTCGGGGCTATCTGTCCATATCCCAACTCTCCGGGTATAAGACCGTTTTCATCTCCCACCTGCAAGAGTCCTGCAACCTTATATCGTTCAACACCCATTTCATCATAATCGTATGCCGAATAAGTATTGATTTCTTCCCAAGTATGATTAGTACCCTCGCCCTCATTACCTGTTGATACTGTAAGATACATAGTTACAATCTCAGTGTTGTCATACTGGGTATATAAAAGGTTTTTATCACGGATATGAATATCAGTAGAGGTATCAATATCATTTACATCTACTTTTGTGCCAAGATTGGTATCGGCCGCTTGGTCGAAACCTTTGCATCCGCACAGAGAAATAATAAAAACTAATGTTAAAACAAGTAACAAAACACGTTTCATTCTCTTTATCTCCTTTCGAACCTTTCTTCAAGAAATACTCCAAGCCTTGCAAAAAAACCTGAGCGATCTTCTGCGACAAGGGGTTGTACTGACAAAATATAGTACGGCAGTCTCTTTGTAAAATAATCAAGCCTTAAAGCCGTAACAACTACAAAAACCATTGCGGCTATCAAAAATCCAAAGCCGTAATAAACATTTGAAAATAGCAATGACACAAGTGTGAATACTATGGTGGATATTGCAAATATGGCAGTTGTGACACATGCACCTTTATAATCGGTAAAATAAAGTAAAATCAACATCAGCATATTACCGATAGCATAAAGTCCGTATGCCACGCAAAGCGTTCTAAAATAACCTCGCATTATCTCATTAAAGCCGAGGGGCAACAAATCAAGCAAATATCCGCCAAGCGCTATACAAGCGGCTGTAAATAAAAGTTGTTTTAATGCGGTGTAAAATATTTCGGTTTTTAGGGTATCCAGCATTTCTTTTTCCGACTGCAAAATATCCTTTATAGTGCCTTTGTCATTATAAAGGCTATAATGATTTCGGTATTTAGGATAGAAATTAACCTCTACCGAAACAACAAAATTCACCGTTGTCATAAGAGCGGTCATGAAGGCAAGTAAAGCCGGAACATCGTGCCACGGAGCACCATAAAAAAGTCCGTGAACATGAACCTTTATATCAGAAAACCACATAATTACAAGGTGTGAAAACATACCGATGTTCATAAACAATCCTGAAAGTGCAAGCGGTAAAAAGGCATCTATCCATTTTAAGAATGTAAAAGCGCCAAGAGAGGTGTGTGGAAAATATCTGTGCAATAAAATAACATCCCAAACAAGCATTATACCGTAACCTACAGATACCGCAAATAAAAGCGATTCCACAACAGGAAACTTAAGCCATAGAAGTAATGCGCCAAGCAGTATGGACACCGCAACCGAGGTTAAAAAGGACATAAAAATTCCTTTGTAATCTTTAATTGCTGAAAGAAAGCTCATTGCATTCCATACAATTATAAGTTCTCCAAACAGAACAAAACATAATAATCCCTGAATTAAAGTAGCTCCCGAAAACAAAAGGAATATTCCATATAAAACACTACCTACAGCCATCATAATAACCGTAGAGCCCCAAAAGCAAGGCAAAACAGCCTGATTTTTTTCTTCAAACAGCATATCTGCTACATATCTTGTAACTACCATAGAAAAAAAGGAGGTTACCGTTACAGAAACCAAAAGTGTATATGTTATCATGCAGATAAGCAGTTCTCGGTCAGCTGTTGCCGTATTAAAGATTGTACAAAGTGCCATTATACCAAGGAGCAGAATTACTCCGAGTAGCATTGGACCTGCGCATATAACGGTAGCATAGCCATATGCTTTTGTGGTGTTTAATACACCCTTTTTATGAAAAAGTCTTTTCAGTTCAAAGCCTATGCCTGCCACTCGGTTTCCACCTCTTTGTATAAATCTCTGTATTTGGTGAGCATTATATTATATCTAAAATACTCATAGGCTCTTTTCTGCCCGATTTCGCCCATTTTAAGTCTTAATTCCCTTGAACTGCAGAGCATTTCCATGGCATCTGCCAACTTTTCACGTTGCATAGGCGGAACAAAATATCCCGCTTTTCCCAAGGTATCGTTAGGACCGCCGTCTAAAAGCTCATTACAACATCCAACGTCGGTAGTAACGCAGGGGCGTCTTGCCGCAAAGGATTCTAAAACTGATAGCGGTTGTCCTTCCGAAATACTTGTAAGCAGCGTAAAATCTAATTTTTCAAAATACTCAATTATATTTACTCGCCCTGTGAAAATGATTTTATCTTCTAAATTCAACTGTTTTACAAGGGCGTAGCATTCATCTGCATATTCCTCGTCATCAACGCCTCCCATTATGTGAAGCCGAACATTATCCTTACGGCAGGAAAGTTCAAAGAAAGCGTAAATCATTGTTTTTATATCCTTAATAGGAGCAAGTCGCACAACTGCGCCAATATCAACAATACCGTCCTCCTGCTTTAGCGGGATGTCGCAAAGCCTTTCATAGCTTATTCCATTTTCAATTACTCTGCATTTTGAGGGCTCGCATCCCATATCAATTTGGGTGTACATTGCTCTTGTGAAAAGGGCCGTTACCCTAAATGCTCTTGTATAAGTTAAATCTGAAAGCATATAGAAGAAATCTATCCAGTGAGGCTTAAAGGCTCTTGCTACCCATTTTGCTCGTATAATTTCTTCCTCACGCTCACGGGTATAAATACCGTGTTCGGTTAAAAGCAAGGGCTTATGATTTATATAAGCGCCCATTGATGCCAAGAGTCCGCCATAGCCTGTACATATCGCATGATAACAATCAGCATCAGGAATTTCAGTGCCCATAAGATAAAGCACGGGCAAAAGGCGTGAACGCACCGAATGAAAAGCATCAGAAAAAGCGATAAATGGAAATTCTGTTTTACAGGTTTCGGTTAGCGTTTCAAGAAAGCTCTGACTCTTAAGATAAGACATTGGGTTAATCTTTTTTACCTGATAAAGTTCAAAAAGCAAATCCCAGTCCGGTTTTGCTGAAGAAACAAGTTCTTTATGGGCATTTTTTTCTGCCTCATTAAAATTATAGTTAAAAATTCCGCTATCCTTAACCCTTAAAGCATCATCAAGAAAAACCTGCTTAACCTCAACCACATTTTCGGGCAAGGTATAAACAAATTTGTCTTTATCTTCCGCTTTAGCACCGATAACCCAAAGCACAAACTCGTGCTCCGGCATTTCGGTTATGTACTGATGCATCCAGGTTGAAACACCGCCGTTAATGAACGGGTAACAACCCTCAAGGATTAAACAAATTCTCACTTTTAACTCCTACTTAAAAGATATCGTGACGGTTGCTCTATCTGCCTCTAACAGATATAAATCACCTGTGAGGTGAGTTAATCTGCCACCCATCACCGTATCTGATTCTTTCTCATTAAACCTAATTAAAAACTGTGCATCGTCATAAAAGTTTTCTATTTCAATGACCATTTCATCTTCAAAGAATTGAGTTTTAGGTGCAACCGCCGCAAAACGCTGTACCGCCGCAGAAAATTCCGTTCCTGTAAAGTTTCGGATATTTGGTGCGGATGTATAAAGCCAATTCAGATAATTATCAAATCGTTTTTTCAGTTCTTTCCAACCAAGTTCAGCGCCACGTTCAATATCAAGGGCATCATCAGGGTGTGTAAAGTGGTTGTTTACATAGTGCATATTAAGCTCTGACATAGCGCCCATTGTCATAAAATCATCAAGGTCGCAGCCTGAAATTATTCGGGGTTGGTCAACAACTCCATTTTCGTCAACATCATATTCCTGCAAAAGTGCAAAATCAAGCACATCGTCAGGAAGATATATTCCCGAAAGGGTTTTAATGTGAGGAAATTCTTTTATAAGCATTTCCCTGCCCTCTTCTGCTAAAAGGTTCGAAGGCGGTACATAAACTGACATATTCACATCGGGGAAAAGGTCATCACAGAAATCAACAAGGTGGCCAAAAGCCTTTTCCATAGATGCATAGTCTTTCCATACTTTATAATCGTAAATTCCTTTATAATCACGACCTAATGCAAGAGGTTGATGGTTATATCCGTGATAACCGATTTCGCCGCCTTTACGAAGAAGCATATTACCAAAATTCAAAAAAGTTCCGGTATCGGGCGTGGCGTCGGTTGTACCGTCAATAGCATCATCATAGCACTCAATGGCAAGACCGGTATATTTAATACCGTATTTATCCGAAAGGTTCATCATATCGGGCCACCAGATGTTTATGTAAAAATCTCTTATGGTGGTGCCAAAATCCCTTGTTATATACTTACTGTTACCATCGGGTATCTGTGACGGAAAGTCATCGAGATAAAATGTAGATCCGTTAATTACAGGATAGAGTGAAACTTCGCCAAAAAGACTGAGAGATGCTGCAAAAAATCCACGATATGCCTTGTCACACATACCAAAATTGTTTACAACAAATTCGCCTTCACCGTAATTTGCCTCCCATATAAGCGGTACTCCGTTTTTATCACCTTCTCTGGCATAAACTCGGGTAGTTTTGGGATTTAGTTGTACCGTTCTTGCTGATTCGTAGGCATCAGTTACGCCGTAAGCTTTACCGCCGCCTATCATAAAACCTTGGTCAACATAAATGTGATCAACTAAAGTGTAACCGTATGAAGCCTCGATTCCAATTCGATTTTCGATAGCAGAAGAATATGCATTTTTATCGATTGTTAATGGGAAATAGACGTTACCGCCGTCATCGTGCACCCAATCACAAATATCTATAAGCTTTTCACCAACATGTGAAAGGTCTGAAAAAAGAATTATTATAACAGAATAATTTTCAATTTCATTGATTTCTTCATTTGCTAAATCAAGTGCGTTTGTTCCATACTTCATATCGGCAAGTACGACCTCGAACTGCGCAAATGCGTTCAAAGAAGCCTTGTCGTTACTGCTATATAGGAGCAAGGTGTCCTTTTTTATGTTGTTTAAAGCCACCGTTTTTGTAACTATTTTTTCTTTTGGCAATAAAGTAAGTTCCTTTTGGGCATAGCGATACCTTACACCACTTAATTCTATAAAAAGAATAGTGGCAATCAAAGCAAAAACAAGCACAATCATAAGAGTGCCTTTAAATCTGAAATTTTGTATTTTTGCTTTCAGGCTTCCCAAAACGCCAAAACCTCCTTTGTCTTAGAAGAAAGAAATATGTTTCTTTTATAAATTTCATTAATGAGAGATTTAATATCATCACCTCTGCCGAGGGATGCTAAATAATCGAGTCTTGAAAGATAATATTCCTCGCTATCGGGATAGAGCTTTTTCATTTCTCTTAATGTTATTGATGCTTGAGTAAAGTTTTTCCGTTTCAACTCGTTTTCGATTGCTCTTTTAAAATCGTCTATACTGGGATTTACAAGAGTAATTTTCTTTTGTATAAGGGATGAAAATAATTCACGGTTAAGCACCTCAACCTGTCCCTGCATAAGATTTTGCGACAGGCAGTTCCACAAGAAATCGGTATATTGATTAAGAACGGTTATATCATCGGGATTAAGTGAAAATTGTCTTTCAAATTCCTGAAGTTTGTAATCGTTTTCCTTTGAAATTTCCACCATTGCCGTCACAGCATAGTGGACAACCTCGGTATCTTCATTGTTGCCCGCTTTTTGCAAAAACTCAATATATTCTTTAGGATTATCGTTTAGAACATCCATAATAATAGTGCGTCGTTCTTTAGCGGAATTCACTACAAGTGCCTCTTCTATGGGCACCGTACTCGCCGAAATCTTTTTTTCATCAACCGTTACACTTCTATATAGCTCAGACTCGAGTTTAAGCTTCTCCACGCCGACATCTATTCCGTTATCGGCTTCAAAGAGTATTTGAAAATGTAAAATCAAAACAAGTAAAACACCCCAAAAAGGAAGTAAAAGCGCAATAAAGAACATATATTTATGATCTCTTAAAATATTAAATTTAATTCCTAAAAACACCAGAACGCTTAGTATTATATGCACTGCAAAAAGAATTAAAAATAACATTCAGCTTTCCCTACCTTTATTGTGTCTTAACCTCTACATTCATACCCTCAAATCGAGGTAATATAAAGGGTAAATCTTTTTCGGTTGCACCCGATAACAACAGTCTTATATTTCCATCATCTGATATACCAATAATATCATTAGTGCGGACTTTACCAGCAAGCATTTTATCAATTTCTTCATAAGAATGCCCGTTTGAATTAATTTCCAACATTACAAAATTTGAAACCTTTTTTTCAGCAAGTGCTGCATAGTTATTAAGTACCTCGTTAAAGGCATCAATATTCATAATGTGGGTATTAGCTATGTACTGCTTTTCATAAACCGCCTGACTATAGTCAAAAGCACGAAGCAACGACATCTGCACAAGGTCTCTTAAAATTTTGAAAAGATTAACATAGTAAAGAGAACGCTGCTCTATATCGGCACGCCAAAGGAATATAAGCAATACCAACTCATCTCCCCTGTAAACACCTGCCGCATACATTGGATATTCGCCCGAAAGGTCTGTGTTTCTAAAAATTTCACCGGTACTAATTTTTTCTATAACCTCTTTGTATGTTTCGGTGGATATTGAACGAGGAACTGTATCAATAATATCACGTGAAGCAACTTCAAGTCGTCCAAAAGTGCTCTGTTTGTTGACAGAATAAACAGTTATATTCTTATTTTCAAGAATCTCCTCAAAGGTTTCCATTATCCGCAGATAAAGACGTTGCGGCTCTACTGTGTCGAGTTTTCTTGTTATGTCAAAAATTTTACCAAAACTATCTTTTGAACCGATAATCTGCTTTTTAAGGTCACGTTTTTCCTTGTATGTATCCTCATAAATCTCTCTTGTGAAAATCAATTTATCCTCAAGAAGCTTATTCTGCTCACCTACAAAACGAATTGTATCATCCTTGCGAAGTTTAATATATCCACATAAAGCTCCAACAAGGAAGAAAAATACAAACGCCAACCAGTTTGTAGGCTCGTAAAAAATTGTAAGCAGATTAGTACCCGAAGATACCTTTGCCACAAGCCACGATATACTGCTGAGTGCCGCTGCTGACATACCAAAGCTAAGTCCGTGAACGGTAGCCATTATAACAATATAAGCCATTCTGAAGTCTACAATAGAAAAAATAACAGCCGAATCGGTAAAATAAAGCAGAAGTTCGGTTACTAAAAACAACAGTATAAGTTCTGCTATCTTTACAAACAAACTGTGGTCTTCTATCCACTTTTTGATTTTTTGCCAAAGAGTAAGGGTTTTCTCATGTTTAGATATTAAATATTTCTCATACTCTTCCTCTAAATCTTCAAGAATAGAAATTCTTGCAAACCAACCATATTCGTTTCTTAGTCCCCTATTATTTAGTTTGATTATTCCGCCCTCAGTAGCTCCTGTAAAATCAAATTTAGCATTAGTATTTATCTCAGCAATCTTATTACTAAAATCTGAGAATGTAATATTAAAATCGTCACCTACGGATAAGATTCCGTTTTGGCATTTCCAATTGTCAATAATTCGAGAAATGAGCTTCGAAAGGTCCAAAAGTGATATAAAATGCATTTTCGATAATGGCTTTTCGTCAAGAACAACCGTCTTTTTATTGTTAACTTTTTCAAAAATCTTATAAAGGTAATCTTTACTATATACGCCCGAATAAAGATACGGTATTTGAACGGTCTTTATATCAAGCGAATAAGATTTTGCATAAAACGCGCAAAGTTTTTCTTTTGCCGAACAAAGAATTGACCTATCGTTAGCATTTTCAAATGAAGAATCTAAGGAGGAAAGATAAAGAATTCTTATGTCTTTTTTTGTTTCTTTTGAAAATTCCAAAACCTCTCTTAATTCTTCGGCATCGTTCTTCTCGGTGGTGTGATATGTAAGGTCCCCAGAAAAATATACAACAACATCAAAATCATAGGTTTCAAAAATCGCCTTAATAGATGGCTTTTTAATACGAAAAAGTTTAAGCTTATCCGCTGAGCCAAGCACCGTGTTTCCAACAACTGTAACCTTACTGTTAGGAAAAGCATCTTCAATAAACTGTTTTGTTAAATATTCAGTATTACCTATACATAAAACACGAGCTGGTGTAAATCCAACGTTTTCAGAAACTACAGAACCTGTTTTATAAAGTTTTTCGCGTAAAGAAACCAACGAACTGTGATTTACAACTCTCAAAAGTGCATCGATTAATTTTTCATTAAAAATACCGCACATACCACTGGAAATCATCTGGATGGCAACGTCCTGCGAAAAAGCGTCCTTATAACTACGGTTACTGGTTAAGGCATCATAAGAGTCGGCAAGAGATACGACCTGAGCCGACAACGGAATATCGTCGCCCTTAAGTCCATCAGGGTAACCCGTGCCATCATATCTTTCGTGGTGGTAATGTGCAATTTCTGCAGCATACCGTTGTATTTCAGTTCCTATAGAACTAAAATCACTATTGTTTATAATCTCTTCACCAAAAAGTGAATGTTTTTTCACTATATCGTATTCTAAAGGTGAAAGCTTGCCCGGAAAATCAAGTATGCTCTTCGGGATTTTTGACTTTCCTATATCATGCAAAGAAGAAGCAATAGAAATCGCATTTATTTGCTCTTTTGAAAGAGAACAACAACCTGTTTCACAAAGCTGAGTTAAGATTAATTCGGTTAGCATTCTCACATGGTAAATGTGGAAACCGCTCTCCCCATTTAACTCTTCAGGAATGGAATTTTCACTAACACTTACAAGTGCCAAGGTGTTAACGTTATCTTTTGAGTTAAGCACCAAAATATTATTTTCACGTTGCACAAAATCCACTCCTTTGCAATTAAAAAAGTTATACTTTTCCTAACTTAACATTATAATTCAAAACCTAATATTTGTCAACGCAACTATTGTAAATTAATATGTATGCGATTATAATGATATAGGTTAGGCGAAACAAGATTGTTTCGCCGCAAAATCTTTGATTTTGCGACAAATTTTCAATAAAAATTTGTCCTATTCCATTGCAATGAGTGTTGTGCAAAATTAAATATTAAAATTTAATTTTGCTTAAGCCACTTAAAAAGTGGCTTGTCGAAGCGCATTTAGCGTTTCGACAAACTACAATCATTATAGCAAAAAAGCCAGCCATCTTAACTTGATAAAAGATGACTAACTTAATATTATTTCCATTTTTGTAAAATTAATTTTTCCTTTATTAATGCGGGTTTGGGACGCTTATGCATTGTGTTCTAAGACATACGCATCCAATTTGATTGCAAGGGACGGATCATCAATGTTAATTCCGGAGTTTTCAAAGGCGTCGGTGTAAACGTAGCTTATATGATAACATACATTAGGTATATTCGCTTTCAGTACAGACAAAAGCGTGTGGCAGTAAACTGTCACACGCTTTATAATTACGCCGTCTTTTTCTTTTTTGTAGGCTTTTCGGGCTCGATGAGTTGCTTATTGAGTTCAATATATTGGGCTGCCTGTGCATAAGCATCTTGGAACTTGAATACAACCTCAATGTCTCCGCCCTCGTGTACGAAAATTTCTTGCACCAGTTCGGTAAGCAACGGTCTTGTAAGGCGTTCGATATTACCGTACTTTTTGAAACGTGCCACAAACTCGTTATCTTCGGTAATACCGTCTTGGAACTGCTCTGCAGATTTGTTAAGCGAGGAGATTTTCTCGTCAACAATCCGCAGCTTTTCGTTAAGCCGTCCCTTTA
>JAZNXL010000040.1:0-3569 GCA_045593905.1 Eubacteriales bacterium
ATAAATATGTGGGAGGAATTTTGATGAGTAAAAAGATTAAGTCATTTATTAGTATTTTTGCATTGACAGCTATGGTATTTATTTTGTTATTTACTTTTTTTACAACAGGACAACTTTTCTCATCTATTTACATTTTTTTAAATAAAACTAAATTCGATTTAAATATTAACCTTTTAAACGAGCAAGCAAATACGGTTGTGTTTAAAAACCTTTTAGCGTTATTTATTATTTTTTTGCTAGGTTACACCGTAATAGGCTTGCCTTTTATATGCCTGAGTGTATTGTACAGCGGCGTGTTAATAGGTGCTAAAATTTCATTTTTTATTTTATGTTACGGTGCCAAGGGCTGTATTTTATCAGCAGTTATTTTGTTTTTGTACTATTTTACATTTGTAATATCATGTATGTATATTTCTTTTTCAGCTATACGGCTATCGGTTGCTCTTTATAATCTATTTAAGACCGAAACAAGATATGTGAGCCCAAGATATTATTCAAGGGCGCATATTACAAAATACATTGCATTTTCGCTTTTTACCATTATAGTTTCGTTATATTATTGCTATATTGCACAGCCTATTTTTAACAAAATCTTATGAAAGGAAGTTTAAAACACGATGGTAACTACATATAATAACTTTTGTGAATATTTAACAACACAAAAAAAGTCGTCTGCTAATACATTATCTTCGTATCAGCGTGATATTAAAAGTTTCATTGTGTTTTTGCAGTATTCAAGAATAAAATCATTTAACAAAATTGATATAAACGTTATTGATAAATATGTCGAATATCTAAAAAAAGAAAACAAAAGTCCCTCTACAATTTCGCGTAATTTATCAAGTCTTAGATGCTTTTTTAAATATTTATTACAAATTAAAGTAATTCACTTTAACCCAATGATTGGCGTTAAAAACGAAAAAAAAGATACAGACGCGCTGCCAACTGTTATGACATCTAAAGACGTTGAAATTTTACTTAACGCACCTGATGAAAACACTACAATTGGAATAAGAGACAAAGCGATGCTCGAGGTTTTATACGCAACAGGCATTAGAGTTAGCGAGCTTTTAGCTCTAAGAACAAATGACATTAACACTGATGTTGGATACATATTAATAAACAAAGGCAAAGCAAAAGAGCGCGTTATACCGCTTTATTCCATTGCGATTCAAGCAATTACTAATTATATTAAAAATTCAAGACCAAAGCTTAATACCATTGGTCTTACCAATAACGTACTGTTTTTAAACTCACACGGTGTTGAAATGACTCGTCAGGGATTTTGGAAGATTATTAAGCAATATTCTAAAGAATGCAAAATTTCAACAGATATAACGCCTAAAACTTTACGGCACTCGTTTGCTACACACTTATTAGAAAACGGTGCAGATATTACAATGTTAAAGGACATGCTTGGTCACAGTACTTTATCTTCAACAAAGGTTTATACAAAAGTTTTAAAGAATAAGTATATGAATATTTATGAAAACTGTCACCCCAGAGCAAACGCAAAATAAGGAGAATTAAATGGGCATTTTTAACGATTATACAAGGGAAGGTAAGGGCGTTTCAAAAGAGCCTGATTTTAGACCGAGAATTGTTGTGTTTTTTGATATATACTTTAGAAAATTCTGGAGCCTCGTGTTACTTAATTTATTGTATATTTTATTTTGCTTACCCATTATCACAATTGGGCCTGCCACTGCAGCAATGACAAAAATATTAAGAAACTATGCAAGGGAAGAACATGCATTTTTATGGTCTGATTTTTGGGATACATTTAAGAGCAATTTTAAAACCGGACTAATAGTTGGAATAATCAATTTGTTTGCAGTTTTGGTACTTTGGTTTGACTATGCATCATATATAAATATGCAAGCTTCATCAATTGTTCGTTCAGGCGCACTCGCTGTATTACTCTTAACCGCAACAATACTGTTATTTATGAACTATTATATTTATGTTCTTATGGTAACCTTCAACCTAACATTTAAGCAGTTAATTAAAAATGCTTTTATATTCGCTTGGGTTGGCTTTTTTAAAAACATTTTAATAACTATCTTGATTGGAATAATTTCGGCGCTTTGTTTGATTACAATATTAGGCCAAAGTCCAATAGGATTTGTTGTTGTGTTATTTATAATATTCGCTTATTTTTCTACCTGTGGTTTAATTTGTAATTTCATAACTTATCCACTTATCAAAAAACATATGATTGACGGATACGACCCTAAAACAGGGGAGAAAATAGAAAAATAAAAAAAGAGAGTTAAATACTCTCTTTTTTTATTTTATTTATTGGATTTGATTCAACTGCTTGCTTTACCTGGTCACTGTCAACGTGCGTGTAAATTTGTGTTGTACCAAGGTTTTCATGGCCTAATATTTCTTGAAGCACTCTTAAATCAACACCACCGTGTTTATGCATAAGTGTAGCTGCAGTATGTCTTAGTTTATGAACAGAATAGTTCTTATCGCCAAGTCCTGCTTCATTAAATCTTTTTTCAACCATATGCTGTACTGCGCGCGGCGTCATACGATTTCCTTTTCTTGATACAAACAATGCCTTTCTTGCATCGTCGGTTAAGTTATTAAACGGTCGCTCATTTGTTATGTAATCTTCAATAGCATCTTTACAGCTCTTATTTAGATAAAGACTACGTTGTTTGCTGCCTTTGCCGGTAATTGTTAAAAATTCGTTATCAACATCACTTAAATTAATTGAAACCAGCTCAGAAAGCCGTAAACCACAGTTTAAAAACAAAATAATTGCGGCGTAATCTCTTTTTGAATTTTCACCGTTAATCGAGCTTAAAAGAGTTTGACACTCGTTTAATGATAAAAATTTAGGCAGTGTGCGGGGGAGGGTATTGCACTCTAAATTTTCAACAGGATTAACTTCAATTTCTCTAACTTTATTTTTATAATATTTAAAAAAGCCTCTGATACTGCAAGTTTTTCTATTGACAGTTCTGTTGTTTCCACCTTTTTCTTTTATGTATTGTAAAAAGGCATACGCATCTTGAAGAGTAATTTGTTTTATAAAATCAATATCAATATTTGATATATCAACGTCAGATAATTCACAACTCAGTTTATTGCGTTCTTTTTTTACATATCTAAAAAAGTTAGATAAATCTAAATAATATTCGTAAACAGTTTTAGAAGAACGTCCGTTTACAACATCAAGATAGGTAAGATAGCTTTTTAATACCTGTGGAGCATCTTTATAACTCATTTTTAAAATCACCACCATATTTATAATAACATAGGGTACTGCATTTTTCAATATATATTTTGTCGCAAAATGCATATTTTGTGACATTCGGGGGAGAAAATTATACGATTGATGTAAAAATCATGTTATTTTGAGATTAACAAAAACAGAGCGGCTATACTATTAAAATATCAAAGTTGTTGATTTAAAAATTAAATTTATAAATATTAATATAAATATACTCAACGATAATATATTATTATATATTTAGTTTTAAATTTTAAAATTGATTTAGTTTTGTTCTTTTTTTATAAATTTGATATCATACATTTATTTTTAATATAATAAT
>JAZNXL010000041.1:0-6726 GCA_045593905.1 Eubacteriales bacterium
ATGCGTTTTCGGCTTTGCAAGCGGCCATAAAAAGAGCACCGCCCATATTACCAACGCCAATAAAACCTGCGTTATATTTCATAAAAGTCACCTGATTAACGGATGTTTCCGTTGCCCTTTACAATGTATTTGTAGGTAGTAAGCTCGCAAAGTCCCATAGGACCTCTTGCGTGCATTTTTTGGGTTGAAATACCCATTTCACAGCCAAGGCCAAACTCGCCGCCATCAGTAAAGCGTGTTGAAGCATTTACATAAACCGAAGAACTATCAACATTTTTTGTAAAATAGTCAATAGCCTGCTCATCACTTGCTACAATAGCTTCACTATGACCTGTTGAGTGGGTTAAAATATGCTCTACCGCCTGTTCTACACTATCAACAGTTTTAACTGCTAATATGTAATCTAAAAACTCGGTGTCAAAATCGTTTTCACCCGCTAACACACCTGTTTTTGAAAACTTAAGACTATCAGCGTCCATTTTTAATGTAACAGGGGTTGCGCCGTTTTGTTTACGGTCGGTCACAATAACCTTTTCGAGCATTGGTATAAAATCTTTTATAATATCGCGGTGGCAAACAAGCACCTCTTCAGCGTTACAAACTGAAGGACGGCTTGTTTTTGCGTTATTAACAATTTTAAGCGCCATTTCAAGACTTGCCGACTTATCAACATAAACGTGGCAAATACCCGTACCTGTTTCAACACAGGGAACCGTAGCATTTTGAACACACGCCTGAATAAGACCTTTTCCGCCTCTTGGAATAAGCAGGTCAACAAGACCGTTTGCTTTCATAAGCTCAGTTGCGCTATCACGACTAGTATCCTCAACAAGCATAACGGCGTCTTTGTTTATGCCCGATGCCAAAAGTCCCTCTTTTATCGCATCAACGATTGCACTTGCGCTAGCATGTGCTTCTTTACCACAACGGAGCACGCACGCATTACCGCTTTTAAGAGCAAGCGCGGCAGCATCAGATGTTACATTTGGTCTTGATTCATAAATGATTGCTATAACACCCATAGCGCACGAAACCTTGTTTATTTCAAGTCCGTCGTCGCGGGTATATGTAGAAAGAACTCTGCCCACAGGGTCGTCAAGCGTTACGACGTGTTTAATGCCGTTTGCCATATCTTTAATTCTATCGGCATTTAACATAAGTCTGTCAAGCATAACAGTTGAGATTTTGCCCTCGGCATTTTTCATATCTTTCTCGTTTGCCGAAATAATTTTATCGGTGTTTTTAACTATTGCATCCGCAATAGCTAAAAGTGCGTTATTTTTTTGTTCTGTTGATGCGTTTGCAATAGAACGCGATGCGGCTTTTGCCGCCTTTACAATTTGAATTGTTGTCATTATTTTACTCCTAAAAAACGTGTGCCTACGGGTTTATTCTCAATAATATCGTAAAGCACCTCGGGGTCTTTGCCGTTTGCAATAACCATATCGCAACCTACAGCTGTTACAATTTTTGCGGCTGAAAGCTTTGTTACCATACCGCCTGTACCAACGTTTGAGCCGCTACCGCCTGCAAGCGCCTCAATCTCAGGTGTTATTTGTTTAATTGTTGAGATAAGAGTAGCTGATGCGTCTTTATGCGGGTCGGCAGTAAATAGACCGTCGATATCTGAAAGAAGTATTAAAAGGTCGGCATCAATGTTTTTTGCAACGATTGCGCCAAGTGTATCATTATCGCCAATAACGAGCTCGTTTACAGCAACGGTGTCGTTTTCGTTAATAACCGGAATAACGCCAAGCTCTAATAGCTTTAATATTGTATTTACAAAGTTTTGTTTACGGTCGCCATCGTTTATATCATCAGCAGTAAGTAAGAGTTGTGCAACGGTGTGATTGTATTCAGAAAAAAGCTTATCGTATGTATACATAAGTTCACATTGACCAACAGCTGCCGCCGCCTGCTTTAGTGCAAGCTCTTTAGGGCGCTCACCTAACGCAAGCTTGCCCATGCCCATTCCAACAGCGCCGGAAGATACAAGTATTACCTCGTAGCCTGCGTTTTTAATATCGCTTATTACTTTGCACAGGCTTTCCATAAGTCTAATATTTAAATGACCTGTAGAATAAGCCAATGTTGATGTTCCTACTTTTACAACTACTCTCATACTTGCCTCCGTAATATATTATTTATATATTTTAATATAAATAAAAATAAATATCAATATAAATTTTTTCCGCTTTACTTTTGTAAAAAATTTTATTATACTGTAGATATTAAAAATAAACTGAAGGATTATGTATGAAAAGCAAATTTTTACTTATTTTTACTATAATTTTAATATTATTTAGCAATTTTACTGTGTTTGCTGCACCGGGTCAACAACTCGACCCCGTTCCCAAGGTTACCGCACAAAACGTTATTATGATAAATACCGACACTGACGCTGTGGTTTATGAAAAAGAGGCAGATGAGCTTATATACCCCGCTTCACTTACAAAGCTTATTACAATGCTTGTTGTATCTGACCTTGTAACCGATTACAACAAAACAATAACAGCCGATAAAAGCTGTTATGATGACCTTGTAGTAGGCAGTTCAAACATAAATGTTAAAGACGGTGAAATTTTTACGATTGACGATTTGATGTATGGCGTTGCAATATCAAGTGCAAACGAAGCGTCAAACGTTCTTGCAATAAACCTCTGCGGCGGTATTTCAGAGTTTGTTGACAAAATGAACGAAAAAGCAAAAAAACTCGGATGCAGCAACACACATTTTGTTAACACACACGGTCTTCACGACGAGCAGCACTATACAACCGCCCGCGATATGTCACTAATCGCAAAAGCTGCTTTTTCAAACGAGACAGTCTTTAAGTATATTTCAACCGCAGTACACACTATTGAGCCCACCAATAAAACAACCGAAAAGCGCACACTTATAACAACAAACAGCCTTATGCGCCAAAACAGCGGTATTTATTATAAGTACTGCAAAGCGGGTAAAACAGGAACCACAACCCCTGCAGGATACAATCTTATTTCTACCGCCGAAAAGAACGGTTCAAACTTTGTGCTTGTTGCAATGCATGCTCCAAAAGCTGCGCAAAACACAATATTTAACGATTCAAAAGAGCTTTACAACTGGGCATTTAACAACTACTCAAATTCAAAAATATTAAACGATTCAGAAATTATTACCGAGGTTGAGGTTGGACTTTCGGCAAAGGGCGACCATTTAATCCTTGTACCGCAGTCAAATCTTTACGCAGTAATTCCCGATAACCTTGATATTACAACTCTTGAGCGCGATATTAAAACAAACGAAGAAATACTCGCCCCCATCACTCAAGGCGATATTTTGGGTAAAATAACACTTAAAAAAGACGGTATAACTTACGGTACAGTTAACCTTGTTGCATCAGACGATGTTGAACGCTCAACTGTTCTTTATTACCTGCATCTTATTCAACTTTTCTTCTCGAATATTTGGGTTAGAATAATCGGACTTATTATTGTTGTTTTCATAATCATTTATATTGTTTTAATGATTTCACAGAACAATAGAAGACGTCGCAAAAGATTGAGAAGGCGTATACGCTTTTGATTTAATGTTGATTTTTTTAACTTTATGTTGTATAATGAGATAGCAAAATTGCTATCTCATTTTTTATGGAGTTATTATGGTCAAATATAAAACCCACAACGAAATATCTTTTATAGAACGTCAGTTTCCTTTAATAAAGCTTGATAAATGCGCCATCACCGAATATAACCCTTCACAAACTGATACAATAAGCATAGCAAAGGGTAATTGCTTTATTATTGTTAAAGACGGCAAAGGCAGTGTTAGTGTTGGTAACACCAGAAGCACAGTTACACAATCGGTTGGTGTTGTTTTAAGACACGGTGAAACAGCTAAAATTAAGGCTGACAGTATTGAGCCATTCACAATAATAACAATATATATTTCGCAAAAAGATGCCGATGCGTTTGTTATGCAAATTAGAGCCAAAGAAAGCAGTAGCTTTTTAAACTTTGAAAGCAACAGAAAAATTTGCGACAGCGCAAACGATTTAATTACTGAAATAACAAAATCTTACAGCACAGATTACAGTATTCTACTTTATTTTTACGATTTTATTAATAGCGTAAACGAGCATTATACCGAAAAGAAAAACAAAACTAAAAATGTTTATATGACTCGTGCTGTCGACTACATAAAACACAACTATAATAAAAATATAAGTGTTGAAGCTATTGCAAATTTACTTGGTATTGAGCGTTCTTACCTTTCACGACTTTTTAAAACTTATAAGAACAAAAGTACACAAAACTATATAATTGACTATAGAATGTATAAGGCAAAGCGTATGTTTGAAGAAGAAGACATGAACGTATCTCAGGTGTGCGCCGCTGTTGGTTATACCAATATTTACTGCTTTTCTCGAATTTTTAAAAGCAGAGTCGGTATGCCGCCAAAAGAATACATGGAAAAATGCAGAAAATAAGGCACTGCGCTACAAAAGCGCAGTGTTTTTTATTAAAAAATATTGACAAATATTTTTGTGTTTGATATTATAAATAGGCATCACACAAAAATATGCGGGTGTAGCTCATCTGGTATAGCGCAACCTTGCCAAGGTTGAGGTAGCGAGTTCGAGCCTCGTCACCCGCTCCATAATGGCGGGGCTAATAAGCCTTGCTGATTTATCCCACTAAAACAAAAGCGGACAACCAAAAGGTTGTCCGTTTTTGTTTTTAAAAAAATATTTTAAAAAAGTTATAAAAAAGTGTTGACAAATCAAATGCGGTTTGCTATTATATATGAGCGTTCAAAAAACGCGGGTGTAGCTCATCTGGTAGAGCGCAACCTTGCCAAGGTTGAGGTAGCGAGTTCGAGCCTCGTCACCCGCTCCAAAATAAGACAAGACTCTTTTGAGTCTTGTCTTTTTCATTTATCATAAAAAACCGAGAACAAAATGTTCTCGGTTTATATTATTTTGTAAAGGTATATTCACATTTTCCTGTTTCTTTATCATAATTTTTAAACTCAAAAGAAACGTTGGCAATATTTGCAAGAGTTTGCATAACTGTTTTAGTTGAATATTCAAAATAGTAAGACACCTTACGCCCTGTATTTTTTAAATGCTTTACCGCAGGACAGTACTTTATTTGTACGTTAAGAGTGTTCCCCTTTTTGTTTATAACAACCGCATCTTCTGCTTTTTCAAGCTTATAAGTATTTTTAATGCACTCTTCAATTGCTTCAAATGCGTCTGAAGTCTTTATTTTATTTATAACAGGTTTATAAACATTGTTAGTATAAATAGTCAAATACTCTTCAAGACATTCAACGCCGTGTTCTTTGGCAACGTAGTCAATACCCATATTCATACTGCTGTGAAAATCCGGGTGAAAATATTCTCTATCGTCAGAAGAAACTTTCAACACTTCGATGTTTTCATCGTGTACCATTACACCTTTGAAAATTTTAGGGTCGTAAATAATGCTCTGACACTGAGCTTTATCAACATTTGCATGATTACGAATGTAGCAAAGACCTATTTCTTCAAGCGCTGCTCTGTAATAATCACAGTGACCGCAATAGTCGTAATACGGCTCAAGACCGATTTCTTTTTGCAATTGCAGTAATCTGCCTTTTGAGGGGCAATAATGCATTTCGCTTGATATCCAACCTTCTTTTTCGTTCAAGTATTTAGTGCAATCAGCAGCTTCTTCTGTGAGAGTGCCTGCCCAGTAATCCCACGCACCGCGAAGACCATCTTTTTTTAAGAAATTAATAAGCGGTATTCCCTTACCTGTAGGTTTAAAGAGGTATTCCCAAAACCGTTCAACTTCTTTACGACCAAACTTACTGTCAAGGTACTTAAAGAGTTCACTGTATGCAGGTATAAACTCTGTACAAGAAATCATTATATTTCGCCAATTTGTTTCATTGTGTTTTCAATAATTACTTTTGACTCATCTGAAATCGGTAAGCAGTAGTCTTGGTGGAAGTTACCTTCGCAACCAAGTAAGTTCATAGCGTATGTAAATGAGTACATAAGGCCTTGTGCGAGCATTGTATCACGCATTAAAAGGATATTATCAAGGTATTTACGTGCGCCATCAAAATCTTTGTTTTTAAGGCAATCAAACATTTTAGTGCCGTTTTTGGGTGTGCACGAGAACATACCGTCAAGGTTTTTGCAAATGCCCATCATATTAGCATAATCAAATGCGTCAAGACCGCTATAGAGGCAATCCCAACCTGAATCGGGGTATTTTCTTTCGATTTTTTTAATCATTTCCCAATCGGCAGTTTTAATACCCTTAATATTTTTATGGTTGATAATTTGGTCAATTACGGGCATTGTAATTTTGAACTTTGTAACAACTGCAAGGTCATAAAGGTATACGGGGTATGGTGATTTGTCAGCGATTGTTGTATACCAGTTAACAACCTGTTCATTGTTAACGCCTGCGTAGTAAGGAGCGGTAAGAACAACACCTGTAACCTTTTTGTCTTTGCCAATCATTTCGATTTTTTCTAAAACCTTAGCAATTGATGTGTCCATAACGCCGATAAAGAGCGGAAGTCTACCGTCTACTGCTTCAATACCAACAGAAACAATATCAGCATAAGCCGAGTTTTTGATGTAAGCTTCAATACCCATGCTTCCCATTAAAAGAAGACCTGCAGCACCTGCTTCGATTTGTTGCTCAATGTGTTTTTTAAGTGAGTCTGCTACAAGGTTGCCGTTTT
>JAZNXL010000042.1:0-19576 GCA_045593905.1 Eubacteriales bacterium
ACTATGCAAAGGTGAGAGAGTATGAAATACAGTTATTATCCCGGCTGTACACTCAAAACAAAAGCCAAAGAGCTTGACGCTTTCGGACGCACTGCTGCCGCAAAGCTTGGTGTAGAGCTTGAAGAAATCGAAAACTGGCAAGGCGGCGGCGCCGTTTACCAACAGGCAGACGACGAAAACGCAACAAAACTATCAGCAGTAAGAACAATTGATGCCGCAAAACAAAAAGGGCAAGATGTGCTTACTCTTTGTTCAGCGTGTCACCACGTTTTAAAGCGTGTTAATAACGACATGAAAACAAGCGAGTATATTCGCACGCGCGTTAACAACTATATGAAGCTTGACGAAGACTACGCAGGCGAAACAAACGTTGTTCACTACCTTGAAATGCTTCGCGACACAGTTGGCTTTGACAACCTTAAAAAAGCGGTTGTAAATCCCTTAAAAGGTGTTAAAATTGCTGCCTACTATGGCTGTCTTCTTTTAAGACCGAGTGGTGTTATGGCATTTGACAATCCCGAAAACCCCACCATTATTGAAGACTTTATTAAGGCTATTGGCGCAACCCCCGTTGTTTACTCAGAACGCAACGAGTGCTGCGGCGGTTACATAGCACTTGATAACAAGGAAGCTGCCCAAAGTCGCGTTGATAAAATAATCGCCTCGGCAAAGGCCGCAGGCGCCGATATGATTATTACCGCGTGCCCGCTCTGTATGTATAACCTTGATGCTAATGCAACAAACAACACATTACCCATCAAATACTTTACCGAGCTTTTGGCACAGGCGCTTTGTGAAGAGGAGGAGAATAAATGAGCCTTTCTAACAATGTAACCCGTGAGGATATTTTGCGTATAAGCGGTACCGACCCTCGCAAGTGTATGCAGTGCGGTAAATGCTCAGGCGCGTGTCCTAACTACGACCAGATGGAATACCACCCCCATCAGTTTGTATCAATGGTAAAAAGAGGACAAATCGACAAGCTTATGGCATCAGAGTCAATTTATAAATGCCTTTCGTGCTTTGCCTGTCTTGAGCGTTGTCCAAGAAACGTAGAACCTTCAAAGCTTATCGAGGCTGTTCGCGTTGCTGTTATCCGCCAAAAAGGCAACAACTATATGACAGCAGGTGACCTTCCCGAAAAGCTTGATGAAAAAATGCCGCAACAGGCACTTGTTAGTGCTATGCGCAAGTACAGTAAATAGGAGAATAGAGCAATGCAAAAAATTGGCGTATTTGTATGCTGGTGCGGAAGCAATATCGCAGCAACAGTTGATGTTAAAGCGGTAGCCGAAGCGCTGGGTAGTGAGCCCGGCGTTGTGTTCAGCACCGACTATCAGTATATGTGCTCCGAAAACGGACAGGCGATGATTCGCGACGCTATTAAAGAGCACAACCTCTCAGGTATTGTGGTATGTTCTTGCTCACCGCGTATGCACGAGGCAACCTTCCGCAAAACCGCAGTAACTGCAGGTCTTAATCCGTACATGGTTGAGATTGCAAATATCCGTGAGCAATGCTCGTGGATACATAAAGATATTCCCGAAGGCACCGAGAAAGCTATTATACTCGGCCGTGCGGCTATTGCAAAGCTTCACATGAACGCACCGCTTACCGCAGGCACAAGCCCTGTTACAAAACGTGCGCTTGTTATAGGCGGCGGTATCGCAGGTATTCAAACAGCTATTGACGTTGCCGATGCAGGCTTTGAGGTTGACATTGTTGAAAAGTCACCCACAATCGGCGGCCGTATGGCTCAGCTTGACAAAACCTTCCCCACACTCGACTGTTCAGCTTGTATCCTTACACCTAAAATGGTTGAGGCTGCACAGCACGAAAAAATAAACATTATTTCATACTCAGAACTCGATTCACTTTCGGGCTTTGTTGGTAACTTTACCGCAAAAATCCGTAAAAAAGCACGTTACATTGACGAAACAAAATGTACCGGTTGCGGAATCTGTACCGAAAAATGTCCGTCACGCAAAGGTCTTAACGACTTTAATATGGGTCTTAACACCCGTGGCGCAGTTTATATCCCCTTTGCACAGGCTATTCCTAACGTTGCCGTAATCGACAAAGAGCAATGTATTCATTTCCGTACAGGCAAATGCGGTCTTTGTGTTAAAAACTGCTCGGCGAACGCAATCAACTTTGAACAACAAGACGAAATTATCGAGCGTAAGTACGGTGCAATTATCGTAGCAACAGGCTTTAAGCCGATTGATGCGAGTGCGTTTAACGAATATGCTTATAACGACTCACCCGACGTTGTTACATCGCTTGAGTTTGAGCGTATTATGAACGCGGCAGGCCCTACAAAGGGCAAGCTTGTTCGCCCTTCTGACGGCGAGCATCCGCACGAAATCGTGTTTATTCAATGCGTTGGCTCACGTTGTACTGAAGATGCTACAAAAGGCAAGCCCTACTGCTCAAAAATTTGCTGTATGTATACTGCAAAACACGCAATGCTTGTTCGTGAAAAATATCCCGATGTTAACGTTCACATTTTCTACATCGACGCGCGTACCCCCGGTAAAAACTTTGACGAGTTCTACCGCCGTGCAGTTGAACAGTACGACGTTGACTACATCAAGGGTATGGTTGGTAAGGTTACCGTTGAAAACGGCAAACTCCACGTTCAAGGCAGCGACCTTTTAGCTAATCAGCAGGTACACATTAACGCTGATATGGTTGTTCTTGCAACCGCTATCGAGCCCGACCCCACAGCACGCGCTCTTGGTACAATGCTTACTGCAAGTATGGACACCAACGACTTCTTTACCGAAGCTCACCCCAAGCTCCGCCCCGTAGAAAGCCCCACAGCAGGCGTATACCTTTCGGGTGTTGCTCAAGGACCTAAAGATATTCCTGAAACAGTTGCACAAGCAGGTGCGGCTGCTGCAAAGGTAATTGGTCTTTTAGCTAAAGACGAGCTTACCTGTAACCCCTGCGTTGCACACGCCGACGAGCTTATGTGTAACGGTTGTTCACAGTGTGAACGCGTTTGTCCTTACGGTGCTATTACCTATGAGGATAAAGAGGTTCGCGGTCCCGAATTCCGCGGTACAAAACGTGTAGCCGTTGTAAACGAGGCGGTTTGTCAGGGTTGCGGTGCTTGTACCGTTACCTGTCCGTCAACTGCTATGGACCTTAAGGGCTTTACTAACAAACAAATTCTTTCGGAGGTGGATGCAATATGTCGATGAACAACGAATTTAAACCTAACATCGTTGCATTTTGCTGCAACTGGTGCTCTTATGCAGGCGCCGACCTTGCAGGCTCAGGACGTATGAACTATCCTGCCAACGTTAAAATTATCCGTATCCCTTGTTCTTGCCGTTTAAACCCCATATTCATACTCCGTGCTTTTCAGCGCGGCGCTGATGGTGTTATCCTTTGCGGCTGCCACCCCGGTGACTGCCACTATTCAACAGGCAACTACTACGCAAGACGCCGTATGACAATGCTGTTTTCAATGCTCGACTTTTTGGGTATTGAGCGCGAGCGTACACGCGTCGAGTGGGTATCGGCTGCTGAAGGCGCAAAGTTTGCGGCAACCATGAACGATTTTGTTAAAACCGTTACCGAACTTGGAGAAAATAAGAAATTGAGGGATTTAAGATGCAAAAAATGATTATTGACCGTGTGCGTGCCCTCATGGAAGAAAAGAACATTGACCGTGTTCTTGGTTGGGAAGAGGGCGAGTTCTTTTATGACCGCACCCCAAAATTCTTTACAAAAGACAATTTAGACCAGCTTAAATACGACTCATACTGTGGCTGTAACCTTACAAAATACCTTGTTAACGGTATAGGCAAAGACGAAAAGGTTATTGTTCTTGTAAAGCCCTGTGATTCGTACAGCTTAAATCAGCTTTGCACCGAGCACAGAATCAACCGCGATAACATTTATACTATCGGCGTTGGTTGCTCAGGCAAAATTGATATTGAAAAATTAAGAACTCTCGGTGTTAAAGGTATTACTAATATTGAAGAAACCGAAGACGAGCTTAAAATTGACACTCTTTACGGCAAAAAAGACATTAAGCGTTCTTTTGCGCTTTTAGATAAATGTCTTTACTGCAAAGGCAAAGAGCACAAGGGTGTTGACGAAGAAATCGGCGAAAGCCGTCACACCGCACTCGATGGCAAGTTCGACCTTGTTACCGAGCTTGAAAACAAAACTCCCGAACAACGCTTTGAGTTTTGGAGAAACGAGCTTTCAAAGTGCATAAGATGCAACGCCTGCAGAAACGTATGCCCTGCTTGCAGCTGTATCAAGTGTGTATTTGACAACCCGGGTACAACAATCTCGAACAAAGCCGCAGCAGACGACTTTGAAGAAAATATGTTCCACATCATTCGTGCTTACCACGTTGCAGGTCGTTGTACCGACTGCGGCGAGTGTAGCCGTGTTTGCCCCGAGGGCATTCCGCTCCATCTTTTAAACCGTAAGTTTATTAAAGACATTAACGAACTTTACGGCGAGTATCAGGCAGGCGAAGAAATCGGTCAGCGCCACCCGCTCACCGACTTTACCTTTGATGATGACGAACCGAGCATTGTACACGAAAGAGGAGGTGCCAAATAATGAAAAAGTTAGCACTTAACTCTTTAGCCGAGTTTTTATCAAAAGTTTCAGCCGAGCAAACTGTAATTGCTCCTGTTGAAAAAGCAGACCAGGTTGACTTTGGTGTTTGGACCAAAGACCAAAAGCTCCGTCTTGATGCACTCAAAACAGTAAAGAGCGCAAAAGGCGCCTTCTTCCCGCAGGTTGAAGATATGGTACGCTTTCACGTTGAAGGCAAAAACATTCAAATCGACCCCACCGAAGCAATGAACGAAGATTTTGTTATATTTGGTGTTCGCGCTTGTGATGCTAAAAGCTTTGAGCTTTTAGACCGCGTGTTCCTTTCTGACCCGGTTGACCCGTTTTATGCGGCTCGCCGTGAGCACGGCACAGTTGTAACACTTGCTTGTAACCAGCCTGAAGAGAGCTGTTTTTGTTCAAACTTTGATATTGACGCAGCAAACCCGTCGGGCGACGTAACCGCCTGGATTGTTGGCGAAGATATTTACTTTAGACCAAACACCCAAAAAGGCGAAAAGCTTGTAGCAGCTTTAGACGATGCAGACGACAGCGCCGTTGAAAAAACACAAGCCGAAATTCGCGAAATCATTAAAAAGCTCCCGCTTTCAAACCTTGACCTTACAGGCTTTGACGGTGAGCATCTTATGGAAAAATTCAACGACCCCAAATGGTCAGAACTTTCAAAGGCTTGTCTTGGCTGCGGTACCTGTACCTTTGTTTGCCCCACCTGTCAGTGCTACGACGTACGCGACTTTGACACGGGCGACGGCGTTCAGCGTTATCGTTGCTGGGACAGCTGTATGTTCTCTGATTTTACATTAATGGCTCACGGCACCAACCGTCCTACTCAGGTAGAGCGTTTCCGTCAGCGTTTTATGCACAAGCTTGTGTACTTCCCGTCAAGAAACGATGGACTTTACTCATGCGTTGGTTGCGGACGTTGTCTTACAAAGTGCCCGCAGGGACTTAATATTGTAAAGGTAATTAAAGCTTTGGGGGTGAACAACAATGACTGATAATATTATTCCTATGTTAGGTGTTGTAACTGCAATTCGCACCGATACACCCGACATTAAAACGTTTAGGGTTGAAGCAGTAGGCGGCGGCAAGTGCTTTGAGCATAAACCCGGTCAATGCGCTATGCTTTCAGTACCCGGTGTGGGCGAAGCAATGTTTTCAATAACATCATCGCCCACCTTAAAAGAATATCAAGAGTTTTCTATTAAAAAATGCGGTTGTGTTACCGATTGGTTACACGCAATGGATATTGGCCAACAAATCACAATACGCGGACCTTACGGCAAACCCTTCCCGGTTGACGATGAACTTGTTGGCAAAGACCTTCTGTTTATCGCAGGCGGTGTTGGTCTTGCACCACTTCACTCGGTTATTAACTACGTTCTCGATAACCGTGAAAAATACGGTAAGGTAGATATTGTTTACGGCTCGCGTTCAAAAGACGACCTTTTGGACCTTCCCGAAATTCAATCGAGCTGGATGGACCCCAAAAACAAAATGGATGTTCATCTTACAATCGACCGTGAGCAAGAGGGTTGGGACGGTCACGTTGCTTTTGTTCCTACATACGTAAAAGAACTTGGCTTTGACTGTAACAAAACTGTTCTCGTATGCGGACCACCCATTATGATTAAGTTTGTTCTTGAAGCTCTTACAGAGCTCGGCTTTGAAAAAACTCAAATCTATACAACAATGGAATTGCGTATGAAATGCGGTGTCGGCAAATGCGGACGCTGTAACATTGGCGACAAATATGTGTGCAAGGACGGCCCTGTGTTCCGTTTTGACGAACTCGGCGAACTTCCTGCAGAGTATTAATAGGAGAAAATTAATATGAAGAAAATGGTTAATGTTTTCCTTTACGGAAAAAAATATGAAGTTCCCGCAGGGCTTACCATTATGGAGGCTATGGAATATGCGGGCTATAAACTGGTACGCGGTGTAGGCTGCCGTAACGGCTTTTGCGGCGCTTGTGCTACCGTTTACCGCATTAAAGGCGACCGCGAATTAAAAGCGTGCCTTGCTTGTTCAACAACTGTTGAAGACAATATGTACGTTGCAACCTTACCCTTCTTCCCGCTCATTAAAGAAGCATACAATATTGAAGAGGTAAGACCCGACGAGCAAATTATGATGCAGCTTTACCCCGAAATTTATGCGTGCGTTGGCTGTAACGCTTGTACAAAAAGCTGTTCACAAAGCTTAAACGTTATGCAGTACATCGCTCACGCTCAACGCGGCGAGTACGAAAAGTGTGCAGAGCTTTCGTTTGACTGCGTAATGTGCGGTATTTGTTCATCACGCTGCCCTGCAGGTATCTCGCATCCGCAGGTTGCAATGCTTGCACGCCGTTTAAACGGCAAGTATCTCGCACCCGAGTCTGTTCACTTGGCAGAGCGTGTTAAAGAGATTGAAGACGGTCTTTGCACAGAAGCAATCGAAGCAATTATGGCAAAACCTGTAGAGGAACTTAAAGAACTCTACAATAACCGTGATATTGAGAAGTAAGGAGGGGTACATAATGGTTTTCACTAATGAAATGCTTGAATCAATGAAAAAGGTAGAGGCTGCTCGTGAACAAAACGTTAAACTTGAGCCCCGCAGAATGACTGCTGACGAAAAAGAAAAGCTTTTGGCTCAGTATCATCCTGACTATAAAGAGCAAGGCTTTGCTCAAATTAAAACAGGTGCTAACAAAGGCGAAAAAGCCCCCGTTGAACTTGTTGAAATGCTTGAAGGTAAAAGCCGTGTTCTTGACTTAAACGTAAACCTTGACAAAATCGACTACGACGTTGACGTGCTCGTTATCGGTGGCGGCGGAGCAGGTTCGTCAGCTGCAATCGAAGCACACGAGGCTGGCGCTAACGTATTAATCGCAACCAAACTCAGACTTGGTGATGCTAACACAATGATGGCTGAAGGCGGTATTCAGGCTGCCGACAAGCCAAACGACTCACCCGCTCAACACTATCTTGACGTTATGGGCGGCGGTCACTACGTAAACCGTCCCGAGCTTGTTAAAAAACTTGTTATGCACGGTCCCAGCGCTATCAAATGGCTTAACCAACTCGGTGTTGAGTTTGACAAAACCGAAGACGGTACAATGGTAACAACACACGGCGGCGGTACATCAAGAAAACGTATGCACGCTGCTGCTGACTACTCAGGCGCTGAAATTATGCGTACACTCCGTGACGAAGTTATCAACCGCAAAATTCCTGTATTAGATTTTACTGCCGCAATCGAGCTTATCCTTGACGAAAACGGCAAGGCAGCAGGCGCAGTTCTTCAGAATATGGAAACAAAAGAAGTTATGGTTGCCCGTGCAAAATGCGTTATCATCGCAACAGGCGGCGCAGGCCGTATGCACTACCAAGGCTTCCCCACATCAAACCACTACGGTGCAACTGCTGACGGCCTTGTACTCGGCTACAGAGCAGGCGCAAAACTTTTATATCAGGATACACTTCAATACCACCCCACAGGCGTTGCGTTCCCGCAGCAAATCTTTGGTGCTCTCGTAACCGAAAAGGTACGTTCAATGGGTGCAAAGCTCATTAACAGCGAGGGCGAGGCATTTATGCATCCGCTCGAAACCCGCGACGTTTCAGCTGCATCAATCATTCGCGAGTGTTCAACACACGACAAGGGTGTTAGCACACCCTCAGGCGGCAAGGCTGTATGGCTCGACACACCTATGATTGATATGATTCACGGCAAAGGCACACTCGAAAAACGCCTTCCCGCAATGCTTCGTATGTATCTTACATTTGGTATTGATATGCGCGAAACTCCTATTCTTATCTACCCCACACTCCACTACCAGAACGGCGGTCTTGAAATCGGCGAAAACGGTATGACAAACGTTGAAAACTTGTACGTTGCAGGCGAGGCTGTTGGCGGTATCCACGGACGTAATCGTCTTATGGGCAATAGCCTTTTAGACATTATCGTATTCGGTCGTGATGCAGGTAAAAAAGTAGGCGAAAGATTTAAAGATATTACTGTTGGCAAGCTCTCACTCGCACACGTTGAAAAATACGATAGCGAGCTCAAGGCTGCAGGTATTGACAGTGACGTTCCTTCGCCCAAGCTCTTCCCCGACTACACACGCAAGTTTTAACAGGAGATAACAATGAGAGAGATTGAAGTTAGCAAATTAACCGACGTGATTGAAAAGCTTTGTATTGACGCTAACAATCACCTCCCCTGCGACGTTAAAAACGCAATCGAGCGTTGCCGTGCTTGTGAAGACGGCGAAATCGCAAAGGGTGTTTTAGATAACATTATTAAAAACTACAATATTGCCGACGATGAAAACGTTCCGATTTGTCAGGACACAGGCATGGCTTGTGTGTTTCTTGAAATCGGTCAGGACGTTCATTTTGTTGGCGGCGACCTTACCGACGCTATCAACGAGGGTGTTCGTCGCGGCTACGACAAAGGCTATTTACGTAAATCGGTTGTAAAAGACCCCGTAAGACGCGGTAACACAGGCGACAACACACCTGCTATGATTTATACCGAAATCGTACCCGGCGAAAACGTTAAGGTTACAGTCGGACCCAAGGGCTTTGGTAGTGAAAATATGAGTTTAATTCGTATGTTCAAACCATCAGCAGGTCTTCAGGGTATTAAAGACTTTATTTTAGAAGCTGTTGAAACTGCAGGACCTAACCCCTGCCCGCCGATTGTAGTCGGTGTTGGTATTGGCGGTACTTTTGATAAGGCTGCGCTTCTTGCTAAAAAAGCTCTTATGCGTCCGCTCGACACAAGCAACCCCGACCCGTTCTATGCCGACCTTGAAAAAGAGATGCTTGAAAAAGTTAACGAGCTTGGCATCGGACCGCAGGGCTTTGGCGGTAAAACAACCGCAATCGGTCTTAATATTGAAACAATGCCTACACATATTGCAGGTATGCCTTGCGCAATCAATATTAACTGCCACGTAACCCGTCATAAATCGGAGGTGTTATAATGGAAAAGCACATTACACTACCTTTAACAAAAGAAATTGCTAAAACCTTAAAGGCAGGCGACACAGTTTACCTTACAGGTTACATTTACACCTCGCGCGATGCAGGTCATAAAAGAATGTGCGAAGCACTCGCAAGAGGCGAAGAGCTTCCGTTTGACCCCACTGATGCTACAATCTACTACGTTGGTCCTACACCTGCAAAGCCCGGTCAGGTAATCGGCTCGGCAGGTCCTACCACCAGCGGACGTATGGACGCTTACGCTCCTACAATGATGAGTGTTGGCGCACGCGGTATGATTGGTAAAGGCGCTCGTCTTCCCGAGGTTGTTGACGCTATGAAAAAATATTCAGGCGTTTACTTTGGAGCAATCGGCGGTGCAGGCGCACTCCTTGCAAAGTGCATTAAAACCTGTGAGCTTATCGCTTACGAAGACCTTGGTGCCGAAGCACTCAGAAAGCTTTATGTAGAAGATATGCCGCTTTTCGTTATCATTGACAGCGAAGGCAACAACCTCTACGAAACAGGCAGAAAAAACTACCTTTCTAAGTGATAGTTAAATTTTCCCAGAGCGCAAAAAGCTCGTAAAAATAAAAAACCAAGTTTGATAAAAACATAAGTTTTATAAAAAAATGAAAGAGAAATATCATTTCTGATATTTCTCTTTTTTATTTTGCTTTTTGCTACTTCCAAACTTTGCCACTCGGCGCACCTTTGTACGCCGTCGGGTAAACCTACGGCAAAGTTTGAAACTTCTGAAAAAATTTAACTATCACTATTTTATAACTATGCTAAGAATTTCTCGAATATAGATATCCAACCATTTTGCTTTGCGTCTTTGTGTTCTTTCTCACTGCGTATTGTCCACGCAACCATCTGCATATTCCAGAACGACTGACAAATCTTGTTACTTACACAGTCTTTGTGTTTAAAGTTGTATGCAATAAAGTCGGGCTTTGTTAAAAAGTTTAAAAGACTGTATGTAAGCACAACCTTTGTTAAAAATGGAAGCTTATCATTAGCTTTTAAATAGTTTTGTGAAAGCTGGCCGCGAACAATATCGGGGCGGTTGTTTTTAAACCACATTACAACTCTCGGGTCAAAGCTCTCTATACAGTAGTCGCCTTTATAAGTATCCAAAAGCTCACAAACCGCCTTTGAAAGCTCGGCGTGATTTTTTCTAAACGCTTTAAGTTCAACTACAAGCGGAGCTTTACCGTCATAAACCTCTAACACCTGGTTAAGTGTAGGAATTGTTTGCTCAGTACCCGAAAGCTTATAATTTTTAAGGTCATCGAAGGTTAAATCTTCTAATATTACGTCAACTCCTGAAATGCGCTTTAAGTTAGAATCGTGATAAATTGCGAGCGTACCGTCTTTTAAAAGATGTACGTCAAGCTCTGAACCGTAGCCGGCATCTCTTGCTTTTTCAAAAGCTAAAAGTGAGTTTTCGGGCACACCCTCGCTATGAAGACCACGGTGTGCATAATCGTACTTTGCAAACTTTTCAAGGTCGGGGTTGTTAGTTCTGCCCTTAATTGCAAACAGGTATGCAACAATTAAAATAGCAATAATAATTAAAACGGTAGTCATATTTTAGTCCTCCACATCAAATGCTTCAAGTCCGCGTTTTGCCTCGATTTTGTTATCACCATGTTTTACAAAGCTCATTGTTATAAACGATGCAAAAACAAATATAGCGGCATACGGGAAGAGTGTTTTATAGCTTATGTTTTCTAAAAGCCAGCCTGCAATTATTGGTGTTGCAATTTGTGCCGACATTGAAAATGTATAATAAAGACCTGTAAACTTGCCAACCTCACTGCCTTTGCACATTTCAACAACCATAGGAAGCGAGTTTACATTTATTGCCGCCCACGCAATACCTACAAGCACAAATAAAAAGTATAAAATGGGGCTAAACTTATCAGACAGCATTGTATATACAAATGCCGCAAAAAAGCTTGAGGACAATAATATTGTACCAAATTTTATAGTTTTGCGTCTACCAACTTTACTTGCAATATTGCCTATCGGGATATAGCTTACAATAGCGCCTGCGGTAGCAATTGTAAGGCAGGTATTTGCTTGACCAAGGCTCATATTCCAGCTTTGAATTGCGTACTTTGAAAACCAGGTTGTAACACCGTTGTAGCCAATAAACCATAGCGCTATTGACACAAGCAAAAACGCAAGCGAGCGTTTTACTTCTTTTGGGAGTGCCTCGCCCGATTCTGTAGACTCTGATACATTGTATTCGGGGTGTGCATCTTCAAATTCCTTTTGCTCGAGTGCCAGCTTTGGCTCGTTTACAAACGCCATTAAAATTACCAGCGCAAGCAACATTATGCCGCCCACTATTGCAAAAAGCGGAAAATACGACACGTACTCGTCGCCTGTTGTCTTGTATAAAAATGTGGTGAGTATTAAATAGATAATACCGCCGAGCGCACCCATAAGGTTTATGATTGCGTTTGCTTTTGAACGAAGCGGTTTTGGTGTAACGTCGGGCATAAGCGCAACTGCCGGGCTTCTATAGGTTCCCATTGAAACAAGCAGCATCGCAAGTGCAATAATAAATGTTATTGCTTTCCAGCTTGCAGGCGATGCATGATAGCTGTCGGTAAGTATAGGCAATGCCATCATAAGTGTTACCGCCGCAAGCGTTCCAACTAAAATAAACGGTCTGCGTCTGCCGAGTCTGCTTTTACAGCGGTCAGAAAACCCGCCAAAAAGCGGAAGCAAAAACAACGCAAGCACATTGTCTGATGCCATAATCATACCCGCAATACTCTCGCCTATTTTAAATGTTTCGGTTAAAATTATCGGCACAAGGTTATCATATAACTGCCAGAACGCGCAAATTGACAAAAACGCAAAACCGACAAGTATTGTTCGTTTATTGTTAAGTTTCATTTAAAACCTCCAATATATCTATTATGCTAAAAAAGTTCCGCAAAATACGGAACTCAATATATTAATTATATCAGTTAAAAATACCGCTTGTCAACGAGGTTTTGACTATTTCTCCGTTTTAAATAAAAGACAGTAAGAATGTTTGTGTAGTGTTACATATTGTTATATGCAAAAAAATATGTTATTATATAGACAAGAAAGGGTGATACCGGTGTTCAGTTAAAGACCAAAAAGGTTCAAAAACGGTCGGTAAAAAAAGAACCTTAAAAAACTTAATAACTTTTAAAAACACAAAAAGCAAATCAGGTGCATCTCGCCTTAAGGAGATTTAATATAGATTATATGTAAAAATACGCAATGTGTTTTAAAGGTAGATTTAAGTTTATTTTACGAAAGAGAGGTTAAACGATGTTAGATATTAAGAGTGAACAAAAATAACCCTTGACCTTATGTGTCTTGTGACAAAGGTCAAGGGTTATTTTTTTTACCCTTAAAAGCATATTATACCTTTTTTATGGGTATATTGATTTTGATATTATAATGTGGTATTATCTTTTTTAGAAAAGGAGATAAAACTTATGCAAATCACAAACGATATTAAATACGTAGGTGTAAACGACAAAAACATTGACCTTTTCGAAGGTCAGTACGTTGTACCAAACGGCATTTCATATAATTCATACGCAATAATCGACCAAAAAATTGCTGTTATGGATACCGTTGACGCGGCGTTTACACACGAGTGGCTGGACAATATACAGCACGTTTTAGGAAATAATGAGCCCGACTACCTTATAATTCAGCATATGGAGCCGGACCACTCAGCAAACATAATAAACTTTTCAAAAGCATACCCCAACGCCAAAATCGTATCGTCGGCAAAAGCGTTTTCAATGATGCAAAACTTTTTTGGCACCGATTTTAAAGAAAAACAAGTTGTTGTAGGCGAAGGCGATACCCTATCGCTTGGTAGCCACACACTTACCTTTGTTACCGCGCCAATGGTACACTGGCCCGAGGTTATTGTAACCTACGACAGCTACGATAAAGTACTGTTTTCAGCAGATGGCTTTGGTAAGTTTGGCGCACTCGGTACAAACGAAGACTGGGCAGACGAAGCAAGAAGATACTACATTGGTATTGTTGGCAAATACGGCGCACAGGTACAAAACCTGCTCAAAAAAGCAGCTACACTAGACATTGCAAAAATTTGTCCGCTTCACGGACCTGTGCTCGACCAAAACTTAGGCTACTATTTAGACCTTTATAACACCTGGTCAAGCTATCAGCCCGAAAGCGACGGAATTGTTATTGCGTATACATCAATTTACGGCAACACCAAAAAAGCAGTAGAGGTTTTAAAACAAAAACTTATCGACAACAAATGCCCCGAGGTTAAGGTTTATGACCTTGCGCGTTGCGATATTCACGCCGCTATTGCCGATGCATTCAAATACCAAAAGTTAATACTTGCAACAACCACCTACAACGCCGATATATTCCCGTTTATGCGCACCTATATAACCGCACTTGTTGAGCGTAATTTCTCAAACCGCACTGTTGCGTTTATCGAAAACGGAACGTGGGCACCGCTTGCCAACAAAATTATGCTTTCGATGTTTGAAAAATGCAAAAACCTTACATTTGCTGAAAACAATGTTAAAATTTTGTCAACACTAACAAACGAAAGTTCACAGCAAATTGATGCGCTATCAAGCGAACTTTGCAAAGAATATCTTGCCAAGCAAGATAACACTGCTAACAAAAACGACCTGAATGCACTATTTAACATTGGCTACGGTCTTTATGTAGTAACATCAAACGACGGCAAAAAAGATAACGGTATTATTGTAAATACAGTTTCGCAAGTAACAAACACTCCAAACAGAATTGCCGTTACAATTAATAAAGAGTCGTATTCGCATCATATAATTAAGCAAACAGGTAAAATGAACATAAACTGCCTGTCAATCGATGCGCCGTTTTCGGTGTTTGAAAAATTTGGATTTGTAAGCGGCAGAAATGTTAATAAGTTTAAAGACTGCACCCCGCTTTATTCAGATAACGGACTTGCTTTCTTGCCCAGATATATTAACTCGTTTATGTCGCTTAAGGTTGAACAGTACGTAGACCTCGGCACGCACGGTATGTTTATTTGCGGAATTACCGAAGCAAGAGTTATCTCTGACAAAGAAACCATGACCTATACCTATTACCAACAAAACGTAAAACCAAAGCCAAAGACCGAGGGTAAAAAAGGTTTTGTTTGTAAAATCTGCGGTTGGATATACGAGGGCGAAACATTGCCTGATGATATTATATGTCCGCTTTGTAAGCACGGAGCGGCCGATTTTGAACCAATTAATTAAGGAGGAACAACAATGAAAAAGTATGTATGTGACGTATGCGGTTGGGTTTATGACGAAGCCGTAGGCGATGCCGATTTAGGCATTGAAGCAGGCACAAAATTTGAGGACCTTCCCGAAGATTTTGAGTGTCCGCTTTGTGGCGTTGGCAAAGACCAATTCAGCGAAGAATAATTATAAAAACCTCTTTTTTGGAAATACTACCAAAAAGGAGGTTTTTTTATGATTGAACAAGACACAATAAAACTGCTCCGCGAATGTGATGCGGGTATTAAAATGGGTGTTTCGTCTATTGACGATGTATGGCCCAAAGCCGAAGACGAAAGCTTTAAAAAGCTGCTTTTTGACTGCAAGGAAAAACACCTTGAGCTCGCACGCGAGCTTGACCTGTTGCTTGCAAAATATCAAGACGACGGCAAAGAGCCAAATCCTATGGCAAAAGGTATGTCGTGGGTAAAAACAAACGTTAAGCTTGCGGCCGACGAGTCTGATAAAACAATAGCCGACCTTATGACAGACGGCTGTAATATGGGCGTTAAATCGTTAAACCGATACCTTAACCAATACAAAGCCGCTGACGAGGCGTCAAAAAACATTTGTAAACAAATCATTGACCTTGAGCACAACCTCGCCGTTGACATTCGCAAATATTTATAAAAAAAGCAGCCTATCGGCTGCTTTTTCCTGTTTTATAATCAATTGTAATACCCGGCTGAACATTATAGCAATAAACGTTAAAGCAAATTCCCTCGCCACTGTCTTCTATTGAATACGCTTCCATCTGTACGCCCGAGCATACAAGGTTATCACCCTCATAAATGGGCGTTACGCGGTAAGCTACGTGGTTGTTTGTTTCTTTTATGTAGTCAGCTACCATATTTTCAAACGGCAACATACCCTCGGTATTAAAGTATCTTGTACCTGTTATAAGGTTTTTGTTGTTTGCATTTTCTCCCGATAACTGCCAACCCAAGAGGTGACAGCGGTTATATAAATATCCGCCTGAAATGCCGCTGTACTTTGCCTGTACCCAACCACTCGGATAAACATTGCTAATGCTACCGCGCTCGCCTGTTGGCATAATCTCGGTGCCACAGCTTGCAATCGCGACGCCACATCTGCCAAGGCTGTCAAGCTTTGAGTATTTTTCATAAGCGGTTGTAGTAAGCTCGTCTTCGCTAAACTCGGGTATGTTGTTGTTTATAACAACATACGGACTGCCAGAGTATTCAGGTATTTGTGACATATCAAACACCTGTTTGTTGTCTTGCTTATTAATAACAGTAAAAATCGCCGCCGCAATAACAAGTATAGCGGCAAAAATTTTTATGTAGCTTTTTAGCTTTTTCATATAATCACCCTTAATTTGACTTTTTTTGTAAAATAGTGTATTATGATGAGGCAAGGAGAATTGCTTATGAAAAAATATATTAAAGAAATTATTATTTCACTACTACAATTACTCGCATTTTATGTTTATCCAATTACGGCAAAAGACCCTATGACAATGGTATTTATAATTATTGTAATAACGTTTTTATTATCACTGTTTATAGGTATTTTGTCAAAAAACAAAATTAAGGTATTTTACCCTGTTGCAACGGCAATTGCGTTTATACCAAGCGTGTTTATCTTTTATAACACATCGGCGCTTATTCACGCGCTTTGGTATCTCGTTGTATCGGCAGTGGCAATTGCAGTTGGTTTTGTTATAAAGCTTGTAATTAAATAAAAAAGCACCAAGCGGTGCTTTTTTTATTTGTTTTTTCTGAGTTTTACATACTCATCAAGTTTTTTAAGTACCGAGTTTGACATTGGAATAAGCGCAATAATATTAAACACTGTCATAAGCGCAATACCAATATCGCCAAGGTCCCAAACAAATGTGTATGTTGCAAGACCGCCAATAAAAAGCATTACAAGAGCAAAAATTTTATATGCGGTTTGCGACCACCAGTTGTCGCCAAAAAGGTAAGCTACGTTCGAACGCGCGTAATAAAGCACACCAATAAAGGTTGAAAAGCTGAAAAGCCATAAAATAACTGTTACAAATATAACGCCGAACTGACCAAAATGATGTTGCATTGCAGCCTGTAAAAGCGGCATACCCGAAAGCCCTGCGGTCACGCTTTGCGGTGCCAATAGCATTATCATTGCTGTGCATGTACAAATAACAACGGTGTCAATAATAACACCAAGTGCCTGCATAAGTCCCGACTCTACAGGGTGGTCACAGTCAGCAGCCGCCGCTGCGCAAGGTGCTGAGCCGCTTCCTGCTTCGTTCGAGAACAGTCCGCGCTTAATACCGTTCATAAGTGCCGCGCCAAATCCGCCTGCCACAACCTGTTTGAGTCCAAATGCTTCTTTAAATATTTGTGAAAATACCGAAGGTAGCAAATCAAAGTTTGTAATAATTACAACAAGGGTTGCAACAAAGTATAAAACCGCCATAATCGGAACTATTATATCAAGTACCTTAACGGTTGTGTTTTTTCTAAGCACTATTACAGCCGCGAGCGCTACAAGAATTACTGTTGATACAATAGGCGGTATGCTAAAAGCATTTTCAAACGAGCTTGAAATAGAGTTGCTTATAACCTGACTAATGCCGCCCCAACAAACAAGGCCTGAAATAGCAAAGAGTATTGCAATAATGCTCTTTTTCTTTTTGCCCGCAAAAAACTTGTGCATATAGTAGGCGGGTCCGCCCCTGTAGCCGCCATAAAGTGGGTCTTTTTGCTTGTGCATTTGAGCAAGTGTTGCTTCAACAAATGCTGTAGACGAGCCGATAATGGCCGTCACCCACATCCAGAACACAGCGCCCGCACCGCCTGCTGAAAGCGCCGCCACAACACCTATCATATTGCCCATACCAACACGTGTTGCAGTTGATATTACAAGTGATTGAAAGCCTGATAACGCGCCGCTTTTTTTGTTTTTATGTTCAGCGGTAAGCTTAAGCATTTCAGGGAAAAACCTGATAGGTAAAAACTTTGTGCGTATTGTAAAATAAATTCCTGTCGGTACGAGCAATAAAATGAGCAAAGATATGCCCAGTTCGTTGCCGTTTGGGAGCGGAATTGTAAATAAATCTCCCCATAATAAATTGTAAATCGCCTTAAAAATCGCCATAATAGTCCCCCTGATAATTAATAATATTACTATAATTTTAAGGCTTTGTCAAATAAAAAAAGACGGTTAATAACCGTCTTTTTTTATTTAATTAAAACAATATTACAATAAACTGTGATACCAAAACAACTGCGATAAGCGCAATCGGATAGGTTGCGGCGTATGCTGCTGCAACGTCTTCGGTTTTTGCTGTTTGAATAAGTGTGCCAAGCGCGGGTGTGCTTGTCATACCGCCTGTAATTGAACCGAGGTTGTTAAGAAGGCTAAGTTTTAATACATATTTTGCAAACAGGTAACCAATAACAAGCGGAACGATTGTCATAATAACACCGTAAACAAAGTACATCGGGTCGAAGTTGGCAACAAAGTCTGCGCCGCCGGGGATACCTGCGCCAACAAGGAAGAGCACAAGACCGAGTTCTCTGAAGAGTTTGAGTGTTGACTGCTCGGGCATAAGGTTAAGTCTGCCGCATCTGCCAAAGTGACCAAGTACTAAAGATACAAGCAAGCAACCGCCTGTTGTTGTAAGCGAGAAGCAAGTGCCCGAAAGTCCGTTTGATGAAAGCGGTATCATAATTTTACCAACAACAGTACCTAAAATTGCAGCAAGTGAAAAGGCTGCGAAACCGTGACCGTCAAGGTAAATAAGCTTTTTAGTATAAGGCTTTTTGGTTGATTCTTCTTTTTTTATAACGAGCTTTGCGCGTTCTTCATCCATGTTCGCTTTTGTGAGCTTAGGAATAATCTGAACAAATAATACAACACCGATAACGCCAAAGATGTAAGCAATACCGTGACCTACCGATACAAGGCTTGTGTATTCGGGAGCAACTGTTGCTTTTGCAGCCGAGAAAGCAGGTGTTGATGTGAGTGAACCTGATAAAAGACCTACAATCATAGCAGTAAAGCCTTCTGATGTTTCAATTGTTGCACCAAAGCCGATAGCTTTACCAATATAAATACAGCCAACAGCTGAAAGGCCGCCTGCTAAAATAATAATAAGGCCTAAAAGAACGTATGATTTAAAGTTCTTTTTCATGTTGCCAAAAAACTTGGGACCCGCAATAAAGCCAACTGATGTTACAAAGAGAATAAGGCCGAGGCTTTCAATAATCTCGAGTGCTTTTTCAGCAAAGCCAACCTCAACTGCGCCCTTAATAACAAGCTGCTCTTCAAGTGGTGTAAAAAACAATGCACCAAATACAAGTGCAATAACAAATACACCGGCATCGCCAAGCGAAACGCCTTTAATTTCAATTCTACCAAGTGCGTAACCTACAAATAAAATTGCAAAAACGCAAAACATTAAAAAGGTTATGCCGGTAACAGGAATTACTCCACCAAACAAATTCATTGTTTTTTCCTCTTTTCTTATTTATTTCCAATAAAATATTATATCATATTAATTTTTAATTTCAACTAAAATATAAAATAAAAAGGAGATACTTACGTATCTCCTTGGATATATGTCGGCATTACATATTTTCCCGGGCCGTCGCCAGCCAAGTATCATCTGCACAGCGAAGCTTAACTACCGTGTTCGGAATGGGAACGGGTGGGACCTTCGTGTAATCA
>JAZNXL010000043.1:0-1688 GCA_045593905.1 Eubacteriales bacterium
GTGACTATATGTCTTACAACCTCTTGTCCTCTTGGAAAGGTATCAACATTTACGGCAACACTTTACGCACACGATGATGTAGAGCTTAATTGGAGCGCAGTAGCAGCGGCTACTGGTTACAAGATTTACTACAAAAAGGCAAGTGCAAAGTCTTATACATATAAGACAACAACTAACGCTCTTACCTACAGTATTGCAAACCTTACCGATAACTGTAAATACAACTTTAAAATTGTGCCTGTTGCGAATTATACTTTAAGCACAACTACAGGTACTGCAAAAGCGATAACCTTCAGCACAACAAAGGATTTGGCTGCACCTAAAACACTAAATGCAACTCTTTACGGCTATGACGATGCAAAGCTTACTTGGAGTGCGGTATCAGGCGCATCAAGGTATAAGATTTATTACAAGCAGTCAAACGCTGATACATATAAGTACAAAACCTATACCACAAAGACAACCTACAATTTTGCAAACTTGTATGACGGAGTTTCTTATGACTTCAAGATTGTGCCTTGCAGTTATGTAAATGGAACACATTTTGAGGATAACAGTTATAAAACTGTAACTATTAGCAGTACAATAAACCTAACAGCACCTGCAACATTAAAAGCACAGCTTTTCGGATATGATGATGTTGAGCTTTCTTGGTCTGCTGTAGAAAATGCTGTGGCATACAAGGTATATTACAAGAAATCAACATCAAAAACCTATACTTTAAAGACAACTACAACCGCTCTTTCACAAAAGATTTGGAATTTGTCTGACGGTATTAAGTATGATTTTAAAATCGTACCTTGCACATATGTAAACGGTGGATACTTCGCAGATGACAGCTACAAAACTGTGAGTATATACACACTCAAAAAGCTTTCTGCACCGACTGTGACAAAGCACAAGGCAGGCAAGGTGAAAATTACATGGACAAATATCCAAGGCGAGACCGGATATGAAATTTCACGCTCGTTAAGCAAAACCGGTACATATATTGTATCCGATTACAAAACCACCACAGCCAAAGCAAAAATCGTTTCCGCCACAAAGGGCAAGACCTATTACTATAAGATAAGAGCTTACAAAATAGTAGATGGTAAAAAGATTTACAGTCCCTGGTCGAGTGTGAAAGCGTATAAACTAAAATAGCAAAAAAGGAAGGCGAGAGCCTTCCTTTTTTATGCGTAACGAGTAATGCGTAATTAAAAATTTAATATCGTAGGGGCGACCTTTGGTCGTCAGATTTTGTCTGCTTTTTAGGAACGAGGTGCATATAAATGCGTAATTATGAATTAAAACGACACCTCGAACATAGTATTTAGTACTATATGTTTGGGGTGTTTTATTTTGAAAAAAATAATAGCGTTGATTTTAGCTTTTTGTCTTTTTTGTGTCGGCGTTTCGGCAAAAACTGTTTCAAGTGAGTGCAGTACCGATGATTTGGACATTCCGATAGAAGCTTCTTCTACCAATGCGACTATTGGTACACAGCTCGACATCAAGGCGAAATCTGCAATTTTAATGGAAGTGAACACAGGTAAAATTTTGTATGAAGACAATTCTGATGAAAAGCTTCCACCGGCTTCAATTACAAAGGTTATGACATTGCTTCTTGTTATGGAGGCTATTGACGAGGGCAGCATAAATCTTGAAACGGTTGTTACCGCATCGGCGTATGCTTGCAGTATGGG
>JAZNXL010000044.1:0-16820 GCA_045593905.1 Eubacteriales bacterium
AGTAAAGAAGCAGGCTTTGAAAACCTTAAAGGCCACCGTTCAGTTGGCGGTATGCGTGCTTCAATCTACAACGCAATGCCTACCGAGGGTGTTGAAAAGCTTTGCGAGTTTATTAAAAAATTCGAAGCTGAGAACGCATAACATTTAAACAAATAAAATATAAATACCGAGAAAACATTTATAGTTTTCTCGGTATTTTTTTATAACTAATTGTAATTATTTATTTGCAAAACTTTTCAATAATTGCATCTACAATTCGTTCGCTTGCGTGACCATCGCCATAGGGGTTAGATGCCTTGCTCATTCTATTGTATTCTTCAGCATCGGTTAAAAGGCGCATTGTTTCTTTATAAATTGTTTCGCTATCGGTACCAACAAGCTTAAGTGTTCCTGCATCAATGCCTTCAGGGCGCTCGGTTGTATCGCGAAGAACAAGAACAGGTTTTCCAAGGGAGGGTGCTTCTTCTTGAATACCGCCGCTATCGGTTAAAATAAGGTGAGATATGTTTTGGAAGTTATGAAAATCGAACACTTCTAACGGCTCAATCAATTTAACTCTGTCGCAGTCGCCAAAAATCTCGTCAGCTGCTTGACGAACTAAAGGATTTTTATGAATAGGGTAAATAACCTTTATACCCTCAACCTCGTCAAGTACTTTTCTAATGCCTTTAAAGATGTTTCTCATAGGCTCGCCAAGGTTTTCTCTTCTGTGAGCTGTTAACAGTATCATTTTATCGCCTTCGAGCCACTCAAGCTCAGGATGGGTATAATCTTGTTCTACCGTTGTGCTCATAGCATCAATTGCGGTGTTGCCGGTTATATAAATTTTACTGTCGTCAATGTTTTCTTTAAGAAGGTTTTCGCGACTGAGCTGAGTTGGTGCAAAGTACATATCGCTCATACAGTCAACCATTTGTCTGTTCATTTCTTCAGGGAAGGGTGAATACTTATTGTAGGTTCTAAGACCTGCTTCAACGTGGCCTATTGCAACTTGATTATAAAATGCAGCAAGACCGCCGGCAAATGTAGTGGTAGTGTCGCCGTGAACCAAAACAATATCGGGCTTTGCCTCTTTAATAACGCCGTCAACACCAATAAGCGCTCTTGTGGTAATATCGCTTAATGTTTGGCCCTGTTTCATAATGTCCAAATCATAATCGGGGCTGATATTGAATGTTTCAAGAACCTGGTCGAGCATTTCGCGGTGCTGTGCAGTAACGCAAACTATACTCTCAACTTGCTCTCTTTTTTCTAGTTCTTTTACAAGCGGAGCCATTTTTATGGCCTCTGGGCGAGTGCCAAAAATACTCATAACCTTTACTTTTTTCATAACCTGTTCTCCTGACTATAATTATTTTTTTAATTTTAATAAAAACTTAACATTGCTATTATAAAATCGCTTGATTCTTGAAGGCTCTTTTAAAAGTCGGTAAAGCCATTCAAGATTAAGTTTAATAAAGAGCTTTGGCGCTCTTGCTTTAGTGCCGCTTATAACATCAAAGCTTCCGCCAACACCAACAAAAATACCTTTTTCAAAGCTTTCAAGGTGCTTATAAATAAGTTTTTCTTGTGCAGGAATTCCCAGCGCCACAAGCACAATGTCGGGTTTTGCAGCCTTTATATCTTCAAAAACAGCGTCTTTATCGGGTGTGTAACCGTTTACGGCGCCCACAATCTTAAGCCCTGAATACTTTTGATTGACCACTTGGCAAAGGGCATCTATTACCTCTTGCTTTGCGCCAAGAAAAAACGCAGTCTTATTAAGCTCGCTACCGTATTCTAAAAGCTTTTCGGCAATTTCAATACCCGGTATACGCTCGGCTATATCTATACCGATTTTTTTGCCGCCCTTTACAATTCCTATTCCGTCGGCAACAACGGTAGTGTTGTCGTTAAGCAATAATTCTTTTACGGTTTCATCGCTTTGCCCAAACATAAACGCCTCGGGGTTGGCAGTAACTATAAACATTTTTTGCTCGTTTGCAAGGTTGTTACGAACAATAGAAAGAAAATCTTCGCAGGTTCCTTTGTAAAGTTTGTTAAAAAAATTAATCATTTTTCCTCTCCAAGTTTTTTAATCTATTTACATTGTAATTTAAAAGACACATTATTATTGCAAGAAAAATTGAGAAGTTGGTATATATAAAGGTTGCACCTGCATACCAGCTTATAAAGAAAAACATAGAAAAGCCTTCGAACAGGCAAAGTGTTTCGATATTTGCTTTAAACAGTCGCTTTAATATTACAAATGCTGATTTAAACCAAATTAAAATGGGGCGTAGCAAAACTATAATAAATCCAATTATACCAAAGCTGAAGAACACACAAAGAACATCGCGCTCTATTGCCATATCGCCGTTAACTACGTAGCCTATACCAAACAGCTTATATTTTAAGTCTGCGCGCTTGAATTTTTCATAATTAAAAACCAGCTGCCTGTTTCGCATATCGGAATAATGAATTTCGCCGTCGGCATACTTTTGTTCTAATACAGACAGCGCCTCAAGTGTCCACTCGCTGTTTTTTATAGCCTCGGTACGAACAGGTTGGTTGTGTTGGTGATTTTTGTCAGATTGATTTGATTGATTTGGCTTAGAGGTGGTTTGATTTTCGTCTTTTTCTGATACGACAGTATCGTCAATATGATGCTTATTCTTTTCTTGTTCAATTATTTGAAGTATTTGTTCATTATTATGCTCAAGCGAAAGAACGCTGTTATTTATATCTGTATTATGTTTTACAGGAGTAATAGGATAAACCAAAACAGCAGCCGCAACACAAGCTACGCATATAGCTGCGTTAAGGTAATGGCTCTTTTGTTTTTTTGCTACAGCAAAAATTAATTCGAGTACAACCTGAGCGGCAGGTACCAATATTGCAATATAGTAAGAAACCTTGGTTCCAAGCATACAAAGAACCACAAGCGGCAACGCCACACCAAATTTACAAAGTACATTAAGCCACGGCTTTTTAATTTTATTGTTAAGAACCGATGCAAAAATAAATGGCAAGCAAATGCAAAACGCATGACCAAATATTTGCCCTGAATCCATCCAGCCCTTAAAGCCCGCTTTGTAAGAGTCTGAATATTCGTAGCTCATACCTGATGTGCCGGTAGCTACTGCCAACAAATAAAATACAATATAAACACCAAAGGTTATAATTAAAACCTTTTTAAGCTGTGATGCAAAAGCGTCTTTGTCGGCAGCCTCGTCGCACAAAATACGAAAATCGTGATAACATATAAGAAAATATAATATGTTTATCATAAAGCGTATTTCGTGAAGTATTACCGAGCTTTCTATAAGCATACCTTTAAGTAAAAATGTATGCACTATCACAAGCGCTAAATAACTAACGTAAGTTATACCGCAACGCCATATTTGTTTTTTGTAAATAAGCATTAGCGCAATGTTTACCAGGCCTATAATAAGCGGCTTTAAGTATGTTGATATTCCTATGTTTACATACCCTCTTATATTTAAAAACGATAGTATATCGAATATTGGTTGCGCAATTATGAAAACGCATATTATTTTAAATATAACAGAGTGTAGTTTTTGCTTATCAAGTGATTTAATCTTTACCATTTAGCTACTCCCTTTCTATTATATCAAACAGCTTGCTTTCAATCTGCTTATTTTTGCAATCATAGTCGTTTAGCTTGGTTTTGAATTGTTTAAGTATATCTTTGTTTACCAAAACAGAGCGCATTGCACTATATATTTTGTCGGTATTAAGCTCACACAAAATTCCGTATTCGCCGCCGCCCAAAATTTCTTTAACACCTGACACTGCGGTTGAAATAACGGGGGTGCCAACAAGCAACGCCTCTTTAACGGCAATACCAAAGCCCTCAAAGTCGCTTGTAAGCACAAAGCAATCGGCTTGTTTTACATAAGGGTACGGGTTTGTTTTTTGACCTAAAAGCTCAACTACATCTTCTACATTGTAGTCTTTAATCATTTGTTCAATTTTTTGTTGCGTAAGGCCGCTTCCGATTATTTGAATTTTAAATAAAAAGCCCTCGTCTTTTAAGCGCTTTGCAATTTCAACCAACCTGTCCTGACGCTTGGCATCACACATTCTACCCACGTTTATAAAGGTAAAACAGTTGTTTGGCTCAACCGTTTGGTTCGATTTTTCAATTATTTTTTGTTGGTCGATTATGTTATAAATCACCTCTGAACGCTCAGCGGCAACATTATATTTATTGATAAAGCTATTTTTTGCATCCTTTGAAACAAAAACCACCTTATCCATTTTAGAATAACTGTTTTTAACTTCTTTTTGGTCTATACCGATGTCGAAATGGTTAACGTCGGTATGTATCCACGCGAGCTTGCGAATATTCTTTTTAATATCGGCAACCCAGGTTGCGCTTCTGCCCTCAAAAAAGCCTATTGCAACATCATAGTCTTTGCTGTTTGCAATGTTGTTTATTGTTCTTTTTCTAAAAAATGGAATAAAACGGAACAAGATATATGATAGCAACCCGTTTCTGATTTGTTTTACGCAAACGTTTTTTGGAACCTCGCTCATAAAAACGCCTTTTGCCTGAAGCAGTACCAAATCTATCTCATAATGCGGGTCTAATAATTTTAAAATGTCTATCATTACCTTTTCGGCGCCGCCCATATCAAGCGTATAGCCAAAAAACAATAGTTTTTTCTTCAATTAATTTCGCTCCTTGAGAAGATATTTTATATACGCAGGAATATACATTAAAAGAGCAATAAGCTTTGACGGATGCTCTTTTACTGCCTTTAGCATATTTACCCCGGCATAAATACAGTATAGGTTATACGCTGCTGCGTTGTAAAGAGTGGGTTGTTTTAAATACAGTTCTTTATAGTAAAGTATTTGTGCTTTTGGGTTGTTTTTACAAATGTTAAAATAGTTGTTTGTGTATCCGCCTGCCAAATACTCTACCCTTTTTATAGCTATATTTAAACAAACCATATCGTATTTATCAGAAATTCTGTTATTTACAAGGGCTTCGGGTACAAATTTTTCGTTTTCGATTTCGGGGAACGGAAACTCTTTTAAAACCTCGGTTTTATATATAGGAGTTTTATCACCGGTTACTCCGTATTTATTGTAAAGGTCGTAATAAGTGCATCTTTTTTGTTGCCACGGTAAATCGCCGCCGACTATATTATCGGTATTACCGTCTAAATCAAGAAATATAAGGCCTGCAACGCTATTATCTGAAAGCTTGTCCTTAGCTGTCATAATTTGCTCTACCGCATCTTTGGTAAGCCAATCGTCAGCGTCAACACATACAAACAATTCACCCTTTGCCTTTTCAACACCGCGGTTGTGCGCTTTCATTTTTCCGCTGTTTTGTTGTTTTGAAAAGTTAATTGTAATTAACCCTTCACCGATAAACTGCTGCATTATAGCCTCGGTATTATCTGAAGAGCCGTCATCAATAACTACCCATTCAAAATTTTTGTTTGTTTGTAATTTTAACGACTCATATAAACGCACTATTTCTTTTGCGCGATTATAGGTAGGTGTGAAAATTGTCAGCATAAAAACCTCTATTTAAAAAGCTGTTGCCACATAGGCATTATTTTATCGGTTGTGTATTTATATGCACTTTGCTTGGCATTAGCACCAATTTGTTTAAGCTGCTCACGCGAACGCAGTAACTGTATAATTATTTGAGATAGTTGTTCAACGTTATTATAATCAACAAGATAGCCGTTTTCGCCGTTGTCAATAATTGAACGCGGGCCAACCGGAACATCGAAAGAAATTAAAGGCAAGCCAACCGACGATGCTTCAAGAAGCACCATAGGAAAGCACTCGGTATGCGATGTCATAACATAAACATCAGACGAGAGCATATAGTCTTTAACCTCTTGGGTTGAAACCATACCTGTTATAACAACCTTATCGGTAAGCTGCATTTGCTCTATCATATTATTTAATTTTTCGTATTGCTCGCCGCCGCCAACTATAGTAAGCTTGGCATCGGGAATACTTTTTTGTACAATCTCAAAAGCTTTTAACAAAGTTTCGAAATTTTTTACAGGGTGGAGTCTGCCTACCGACACTAAGCTGTTGCCGTTTAATGCGGCGCTCTCGTAAGGTATCTCGTCTAATATATTTGGTATTTGGACTATTTTGATTTTTTTGTTATCTTTAAGCCACTTTGTAAAGTTTTCGCGAGAGCCGTTGCAAAGAACCAAAAGATAGTCTAAATTTTTAAATGCTTTTTTTGCCCTGTTAACATATTTTTTGCTGTCGTCGTGTAAATGCTCTTGAGTCATAGTTACAATGTTTGACGGAGCGTATTTTGAAAGCATTTCGGCATACTCAATTCGAGTAGACAATACATAATCGCAATTAAGGTTTTTTACTTCTTTTATCATAAGATACTTCTTAAGAAAAAGAATTTTTGCAGCCTTAAAGCCCTGCTTTAAAAACTGTACAATGTTTTTATTTCTAATTGCAGCTTTTATATCTTCTCTGTTAGGCTTTACATCTATTAAATATTTAATTTTTATTCTGTCATCAACAGCATAAGCGGGCTTTGACATCATACTATAGGTCGAAATAAACTCAACCTCGTAGTTTTTACAAAGCTCGTTTGCAAGGGTGATTGTTTGTTTTTCAACACCGCCGTACTGCAGATGAAGCATTAAAATTGTTATTTTTTTCATTTATTTATTTCCTTCTTGGGAATTAAAATAATTACTTTTTGCACTAAAGAAATCGGAATTTGATTTTAAAACCGCCAAATCGTAATTCCACCAAGCAGTATTTTCTATCATTTCTCTTTCTTTTTCATCAAATCTAAAGCCAATGTGCTTTGCGGGAACTCCGCCTACAATTTCATAAGGCAAAACGTCTTTGGTAACAACCGCACCTGCCGCAACAACCGCTCCGTTTGCAATATTAACTCCGCTTAAAACAACTGCGTTTAAAGATATTAAAACATCGTTGCCTATAGTAACAGGTTTTCGCTTAGGCATATTGCCATGAGCAAACGGATGAGTGCTTCTGTTTCTTACGGCGTGTTCAAAAGGACAAATCCACACGCCCGAAGAAATAGAGCAATAATTACCAATTGTGCAGTTTTCTATGCTCGAGCCGGAGTTTACATAGGAGTATTTTCCTATTGAAACATCATCGGTTACAATAGTGCGCGGAGAAATAAGCACATTTTTTTGATAGTTTGCGTTAAGGCTTGCATCTATACTTAAAATGCTGGTGCCGTTTTTTTTATTATAAAAATAATTTTTTATTCTTTGTAATAGCTTTATTCTCATTAACTATCTCCAACTATACTTAATTTTTATAATAATTTTTTTAATTTTTCTTGCAAAGGTGTCGCTTAAGAGCAAATTGTAAACTTTTCTTTTTTTAAGTTCTTTAAGATACTGCTTTTTAACATCGCCGTAAACAAAATTTATTCTTACAATAACGCTGTTTGCGATATAGCTGTTAAATTTATCTCTTACCTTTTTATCGGTTATGTTGTTTTGACAAACGCAATACAAATGGTCAAAATGAGCAAGTCCGTCAAAAGCTCTTTGGTTGTCTTTTTGTTCGTTTACCGTTCTCATTATGCTCGAATCAGACTGAACGTAAAAATAGCCAATATGATTTACCGAGCAAAAGGTTTTGGCTTTAATAATAACCTCCGGAATAAGACCAAAATCTTCGTGGTATTTGCCAACAGGGAACAAAAAACTATTATTTTGCCAGTATTGTCTTTTATAAGCGTAAAAGGGTGCAGGCTCGAAATACTGTTTGTTATCAATTAATTTATTAAGGGCTTGAGTTCCGTTTATTACGTCGGTTTCGGGGAAAAACAGAGTTTCGCCGTTTTGGTTGTTAGCAACAATAACCTGCGCGTTGTATCTTATAACATCGACATTATTTTGGGTTAGCTTGTTATTTAAAACCTCAAGCAGCTGTGACGAAATATAGTCATCAGAATCGACAAACAAAATATAATCGCCGCAAGCACGCTCAATGCCGAAGTTTCTTGCGTCTGAAAGGCCGCCGTTTTGTTTTGTAAACGCCTTTATTTTTTGCGGGTATTTGGTTGCGTATTCATCAATTATTTGTTGAGAATTATCGGGCGAGCCGTCGTTTACAACTATTATTTCAAAATCGTTGTAACTTTGGCCTAAAATACTATCAAGACATTTTGATAAATACTTTTCAACATTATAAACAGGAACTATAACGCTAAATGTCATATTCTTTACACCTTTATTTTGACAGAATTTTCTTGATTGCTAAAACAGGGTGCCTTAAGTAATAGGCTATTCTAAGCATTTTGTTTCGTCTTTGAAAAATTATTTCGGTTTTTTCTTCGCCATATTTTTCAAGGTATTTTTTTCTGAGTTTTCTGTTTTTCTCGCTCGCCTTTTTTTCTTTTTCGGTATGCCACGAGCCTGAAAAATGATGAATTGTATGGGTATTGTCGGTTAAATAAATGTTTCCTGTTTGCCAATCTTTAGGGCAAAAATAGTCGTGCGGATACATTGTTACAACGCCGCCACCAAGCTCTTGATAAGACGACTCTTGAACAAGACCGTACTTTTCTACTGTTAAGTTGGTTATTCTTTCAACATTGGTTGTAAGGTCCATATTGCCTTGACTATCAATAAACTCAAGGTCGGTGTATTCTTGCATTAAATCAAAAATCCACTCGTTGCCTTTTTCGGCAGCCATAATACCGGTGGGAATTTTGTTGTTGTTTTCAAAGCTTGAAAACGCACTATGTTTTAAAAACTCGTCAAGCGGTTTTAAAACCTCTACGTCGGTATCCATATATATTCCGCCCTCGTTATAAAGAGCATAAAGTCTTACATAATCGGTAACGAAAGCGAATTTTCTGTTATCGTATGCCTGACGGACATATTTATTTGAATTAAGGTCGAAGTTGTCTTCGTTCCACTCTTTAAAGGTATAATCAGAACAATGTTTTTTCCAAGATTCAATGCACTTTTGAGCGAGTTCGTTTTTTTGACCTCTGCCAAACCAGCAATAATGAATTATTTTAGGTATTGCCATTTAATTACTTCCTTTACTTCTTTTTTTGATAAAATTTACAGCGCTGTCTTTAAGTGCGCAAATTTCTTGGCGGCTAAAGAGCACAAGAATATTTGTTATTATTCCCACAACGCCTACTATTGCACAGCCAATTAACAAAAACAGCCACGAATCTATTTTTATAATATAGTTAAGAACTATTGCTATTGCCGATAGTACAACAACCGATAGTATGTTCTTTAAAATAACAGGATAGAACGTAGTAATTTTAAAGTCTAAGCATTTTGCACCATAGATAGGTAAAAAGGTAATTAACCGTACAACGTTGTAAAAAGCACCAACAGCGGCTATATAAATTATTTTTGCACTCTCGCCCTGAATAAACGAAAGACCAACAAAAACTGTAAACACACTTGCAACGCTAAAGCAGATAAGAGCAATAGACGAAACCTTTATTTTGTTGCGTACTATGAATATGTTGTATAACGGTTCTAAAGGTAAGGCGAATATTAAATTAAAGCATGTGATTATTGTAAGAAGGTGCAAAAGACTTGCATCTTGTGTTGGTACCCACAGCTGATAAAAGGGCTTACCAAAGCCTACAAGTATTGCAATCGGAATGCCCGAGAATATGCCCAAAAGCTTAATTGAAGAAATAAGCTGTTTTTTCATTTCTTCAAAATTGTTATTAGCATAAGCAATTGTTAGCTGAGGGGCAAAAATTGAAGATAACATTCCAAAAAGCGATAAAACAATGTTAGAAATGGTTTTTGAAATATTCAAAACGCCCATTGCAACACCGCTGACAAAAATGTTGGTTATAAGCAAATCGAGCCCTGAAGAAAGTATTGAGCTAAGCTTTGATATTGAATTCCATATACCTGACGATACGAGTTCTTTTATACAACCAAAGTCAAAATACTCACGCTTTACCTTAAGCTCGGGTACAAGCTTTGCTTTGTAGTACACATGGCTTATAAGATTGTTTGCGCCTAATAAAAGTGTTGCTATGCCAACATAAAAGGTGTAGGGTCTAAAAAATGTGTAGCATATAACCAATGCAACTGCCCTTAAAATTCCTCCGCGAGCGTTTGTTAGGGCGGTTTTGTCTAACCTATCGGTAACAAAGGTTGAAACAGAGAAAATAGAAGCAAATAACGACAGTATAAAATTGGCTGCAATTAATGCCCAAAGCAGTTTAATATCTGAAATAGAACTTTGTGATATATTTAAAAACTTATCAAGAAAAACTATAAGTACCGAGAAGATAGCAGTAAATACAACCGACATTGAAATGTTGGCAAACACAACTGATGTGAAATATTTATTTGCATCTTTAATGTTTTTTTGATGTATTTTTATTGTTATAAATCTGCCCGCCATTGAATTTATTGCAACTGTAAAAAGCTGGGCGTATTCAACAAAAGTATTAGCAAGTGAAACAAAGCCGTTGGCTTCTACACCTATATTTTCAATAATAAATGGGGTAAGAAAAAAGCTTATACAAAGGTTTGTAGCAAAAGCTATTACCTGAGCAATAAAATTAATTCCCGTTTGCTTGTTCATTTAAAACAATAGCTCCTTCAGGTTACACTTATTCATCATAATAAATTATTATATCTATTTTAACACTTATATATATATAAATCAAGGGTATTGAGCAAATTCGCTATCCATTGTAAAAGACCCTTGTCACAAGCAAAGCCGCAATCGAAGACTAAAAAAAGACACCCAAAGGGTGTCTTTTTTAATCTGCCATTTCGCTGTCAAAGTTTAACACCGAACCGGTGTTAGCGTCAATCTCGTAGTCATATTCTTTGCCCTGATAGGTAAACTCGATATCGTACTCGAGCTTGCCGTTGTCAGTATCGAGCTCGTTTTTCATAAACTGAACATCTTCACGCTTTGCATTTGCGTGATTAAGCGCAATCTCCTCGGCTTTTTCTTTTGTGATTTTAGCCTGTGTTTCGGGCATTGTATCGGTAACGTCACTGTTCTGGTTTGATGAATTATCGTCGGTTATTTGGTTACCGTTTTGTGTGTCGGTACCGTTTTGGTTTGTTTGGTTATCACCCGCCATATCGGTAACGTCGTCAACCATTTTTGCGCAAGATACAAGACCTAAACAAAGCATAATCGAAATTACAACTAATAATACTTTTTTCATATACTTTTACCTCCTTTTAAAAAATAATCGGAAAGACAGTTTGCCTTCCCGATTAGTGTGCCCATTAAATCTCTGGTTTATAACTTGGCATAAGCTGAAGCTTAAACAAGTTTGCAGCGTGCTTGCGGTCGATAATTTGTTTTTTGTTTTGGTCTTCGATTACGCCCTCTCTTATATATTTATCGAGCTCGGCATAGGTAAAGCCTAAATTTTCTTCATCGGTTTTACCGCAAAGACCGTCGATTGGTGTTTTTTCGACAAGCACCGATGGCAGCCCTAAAAGGTGACCAATCTGTTTAACCTCGGTAACGGTAAGGTTTGACATTGGCGAAAAATCGCCCGCCGCATCGCCGTAGCGTGTTGAGTAGCCAACCCAGTCTTCTGACAGGTTACAGGTGTTGCACACCCTGCCGTTAACGCTTTGCGAAACTGCATAGAGCGTTGTCATACGAATACGGGGAGACAAGTTGATTTTTGTTTGTTCAGAAAGCTCTAAATCTTTTGGCATACTGCCAAGAAGTCCTGTGACTGCGTCTTTAATGTTTACAACGTAGTGCTTTATTCCAAGGTGGTCTACAAGCAGCTTTGCCATATCAAAATCGTGTTGCTCGCCCTGCGGCATAAGCACACCGATTACCCTGTCGCGACCGAGCGCCTCAACACAAAGCGCCGCCGCAATTGAGCTGTCTTTACCGCCCGAAATACCAATAACCGCGTTACAGCCTTTGCCGTTTTTTTCAAAAAACTCACGTATCCATTCTACGCACTCGTTTTTAATTTTTAATGCATCAAACATTTTGTCCACCACTTAAATTTTTATTTGTTTTTATTATACCGCATTTTTATAAAACTTGCAACAGTTACAATAATTGTTTACGGTATTGCGAGGGAACAACTCCGTAATATTTTTTAAACGCGTTTTCAAAACCTTTTGTCGAGTTATATCCCACATCAAAACCAATAGCTGCAATACTGTACTCAGGATTTTTTAAAAGCTGTAATGCCTCTTGCATACGAAACCTTGTTATTATATCTCTGAAAGAGCAGTTATAGCTCGACTTTATAATACGGCATAACTGCCTTGTGCTTATATTTAATTTTTTTGCAACGTACTCCATAGTTATATTTTGATGATAGCAGGTGCATATTAACATATTAAGTTTATAAGTTCGGCTTGTGTCGCTGTCATACACCGACGCCTTACCGACCGACAAAGAATACGGGGTTGCCGACTTTATAATGTGTGTAATAATCTGATGGAACAAAAGCGACATTGTAAGCGTATCTCCCACGACGGTGTCGGAATGGTTTATATCAAAACGTGCAATAAGCTTTAAATATTTTTCGTCGGCTTTAAACGAACAAACATTTGAAAACACCTGTTGCACAATGTTAAACAAATTTACATCACAGGTATGCGCCAACTTTTTAACAGCAAAGGAAATAACTGCACTTTCAAACGGCTCACGGTTTACCGGTTTTATTCTATGCAGAGTTTTAGGCGGAATTACAAACACTTGTCCCATACTGTATTCTTTAGTAAAATCAGGGGTTGAGAACTCTACAGGTGTGGGACAGTATACAAGCTCGTAGTATTCATGAAAATGAAAAAGGGTGCGTTCCTTTGGTTTTGGTACAGTCGATAAAGAGTTTACAAACCCCGTATCGTACAAAAGCGTAAACCGAACGTTTTCTATACATACAGAATATTCCACAACATTTCTTGCACACGTATCCATAAGCTTATACTCCGTTACACTCGTTATATATTAAGTGTAACATTTTAAATTTCAATTTTCTACACCAAAATCAAAAAAGAACAAACAGGACATGGTTTTTAGCAACTTGTCGCAAAACGCATATACATTAAACAGTACGTATTTTATAATTATTATATCAACGACAAGGGAGAGAATACGATGAAATCAATTTCGCTTTTAGATAACTGGATGCTGTGCGACCAAGACATAAGCTTAAAACACTATGATTTTGAAAAGGTTTTAAATAATCACAACGAATGGATGCAGATTAAGAGTTTGCCTTGTGACGTACATACACCGCTTATTGAGTGCAAAAGAATAGAAGAACCGCTCATAGCCGACAATAGTTTTAACTGCTCATGGATAGAAGACAAAAGCTTTTGGTTTGTAAAAAAATTCAATCTTACACAACAACAGCTTTCGCCTCACGGAGTTGAGCTTTTTATTGAAACGCTTGATATCCATGCTGACATTTTATTAAACGGACAGTTTGTTGCACACCACTCAAGCGCAATGTATCCGTTTGTAAAAAACGTAAGAAGCTTTTTAAAAGAAGGTGAAAACACATTAGTTATCCGTCTTACAACAGGTCTTGAGCAGGTATCCGACTCGGACATTGCTGAAGTTCGCGACTCGGTTGCGTGTGAATTCAGAAGACGTCGCGAGGGACGAGGTGACGACAGACGGTGCGCACTAAGAAAACCGCAATATGTTTTTGGTTGGGACCAGGCACCACGCCTTGCAACCTGTGCAATAGCGGGTGATGTACGTCTTGACATACTTGACGAGGCAGTAATTCGCGATATTTATTTTGAAACTCAAAAAATAGACAAACACGGCGCACATGTTCAGATACAATTGGAAATTGAAAGCCGAAGACTCGTATCGGCATCCGAGTGCGACGTTGTATTAGAAGTTTCGTGCGACGGCAAATGTGTATATAGAACAACCGAAAATTATATGAGTCAGCCGGGAATTAATTTTAGAGAATACAGTTTTGTAATTAAAAACCCAAAACTCTGGTGGCCCAACGGCTACGGTGAGCAACACCTTTATACTATAAATGCGTATGTGAAAAACAATAACGGCGCAACCGACCAAAAACAACTTATAACAGGTGTGCGAACAGTTGAGCTTGACACCTCGGCAATTAATAAAACCGAACGCAATTATGCGTTTTTAGTAAACGGCGTAAGAATATATGCGCGCGGCTCTGACTTTATTTTTAGTGACTCTCTTTATGCAAGAATACCCGACAGCTTACAAAAAAAGCTCATTACCGCCGCAAAAGATGCTAACTTTAATATGCTCAGGTTTTGGGACGGCAATGTTTATCAGTCGGACTATGTATACGAGTTGTGTGATAGACTTGGCATTATGGTAATACAAAACTTTTGTTTTGCCTGCTCTGCTTACCCAGACCACCTTGATTGGTTTAGAAAAGAGGTCGAAAACGAAGCAAACTGTCAAATTAAAAGACTGCGCAATCATCCGTCACTTGCAATGTGGTACGGCAACGGCGAAAATTCGTCAATACTTACAGGTTACCTTGACCGTAACTTTTTCAACCTTTACGACAGCGAGCAGTTTGGAGGCGGAACATATATTTACAACACCCTTTTACCAAACCTATGCCGAAAGCTTTGTAAAAAAATCGGATACCAATGCACAACACCGCTTGGTGACTATACCGACGGCGAGTGTGCCGAAAGAGGCGACCGCCACTACTATCCGTTTTTAAATACTGCACCCGAAAATCAGCAATACCGTATTTCAACCGAGTCTATAGACGCGCTAAAGTGCAAATTTATAACAGAATCTGGCATAATGGGACCGCCGTCAAAGAATTCGCTTATTAAGTATTGCGGCGGTGAGCATAATATAACCGACAAAAGCAGTATTTTTTTACACCATAAAAACACGTTTGAAAAGGATGCCGTTCGTGACGGAATATACAAGCATTACACAGGACAAAAACAACTTAGCCTTGACGAGTACTGTCTTTACGGTGGACTTTTTCAGGGTACAATGATTGGCTACGAAGCTGAACATATTCGTGTTCAACCGCATTGTGGCGGCTCGCTGTTTTGGGTACTTAACGACGGTTTTGGTGAAGTTGGCTTTAGTTTTATGGACCATTTTGGAAACCCTAAGCCCGTTTACTATTTTTTAAAACGCGCGTATGCTCCCAAAAAGCTGATACTTAAAAAATATGGTGACGATGTTTTGGTGTATTGTACCAACAATACACATAACAAATGCAGTTTTAAACTCGAGTATGGATATACTGATTTTGCAGGAAACAAAACATCAAAAACAAAAAAGATTACTTTAAAGCCGCATACCGACCGAAAGGTTATTGCAAAAATAAGTTTGAACGGGTTTGATGTTACAAAAGGCGTTTTCTTTGCAAAAACAAATGACAGCGATATTATCCCGTCAACTCTTCACGCCTGTGATTTTTCGCTTTTGCAAATACCAAAAAAGGCAAACGTTTGGGTAGAGGACGTTAAATGTCGAAACGGCAAAACCGAGTTTACCGTTTGCACAAATTATTTTGCACACGCCGTGTATTTTAACGCGGACGAGCAAACTATTTTTTCAGACCAGTATTTTGACCTACTGCCAAACGAAAAAAGAAAAATCGTTTGCTATGGCGAGTGTGATATTACTGCCGATTGCATTTTTTGTTAAAAAAATGGCTGATAGCTTTCCGCTATCAGCCATTTGTCATTTTTATTTGAAATAACGGTTGAGAAGTCCCTCAAATGCCTTACCATGTCTTGCCTCATCGCGAGCCATTTCGTGAACGGTGTCGTGAATTGCATCAAGACCGAGCTCTTTAGCGCGTTTTGCAAGGTCAGTTTTGCCTGCGGTCGCGCCGTTTTCAGCATCTACTCTCATCTCGAGGTTTTTCTTTGTGCTATCGGTTACAACCTCGCCTAAGAGCTCTGCAAACTTTGAAGCGTGTTCAGCTTCTTCGTAAGCTGCTTTTTCCCAGTAAAGACCGATTTCGGGATAGCCCTCGCGGTGAGCAACTCTTGCCATTGCAAGATACATACCAACCTCGGTGCACTCGCCCATAAAGTTAGCTCTGAGGTCTGCTTTGATGTCTTCGGGAGCATCAGCAGCAACGCCTACAATGTGCTCGGCAGCCCAAGTTTTGTTGGTTAACTCTTCAAACTTGTCAGCGCCTACTTTACATACGGGGCACTTTTCGGGTGCAGAGTCGCCTTCGTGAACATATCCACATACTTTACATACAAACTTTTTCATAATAATATCTCCTTAAAATTTTAATTAATGCAATTTTTACAAACACCGCTGAAAAAAATGTCTTTGGTGTGTGTGCTAAAGCCGTTAAGGCCGTCGATTTCGAGGTTTGTTACGTCAAAATCGTAAATTTTTGAACAACAGGAACAAATGAAATGCCCGTGCATTTGCGTGTTACCGTCGTACCGTAGCCTGTCGCCGTCAACCGTGATTTGTTGTGCGAGTCCGTGCTCGGCAAGCTGGCCGAGGTTGTTATGCACAGTCGCGCGCGTTACACTGTTGTCTTTGCTGACAAGCGCTTGATATATCTCTTCGGCATCGGGGTGAGTTTTGTGCTCGATGAGGTATTTGTATACCCACACTCGTTGCGGTGTAACCCGTAGCCCATGCTCGCGGAGTGTTTTAGCAATAGCCTTGTTATCCATTCGCTCCTCCTTTCATGATTATATATTACACCATCATTTTTTATTTGTCAATATATTTTATCAATTATTTTTTTAATTTTATTACTTTTTTATATTCATTATAAATTATTTTGTTAAATATTGTGATTATGCGGTATTGATGTTTTTAATGTTTTGAGAGTTTTATAAAAAAAT
>JAZNXL010000045.1:0-1696 GCA_045593905.1 Eubacteriales bacterium
AGCTAACGCACCGACCGTTGACAAGCTCCCGGTGTGTCGCTATCGACACAAAAATAAAAAATCAAAAAACATATTGACAAACGTTGTCGGTTATGGTAGATTATAGTTGACAATGTGAGTAGCGGTCACGAGATAGTTCGGTTATAGTCTGATTAACGGTCAGCATTATAATACATTCAAGCTCGGTGTTTCCGCTACAAACACCGGGCTTTTTGTTTGTCCTCAAAAACCCGGATAAGCAAAGACAACCCGGTCAAGTGTCTGCCGGGGCTAATTGTCGGACTGTGACACGGTCAGCGAAGCCGATACAAAATAGTTCGCCGGCGCATCCGTTAAATGTGCCGTCAGCGGTTTTGACTGTTTCCGTCAAAAAAACAGCGGAGGAATAACGGCACAGAAATGTGCGGTCATTTGTATATTGTTGAGTGTGAGGGCGTTATTCACACAAGGTTGAAAACCCGTTGGCAATATAACGTGATGTATACTGCCGACGGGCGATGCATTTCGGTTGACTCTTGCATAGGGTCAACCGTTTGTGCCAACCTCCGAACGATAGGTTTTATATCTATCATTAAAAACCTGCTAAAAATCTAAAAAAGCAAAATCCGGATTTTTGGTCACACAAAATTTGGAAAAATTTTGAAAAATAATTCTTTTTTAGAATAATAAGCACAAGGGTGAGGTTGTCAATGGTCGGTGCGTAAGCTCCGACTTGTCTTGCCATTGACAACCGGAGAGTCAGCACAAATAATTTATAACAAGCGGTAGCGCATTATTGCGATACCGCCTTAATTCCTCATTCCGCTTGTGAGCCTTTTTATAATAGTGTCGCTATTATAATACAATTATATAGCGCCTCTATCATAAAAAGACGGCGCATTTTGCGCCGGCGTTACCGCCTCCACAAGCTAACAAAAACAAGGTGGTGAACATTTGTTTATGCAGTCAGTCATAGAAACATTGCAAGGTATAATTGAGTGTGCCGAAGCTATTATTGATGATAGCGTGACGTTGGTTGCGTATCTGCAAGAAAAAGCTAATGACGAGCTTAAAAAAAGACTGTCAGACACACAACGCAATTTTGACGAAAAAAGCGCAAATTTGCGCAATTCGATGCAGAAATTGCAAAAAACATCAAAAAACCGGTGATTACCCCTATAAAGCATGCACAATTCAGCGCTAAAAGTAATTGCATAAAACAGACAAAATCCTACTGATAGCGGTTGTCCGGGCTTGGACTGTCGCCGTCAATCCTCTTTTCGCCGGCAAGGTTTCTCAATCGGCTGACCCTGCGCCTTTAATGTGCTAAGGGTCAGCTTTTTTATGTGTTGCCGGCTTGGGTCAACTCGATTTTCGGTCAATTATATTCCCCTGCGGAGTCTTGCCCTTGGCAACGCCTCCGCTTCCCGCCCACCCGGCGTTTTGGCAGGGAGGGCGCCTCGGTTGGCAGGGCGGGTACCGATAGCAACTAAGGCGCAAGCCCCCGATGTGGCTTGCACCCGGATAAAATTATCTCGTGCTAACATTCCGCTTTGTCAACGGCAAGGCAAGTCGGAGCTAACGCACCGACCGTTGACAAGCTCCCGGTGTGTCGCTATCGACACAAAAATAAAAAATCAAAAAACATATTGACAAACGTTGTCGGTTATGGTAGATTATAGTTGACAATGTGAGTAGCGGTCACGAGATAGTTCGG
>JAZNXL010000046.1:0-4854 GCA_045593905.1 Eubacteriales bacterium
TCGTATGTAACCTTGTAATAAACTGTTACAACGTCGCCTTTTTCAGCGAGTTTATTAGCCTTAAGGTTTTCAACATCAATTGCCTGAGTGCAAGCGGCATCATAATAGTAACCGCCAAGCACAGCACTGTTGCCGTTAGCAAGCGCAACTGTTACGTTGTAAAGACCGTCAGCACCGTTCATATAGCCATTTACAACGGCAAACGAGCCGTTAACTGTACCCGCACTCTCGCTATTAACGCTAAAGCTCGTAATAGCAAGTTCAGAGTTTTTAACGGTCATATCATAGTCGAGGTAGTAGTCGCCTGCAGTAGTACCATTAGTACCTGCAAGTGCGTAACCTGTACCGTAAACACCGTCTACAGCTGCACCGTAAGTATAGTTGTTTACAGGTGTGATTGTGTTATTGTTTTGTATTTGTGTAGCAAAGTTTGTTACAGGAGCGCCGTCGTCAAGCTTGTAGTTAACAATCTTGTTGTTTTCAACAACAACCGAAATTTCATCATGCAACTGGTTATTCTCTGTTACTCTGCTACCAAAGTGGTAGCCAGCTGCGGTATTAGTATTAATAATGTAGTCAGTTGTTGCCGCAGCAAAGTCCATAAAGTTGCCGCTTAATTCAAACGTTGTAGTATCGTGAGGCTCAACGGTAATCATAGCACCCGCTGCATTAAACTTAAGCACGTTGTTTGTGATTATATTATCACGGTAACCACTGTTTGCTGTAGCACTAACAGCATGGCTGAACGCAAAGCCCCATTTGGTGTTTGTTCCGTAAATATACGAGTCTTTAAGTGTAATGCTTGACTCGCTAACAACGTTGGGAACTTGGAAATAGTTGTTTCTGCCAAGTCCGGCAACACTAAAATACAAGCCGTCAAATGTTGTATCTGCAGGAACATTGTTTGCACCAATCAAGTTGGTAGCGTTTACAACTTGCATATTAACAACGTCAAGCTTTGTTGTATTAGCAACAGAAAATGCACCGGCTAAAACGTTAGTAGCCTTATTAAATTTACTGTTTTTAACAACAACTGTTGCGCTTGCTATGTTGCTGCCTGCAGTAGGTGTTGTAAATGTAATTGAATTTTCATATTCAAATCCGTAAAGACCAAGATTTGAAACTGCCAGCGCAACTGTAACACCGTTAGCCACAAAGCCCGATTTCCACTCGGGGTTTTCGTTCCAATCAGCGCCGTTTGATGTGAGAGCGTTAAAGCTATCAGTCATCTCAAGCATAGGAGCGGTGTTCCAGTTGGGTGTGTAAACGCTTACCGAATTATTAATGGTAAGTGCGCTGCCGTCCCATTTTGTAATAATAATTTGCGGGTTGGTTTCGTTTACTTTTGCCTCGGCAGCAGCGTAGGTAGCAAATGCGTTTGTACCAAATTCGAACGAATAAACTGTGCCGTCCCATTTTTTGTAAACGGTATCGCCGTCTTCTGCGTCTGTAAGGTCAGTATCAACAAGTACAGCTGTGCTTAAAATAGTTTCGCCGTCATTTGATTTGTTTACAAAAGCAGTTACATTATAATCATTAACGTTAAATAAATATTCCTCAGAAGCAACACCGCTAAACTCAACAGTAACGTTAAGTAACGATTTTTGTGTAAGGTCAATTTCAGTAACGTCTTCGCCTGTTATAACGTCTTTAATTGTAACTTCAGGTTCAACGCTGTTTTCGGGTGCATCAGCATAAGCGTTTGCAATAATATCGTCTACAGTAATTGTACCGCTTGTGCCTGCTACAGCAACGTTTGTGCCGTCAACAGTTACTTCTGTAGCGTCACCCAAAGCAACTTCGCTATCAAGTGTGAGCGCAGCGCTCGACATTGTCATATTGTAGTCGAGCCAATATGCGCCTGTTTTGCCTGCAGGTGATGTAAGTGCAATACCCGTTGCGGTTTTTGCAGCATCGCCTGTTGCAGTTGTTACAAAGTTATTTGCAGGCGTAAAGTCATTGGTTATAGCGCTACCAATACCTGATTGATATCCAACAATCTTGTTGCCTGTAAACTCAACGGTTACACGTGTTGCTGCGTCAACAAATCCGGCTCTTCCACCAACAGCCGCGCCGGAGGCTACAAGCACTGAGCTCTTATCGCCTGTTTTATCAATATAGTTGTTTGTAATAACAAGCGATGTTGTATCATGCGGCTCAAATGCAAGCATACCTGATGGTTGCTTAAACATAAGCACGTTGTTATCAAAGGTAAACTCACGTGTACCACTTGTTTTTGTAGCACTGCTTGCGTGCGACATTTTAATATCATAACCAGATGTACCAAAGAGATACGAATTTTTAATAGTAACCGAAGATTCAGTTACAGTATTAGCTACCTGGAAGTAGTTGTATTGAGTAAGCTTGCTTACATCAAAGTACAAGCCGTCAATAACCACGTGTGCAGGTGCTTTTGTCTGATTGACTTGCAACAAGTTTGTTGCATTCTCAACGTACATATTTACAATATTTAATTCAGCAGTATTTGTCGAATATGCTACGTTAATTATATTTGTTGCAGCATTAAACTTACTGTTTTTAACTGTAACTACGCCCGATGTGCCGCTTGTAGGCGCAATAGTGCCTGTATACTCAAAGCCGTAAACTGCAGCGTTGATATTGCTTGCAACCGACAAGCCGTTTGCTACAAAGCCTGATATCCAAGCATCGTTTTCATTCCAGTCTGCATCGTTTGACGCGATAGCCGACCAGTCTTCGTCAGCCATTTCAAGCATAGGAGCAGTGTTCCAGTTTGGTGAGTAAATGCTAACGGCTTTTGTAACAGCAATTGCGCCACCGTTCCAACCGGTAACGATAATTTGTGGGTTTTCAGCATCTACTACGCTTTCAGCAGCGGTGTATGTGCTAAATGCATTAGTACCAACTGTGAACGAGTACCAAGTGCCGTCCCATTTTCTGTAGATGGTTTCGCCATTGTCTTCGGTAATGTTAACGTCAACAAGAACGGCTGACTTTTTAATTGTATCGTTTGTATCGTCTTTGTCGCTAAATACTTTTACGTTTTCAATAAACTCGTTAACGCTAAAGAGATATTTTTGTGACACGTCAGTGCCTTCAAAGCCGATTTCAACGTTATAAAGCGTAGCTTCAGCGCCAATTTCGATAGAATCAGCTGTGCCACCGTTAATATCTTTAATTGTAACTGTGTCAGCGTCAAAGCTGCCTACAGGTTTATCAGCAGCTGCGTTTGCAATAATATCCGACTTGGTAATTGTACCGCTTTGTAAAAGCACCGATACGGTTGAGCCGTCAACGTCAAGCACATTGGTTTCATTTTGAAGAGTGAGTGCTGCGCTCGACTTTGTCATATTGTAATCAAAGAAGTAATCAGTGCCTTCGTTAATTTCGTAACCGACAAGCTCGGTAGGTGTTTTGTGAGCATCGGTTTCTTCTGTTGCAAAGGTACCAGCATAAACGCTTGATGATGTAGCTTTTAATACACTGTCGTTGAGTTTTGATTTTGCAAAACCAACAAACTTGTTGTCGTTTATCTCAACTTCTTCAACAACAGGGTTGGTTCCTGACGGAACGCTAAACAAATTGTTTGCTTTTGAGCTGTCTGATTCAATTACAACGTTGTTGTTGAACGAAAGCTTAGACGCATGTCTGCCATCCAAACCGTTAAATGTAACAAGCGCAGCGGTTCCTGAAGCTACGTCAAACATAATGTTATTGCTGATGTTAACGTTGTATGTATTTTCGGCAATAACCTTATCATTTGAGTGGATACCCGAAATGTAAATAAACGGACGTCCGTTACTGCTATATAACTTGCTTCCTCTAAAGTTAGAGTTAATAATGTTAAGCTCAGTCTGACCAACAAACGGACCGTTCTTAATAACACCAATATCAGTGTATATTGAAGCATCAATATCATCAGCATCAAAGTATATACCGTCTAATGTTGTATTAGGTAAGATTGCCTCGTTAATAACGTGGAAATTAGCCAAAGCCTTAGTAATACGAACATTCTTAAACTCAATGCTGTCGTTGTAATCGTTTGCCCATGTTTCGGTGGGCGGTTCAGTTATTACAGGATTGGCTGAGTTAAGGTTCCAACCATAAATGGCACGGCCTGCTCTGCCTGAGTTTGCATTGAACATTACAGCGCCGGTTTCTGCAGCATAAACAATGTTCGTAAATGTTGTATCGAGTTTTGCTGCTGCAGTTGTACGTACTGTATCCTGATATGCGCCCTGCATTGTAATACCGTTAAAGCTAAGTTCTTGTTCAGTTGCATTATTAGCATTAAATGTTATTGTGCCAACTTTTGTGCTGTTAACCTGGTCCCAAGCAGTGTTGAATTCCCAATCAAAGTCGTTAGCAGCAGTTGCTGTTTCCGTATTGTTGGGGTTAACGTCAAAGTTTGAACCGTAGAAGTTAGCACCGTAATCAATGTTAATGTTACCAAACTCACCTGCGGGAAGAATTACGTTCTTACCTGCAAAGCCAGCACTGGGTGCAGTTGTATTATTTGCATAGACGTTGTTTTCGCCAATTGTAAACTTGTAAACAGTGCCTTTAAATGTTGAGTAATATGTATTATCAGGTAAAATTGTTACACCCTTCCAAGGTGTGTAAACAACAGTGTCGCCTGCAATACCATCAATTGTACCTGTATAGTCTACGGGCTCTTCAAGAAGAACAACTACTGTATAAACGTCGTTGCTATTAAATTGTTTTTCACCATTGTCGTATGTAACCTTGTAATAAACTGTTACAACGTCGCCTTTTTCAGCGAGTTTATTAGCCTTAAGGTTTTCAACATCAATTGCCTGAGTGCAAGCGGCATCATAATAGTAACCGCCAAGCACAGCACTGTTGCCGTTAGCA
>JAZNXL010000047.1:0-8825 GCA_045593905.1 Eubacteriales bacterium
CGTAGTCGTTGACAACAGATTTACAGTCTGCCCCCTTTGGCCGCTCGGGAACACTCCCACTATATGGAGCTGGTGATCGGAGTCGAACCAACAACCTGCTGATTACAAATCAGCTGCTCTGCCATTGAGCCACACCAGCGACAACGACAATTAGTATATACGAAACATTTTGATTTGTCAACACTTTTTTTATTTTATGTTTAATAAAAATTAAAAATATTGTAAAAAAATTCTAAAAAATGCTTGACACGTATATATTAATATGTTACAATTCTAAACTGTATCATAATGGGTGGATATGCCTTATTTTCATTATTTATATAGTTAAAACGTAGAAAATTTTGCTATTTTTCGCTAAATTTATGGTACATTTGCTAATAGTATATTAATAAAAAATATAAAGGGACGGAGTGAAGGTATTTATGCCAAAATTAAAAGTCTTAGGCAAAAACGAGAGAATGAGCTTTTCAAAGATTGAAGAAATTCTTGAAATGCCAAACCTCATAGCTATCCAAAAAGATTCTTACAAGTGGTTTTTGGAAAAAGGCTTAAAAGAGGTTTTTGAGGACGTTTCATCAATTGTCGACTATTCTGGAAACATCGTTCTTGACTTTATTGACTACAAAATTGACGAAAAACCAAAGTACACTATCGTTGAGTGTAAAGAGCGTGACGCTACTTATGCAGCACCTCTTAAAGCGCTTGTTCGTTTAACCAATAACGAAACAGGCGAAATCAAAGAACAAGAAATTTTTATGGGTGAATTTCCTGTAATGACCGAGAGCGGCACATTTATCATAAATGGTGCTGAGCGTGTTGTTGTATCACAGCTCGTTCGTTCTCCCGGTATTTACTATTCAAATGCTCTTGATAAGAGCGGTAACCCTGTTTATACCACAACTGTAATCCCTAACCGCGGTGCATGGCTTGAGTATGAGTCAGACTCTGCAAACGTTATTTCAGTTCGTATTGATAAAAACCGCAAGCTTCCTGTAACAACTTTTGTTCGTTCACTTGGCGCTTTTATCGAAAATGATAAATACAGCCCCTTCTACGGCATGGAACTTGGCAATACTGACGTTATCAAGTCAATATTTGGTGAGTGTGAATTTCTTAACAAAACTCTTGATAAAGATATTGCTGTTGATACCGAGGGTGCGCTTATTGAGGTTTACAAAAAAATCAGACCCGGTGAGCCTGCAACCGTTGAAGGTTCAATGACTCATATTAATAATCTTTTCTTTGACGAAAAGAGATATGACCAATCACGCGTTGGTATTTTTAAATACAACTTAAAGCTTGCGCTTGCTGATAGAATTAAAGGCTTTGTTCTTGCTGATATCGTGGTTGACCCCATGACAGGCGAAATCATTGCCGAAGCAGGCGAAAAAATCACAAAAGAGCTTGCTCAAAAAATCGAAGACGCAGGTGTATTTTGCGTTAAACTTGCTGTTAACGGCAAAGAAGTTCCTGTTTTCTCAAACGGCATGGTTGATATGTCTAAGTTTGTAAGCTTCAATCCTGCTGAGTGCGGTGTTCTTGAAAGAGTTAGATTTAACGTATTAAAAGAAATACTCGATGCTTGTGAAAATGACGAGCAGGTTAAAGAACAGTGCAAACTTCGTGCAAACGAGCTTGTTCCTAAACATATCGTAATCGACGATATGATGGCATCAATCAACTACATCTTCAACATGACATACGGTATCGGTTCAGCTGACGACATTGACCACCTTGGTAACAGACGTATCCGTTGCGTTGGTGAGCTTTTACAAAATCAGTTCAGAATCGGTTTTGCAAGAATGGAACGTACAATCAAAGAGCGTATGACACTTCAAGACCTTGATGTTGTTACACCTCAGGCTCTTATCAACGTTCGTCCCGTTGTTGCTGCTATTAAAGAGTTCTTTGGTTCTTCACCTCTTTCACAGTTTATGGACCAAAACAACCCGCTCGCTGAACTTACACATAAACGTCGTCTTTCAGCCCTTGGTCCCGGTGGTCTTTCAAGAGACCGCGCAGGCTTTGAAGTTCGTGACGTTCACTATACTCACTACGGCAGAATGTGTCCTATTGAAACACCTGAAGGTCCTAACATTGGTCTTATTTCGTATCTTGCATCTTTTGCACGCATTAACGAATACGGCTTTATTGAAGCTCCTTATAGACGTGTTGATAAAGAGACAGGTGTTGTGACAAACGAAATCGTTTACATGACTGCTGATATCGAAGATAACTATACTGTAGCACAGGCTAACGAGCCTTTAGACGAGAAGGGTAGATTTGCCAACAAAACTGTAACCGCACGTCGTCGCGAAGAAATTATCGAGGTTGATAAAGAAAACGTTGATTTTATGGACGTTTCACCTAAAATGATGGTTTCTTGTGCAACTGCGTTTATCCCGTTCCTTGAAAACGATGACGCCAACCGTGTTCTTATGGGTGCGAACATGCAGCGTCAGGCTGTTCCGCTTTTAAAAACCGAATCTCCTGTTGTTGGTACAGGTATGGAGTACAAATCAGCTCACGACTGTGGCTGCTGTGTTGTTTCAAAACGCGCAGGTACTGTTGAGTATGTAAGTGCTACCAAAATTGTTGTAAGAACTGACGACAACGATAAAGACGAATATGAACTTATCACTTTCCTTCGTTCAAACCAAGGTACATGTATTAACCAAAAGCCTATCGTTAATGTTGGCGACAGAATCGAAGCAGACGAGATTATTGCCGACGGTCCTTCTACTGCAAACGGTGAAATTGCTCTTGGTAAAAATATGCTTATCGGTTTCGTAACTTGGGAAGGTTACAACTACGAGGACGCTGTTCTTCTTAATGAAAGACTTGTTAAAGACGATGTGTTTACTTCAGTTCATATTGAAGAATACGAAATTGAAGCTCGTAGCACAAAGCTTGGACCGGAAGAAATCACAAGAGAAATCCCCAACGTTGGTGAAGATGCTCTTAAAGACCTCGATTCACGCGGTATTATAAGAATCGGTGCCGAGGTTAGAAGTGGTGATATTCTTGTTGGCCGCGTAACACCTAAGGGTGAAACTGAGCTTACAGCAGAAGAAAAACTTCTCCGTGCTATTTTTGGCGAAAAGGCAAGGGAAGTAAGAGATACTTCGCTTCGCGTTCCTCACGGTGAATACGGCACAATTATTGATGTTAAAATATTCACACCCGAAAACTCTGACGAGCTTTCACCCGGCGTAAACAAAGTTGTTCGCTGCTACATCGCACAAAAGAGAAAAATCTCAGTCGGCGATAAAATGGCTGGTCGTCACGGTAATAAGGGTGTTGTATCAAGAATTTTACCGCAAGAAGATATGCCTTATCTTCCTGATGGCACACCTCTTGATATTGTTCTTAACCCCCTTGGCGTACCTTCACGTATGAATATCGGTCAGGTACTCGAGGTGCATCTTGGCCGCGCCGCTATGGCTCTTGGCTGGAAGATTATGACACCTGTATTTGACGGCGCTGTCGAAGAAGATATAAGAAAGTGCCTTGAAATGAAAGGTCTTGATGCCGACGGTAAAACTGTTCTTTACGATGGTAGAACAGGTGTTCCGTTCGATAACCGTGTAACCGTTGGTTATATGTACTTCTTAAAACTCCATCACCTTGTAGACGACAAAATCCACGCTCGTTCAACAGGTCCTTACTCACTTGTTACACAACAGCCTTTGGGTGGTAAAGCTCAATTCGGTGGTCAGCGTTTTGGTGAAATGGAAGTTTGGGCTCTTGAAGCTTACGGTGCAGCATACACCCTTCAAGAAATACTCACTGTTAAGTCTGACGATATTGTTGGACGTGTTAAAACATACGAGGCAATTGTTAAGGGACAAAACGTTCCTAAGCCCGGTATTCCCGAGTCGTTTAAAGTTCTTGTTAAAGAGCTTCAGTCACTCGCTCTTGACTTTAAGGTTCTTTCTAAAGATATGGAAGAAATTGACCTTAAAGAAACCTTTGAGGACGACGACGAGGATATTTACGATGACAAATTCAGAAAAAAAGCTGAAAGCGGCGTAGGTGTTGACGAAGTATTCGAAGACATGGAACAAGAATCGCAAACAGCTGAAGATGAGCCAGAAGATTATGACGAAAACGATAGCGATTGGACATCCGACGACGATAACGAAGACGATAACGATTTGTACATCGAAGCAGAGTAATTATAAAACACAACTTGAAAGGAGTATATAAAATATGGAATTCAATGCATTTGAAGCCATAAAAATCGGTCTTGCATCTCCTGAGAAAATTAGAGAGTGGTCTTACGGCGAGGTTAAAAAGCCTGAAACTATTAACTATAGAACTTTAAAGCCTGAAAAGGACGGTCTTTTTTGCGAAAAGATTTTTGGACCTACAAAAGACTGGGAGTGCCACTGCGGTAAATACAAGAGAATAAGATTTAAAGGAAAAATTTGCGATAAGTGCGGCGTTGAGGTAACAAAAGCCAAAGTTCGTCGTGAGCGTATGGGTCACATTGAACTTGCTACACCCGTTTCGCACATCTGGTATTTCAAGGGTATTCCTGCTCGTATGGGACTTATGCTTGATTTATCACCAAAGGAGCTTGAAAAAGTTCTCTATTTTGACTCATACATTGTTACCGAGCCCGGTGACACACCGCTTATGAAAAAGCAACTTCTTTCGGATATTGAATATGCCGAAATGCGTGAGCGTTATGAAGATGACTTTGAAGCAGGTATGGGTGCTGAATACATCAAAAAGCTTCTTGCTGAAATTGACCTTGAAGAAACATCAAAAGAGCTTAAAGAAGCTTTAGTTGAAGCGACCGGTCAAAAACGTACCAAAATTATTAAAAAGATTGAGGTTGTTGAAGCATTTAAAAACTCGGGTAACCGTCCTGAGTGGATGATTCTTGATGCAATCCCTGTAATTCCGCCCGAGCTTCGTCCTATGGTACAGCTCGACGGTGGTAGATTTGCAACATCAGACCTTAACGACCTTTACAGACGTGTTATTAACAGAAACAACCGTCTTAAGAGACTTTTAGAGCTTGGCGCTCCTGATGTAATTGTTAGAAACGAAAAACGTATTTTACAACAGGCTGTTGATGCTCTTATTGATAACGGCAGACGCGGCCGTCCTGTTACAGGTCAAAACAACCGCCCCTTAAAATCACTTTCAGATATGCTTAAGGGTAAACAGGCCCGCTTCCGTCAAAATCTTCTCGGTAAACGTGTTGACTATTCTGGCCGTTCAGTTATCGTTGTTGGTCCTGAACTTAAAATTTATCAGTGCGGTGTTCCGAAGGAAATGGCAATCGAGCTTTTCAAACCCTTCGTTATGAAAAAGCTTGTTGAAGACGGACACGCAACTAACATTAAATCAGCCAAGAAAATGGTTGAAAAAATGCGTAAAGAAGTATGGGATGCACTCGAGGATGTAATTAAAGACCATCCCGTTATGCTCAACCGTGCTCCTACACTTCATAGACTTGGCATTCAGGCATTTGAGCCTGTTCTTGTTGAGGGTAGAGCTCTTAAACTTCATCCGCTCGTATGTACCGCGTTCAACGCCGACTTCGACGGTGACCAGATGGCTATCCACGTTCCGCTTTCAGCTGAAGCTCAAGCTGAAGCACGTTTCTTAATGCTTTCTGCTAATAACCTTTTAAAACCGCAGGACGGCCGTCCTGTAACCGTTCCTACACAGGATATGGTTCTTGGTTCATACTATCTTACAATTGTTAAAGAAGATGAGCTTGGCGCAGGTAAAGTATTTAAAGATAAAGATGAAGCTCTTATGGCTTATGAAAACGGCGTTGTAGGTCTTCATGCACCTATCAAAGTTCGTATATGCAAAGAGTGGAACGGCAAACTCGAGTCAAGAATTATTGACTGTACTGTTGGTCGCTTAATCTTTAACACACCTATTCCTCAAGACCTTGGCTTTGTTGATAGAACTGATTCAGCTAAGATTTTTGACCTCGAGGTTGACTTTGTTGCTACAAAGAAAACACTTGATAAAATTATTTACAACTGTATTAAAGCTCATGGCAGCACAGTTACTGCTGAGGTTCTTGATAACATTAAATCACAAGGTTATAAGTTCTCAACTCGCGGTGCAATCACTGTTTCATGCTCTGATATGACAGTTCCGCCCCAAAAGAAAGAACTTATCGATGTTGCTGAACGCAAAATCGATGAAATCACCGAAAACTACAAATACGGCTTTATTTCTGATGATGACAGATACAATCTTGTTATCAACACTTGGGACCAAACAACCAAGGAAGTAACCGCTGCACTTCAAAACCATCTTGATAAATTCAATCCTATTTATATGATGGCAAACTCAGGTGCCCGTGGTTCTATGAACCAGATTCGTCAGCTTGCAGGTATGCGTGGTCTTATGGCTAACACATCAGGTAAAGCAATTGAAATTCCGATTCGTTCAAACTTCCGTGAAGGTCTTAACGTTATCGAGTACTTTATTTCTTCGCGTGGTGCGCGTAAAGGTCTTGCCGATACCGCTCTTCGTACTGCTGACTCGGGTTACCTTACACGTCGTCTTGTTGACGTTTCACAGGATGTTATTATCCGTGAAAATGATTGTGGTGCTATGGACGGTCTTATGGCTTCTGACATCGTTGACGGTGACGGAAAAGAGAAAACAGTTATTGAAGCACTTCGAGACAGACTTATCGGTAGATACCTTGTTAACGATTTTGTTGACGAGGCTACTGGTGAAGTTCTTGTTTCTAAAGACAAGATGATGAACGATGCTGATGTTGATATTCTTGAAGCTAACGGCGTTAAAGAAATCGAGATTCGTTCAACACTTACTTGCCGTTCACATCACGGTGTATGTGCTAAATGTTACGGTGCTAACCTTGCAAACGGCAACCCCGTGCGTGTAGGTGAGGTTGTTGGTATTATTGCTGCTCAATCAATCGGTGAGCCTGGTACACAGCTTACAATGCGTACCTTCCATACCGGTGGTGTTGCGTCAGCAGAAGATATTACACAGGGTCTTCCCAGAGTTGAAGAGCTTTTCGAAGCACGCAGACCTAAAAAGACCGCTGTTCTTGCTGAAGAATCAGGTACAATTTACCTTGATGAAAGCGAAAGACCTGAAAATGATAACAATACCCATGTTATTATTAAACTTGATGACGGCAATGAGCTTCCTATGGCTATTCCGTTTGGTCTTAAATATAAAGATTCACTCGAAGGTCAACATGTTAACAAGGGTGATATTATCTCTGATGGTGTTATTAACCCGCACGATGTTCTTCGTCTTAAGGGTGAAATCGCTGTTCAAGATTACCTTATTAAAGAAGTTCAAAACGTATACCGCCTCCAAGGTGTTGATATCAACGATAAACATATCGAGGTTATTGTTCGTCAAATGATTCGCAAAGTAAGAATCGAAGACAACGGCACCGATTCAATGCTTATTGGTACACTTGCTGATAAGTATGAGGTTGAAGAAAAGAACAAAGAAATCCGTGAGCGTATTGCTGCAGGCGAGACAGGTCTTGCTGAGATTGTATGTTCTCCTGTTCTTCTTGGTATTACAAAAGCGGCTCTTGCTACCGATTCGTTCTTCTCGGCTGCATCGTTCCAAGAAACAACAAAAGTTCTTACAGATGCTGCTATCAAGGGCAAAATCGACCCGCTTGTTGGTCTTAAAGAAAACGTTATTATTGGACGTCTTGTTCCTGCAGGTACAGGTATGGATGTTTACAGAAATGTTGAGCCTGAATTAGTAGGTGCTCCTGAAGAAGTGACTGCTGATGTGGCTGCTGCAGAATAATAATATTTTTCTTGACAAATACCATTAATATATGATATTCTATTAGGTGCTGTGGGTACAGCACCTTTTAGTATGCAAAAAATTAGGTAGTTAGGGTAAAATTTACCCTTCTATATATAATAATGAAGAAAGGAGAAACCCATGCCTACATTTAACCAGTTAGTACGTAAGGGCAGAGAAACATCTGAAAAGAAATCAACTGCTCCGGCTCTCAACAGAGGCCTCAACACATTAAAAAACGTTCCCACTAAAGTTAACTCACCCCAAAAACGTGGCGTTTGTACTTCTGTTAAAACAACAACACCTAAAAAGCCTAACTCAGCTCTTAGAAAAATTGCCAGAGTAAGACTTACAAACGGCGTTGAAGTAACATCTTACATCCCCGGCATCGGTCATAACTTGCAAGAGCATAGCGTTGTTCTCATTCGCGGCGGCAGAGTTAAAGACCTTCCTGGTGTACGTTACCACATTATCCGTGGTACACTCGATGCACAAGGCGTTGCTAACAGAAATCAGTCTCGTTCAAAATACGGCGCTAAAAAGCCTAAAAAGAGTTAATTAGACCTGCAAAAAGTGCAGTAATCTAAGCTTTAGAGTGTTAATATATATTACTTAACCTCTTAAAGCTGACGGAGTCGATAACGGCTTCGAGTACCAATGATATCATAAAATATGAAGGAGGGAAGAACATGCCCAGAAGAGGTTTTGTCCCGAAAAGAGAAGTGCTCCCGGATCCTATGTACAATAGCATTGTTGTAACAAAGCTTATCAACAACATCATGTACGATGGTAAAAAGGGTGTTGCACAGAAAATAGTTTACGATGCATTTGAAATCGTAAAAGAAAAGACAGGTAAAGAAGCTCTCGATGCATTTAACGAAGCACTTGAGAACATTATGCCCAAACTCGAGGTTAAAGCTCGCCGTGTAGGTGGTGCTACCTATCAGGTTCCTATGGAAGTTAGACCTGAAAGACGCCAAACACTTGGTCTCAGATGGCTCACAGCTTACTCAAGATCAAGAAATGAGCGT
>JAZNXL010000048.1:0-22174 GCA_045593905.1 Eubacteriales bacterium
GTTATTAAAGTTTATCCCCGATGTTGTTATTAAGCTTATTGTTGATGCAGTTTTTGTTTTTTGCAAGTTACTTTATACAAAAGAAATTTGTGTTTTAATAAAAAAGCCTGTAGGTTAAACCTACAGGCTTTTTAAACTGTATAAAAGAATCATTATTGGAAAAATAATTGGTTGGTGCAGTATATACACGTATAGCGAGTATCTACCGCAAAATTCAAGCGGCGGACAGCTTGAATTATAAAACCAGTTTGGAAACTTATTGGCTTTAACATACTTACCAATATATGTGCCGACCAAAAATAAAAAGAAAAACGGCAAAAGCGGATAATAGTCACCGTAATACTCCATTGAGTTAGGTAAAAAACCAAACGGAAGCAACAGCCAACTATCGCTTGTAGGACCGCTTAAATAAAACGCATAATACGCAATAAAGCAAAGCGTAAACACGATTATACCTACGGGCGCAGGAATTTTCTTAAGAACCTTTTGCGTAAGCGCATACAAAATCATTGATAGCCCGAACATATGCAAAATACCAAAGTAGATATTAAGACCGTAAATCTCGAACGCAGGAAGCACGTAGCAGGTTGCAACAGTTAGCAACATACCTGCCAAAAACACTATAACACCGCGTTTTAAAACGTTTTTGCTATAGTGGGTACAAATTCCAGATATAATTAAAAAAACAGCCACAAATAAAAGCTGTACCGCCGTAAAAACGGCGGTATAGAGTATTGGTACTGATTGTTGAAAAACGATTTCATACGACACGAGTGCGTGGTGTAAAACCATACCAATCACCGCGGCGCCACGCAAAATATCGAGCATTTTTACCCGAGTTTTTGCAGTTTTCATTATTTTTCTGACTTTCTTATGTTTTTGCGAGTTTCGGCAATGCTATCGTAACCGCGTTTTAGTGTTTCTTCAGTCTTTTTAAGAACGTTATCACAGTAATCAACGGTAGCTGCGCGGAGTTCTTTTGCAGCGTTTTGAGCGTTTGCAACAACCTCGCTTGCTTTAATTTGAGCTGATTTATAAACCTCTTCTTGTGAAACGAGGTGTTTTGCCTGTACCTGTGCAGCGGTAATAATACCCTCTGACTCGGTACGAGCGCGAGCGATAATATCGTCACGTTCTTTAATAATACGTTTTGAGCGCTTAATTTCTTCGGGGAGATTAAGGCGCATTTCTTTTACAAACTCAAGAATTTGGGCACTGTCAACAACGGTTCTGCCGCCTGACATGGGGAGTGTCCAAGAGTTTTCTACAAGGTCCTCAAGCGCGTTAAGTATTTCTTCAAAATCCATAATTAAAAGGTCCTTTCGTTATTTAAGTCTTTTTTCAATATCTAAAAGAACAACCGGCGGTACAAAATCACTTATATCACCGTTGTTCCTTGCGATTTCTTTTACAATGCTTGACGAGAGATACATATACTTTGAGTTGGTTGTTAAAAACACAGTTTCAAGGTCTTTGTTAATTTTTTTATTGGTAAGCGACATCTGAAACTCGTACTCAAAGTCGGTAACAGCACGAAGACCGCGGACAAGTGCGATTGCGCCAACAGTTTTTGCGTACTCGGCAAGCAAGCCGTCAAAGGTACAAACCTCAACGTTTTTAATATCTTCAGTACATTTTTTGAGCATTTGCATACGTTCTTCAATAGTAAAGCTTGCAACCTTTGACGAGTTGCTTGATACAGCAACATAAAGCTTGTCAAACATTTTTGAAGCGCGTTTTATAATGTCCATATGCCCTTTTGTTACGGGGTCAAACGAGCCGGGGCATATTGCAATTTTTTTCATAGTTATTCCCTTTCGTAGCACAAAACGGTAACTTTAAGTGCCGAATAGCTATATACCTTTCGTTCTTTAAAGTTAGGGTGTGAAACAGTTTCTGAAAGCGCAGTTTCACAAACAATTAATGCGCCGTTTTGCAGTACATTGTGACTGTGTAAAAGCTCGAGCGAGTCATTTACAAGATTGTAATTATAGGGAGGGTCTAAAAAGACAAGCGAAAGCATAACTCCCCTATCTTTTATAATTTTAACACAGTCAGTATGTGTTTTGCAAGTAAGTTGCGATATTTTAGCAAAATCACAGGCGTTAATATTTTTTTGGATAATATCACAGGCGTTTTTTGAACTATCGTTAAAATAGCAAAACTCAGCACCGCGAGAAAGCGCTTCGAGACCGAGCTGACCGCTACCCGAAAACAAATCGAGCACCGTTCTGCCTGCAATTTCAAACTGTATTGCGTTAAAAAACGACTGTTTTACACGCTCAAGAGTGGGGCGTGTGTTATCGCCCTCAAGTGACAACAGCTTTTTGCCACGTTTTGAGCCTGAAATAATTCGCATCATTAGTTATTTTCTCCGTTAAAATAGTTAATAATTGCCAAAGCAATTGTATCGTTAATACCCGAAACCTTTATAAGCTCATCAAATGTTGCTTTTGAAACGCCGTCTACTGTTTTAAAGGCTTTCAAAAGCGCTTTGTATTTGGCATCGCCTATACCTTTTACCGATTTAAGTCCGCCCGACATCATTTTTTTACGTTTTGATTTATGCATATACGAAATTGCATAACGGTGCACTTCATCCTGTAGCTCGGTGAAAAACTTAAAGACAGCAGGGTTTGTGCGAATATCTACCTCGCCGTTTATGCTGACTATTGCACGGGTTTTATGCTTTTTATCTTTTACAAGGCCAAAAACATTTATATCGTATTGTGACACAAGCTGATAAACAGTTTTTAAGTGTCCTACTCCGCCGTCAACAAAAATAATATCGGGTTTTACGCCAAACTCCCGGTCATTGATATGGTTAAGACGGCGTGTTAGCATTTGGTAGGTTGTTTGATAGTCATCAGGAATTAATATGTCGGAAAACGAGAACCTGCGGTAATCGCTCTTTTTAAACCTACCATCTTGCCAAACTATCATACCGCCGACTGTGGAATCACCCGAAAAGTGCGAAACATCGTACATCTCTATGCGTTTTGGAATTGTGTTAAGGCCGAGCATTTGTGCAATTTGGCCCATAAGCTTGTTTTGACGGATACCGCTCGATTTTTTCTCAGCAAGTTTTTCGGCAGCGTTGGTTTTACACATATCAATAAGCCTTACGTTTTCACCGCGCAAAGCATTGAAAATTCGCACATTTTTACCGTGTCTTGCCGAAAGCCACTGTGAAAGCAGTGAAACCTGTTCGGGCAGTACCTCTACTACAATTTCATTAGGAATTATATCGTCGCTTGTATAGTAGCGCTCAATAAACTCACCCATAAGGTCAGGCGCATCGCCTGTGACAAAAAGCGTATCTTGAAAAATGAGCTTGCCCGCTCTTATATGCATAACCGAAAAGCAAACCTCATCTTCGAGTGTTGAGTATGCAATAATGTCGCGCTCTACATTAGAATTGAACACAATAATTTGTTTTGATTCAAGACGCTTTATACTGTTGATTTTGTCACGGATAATAGCTGCTTTTTCAAACTCAAAGCTATCGGAATAGCCTTGCATCTGGGCTTTAAGTTCTGAAAGTAATTTTTTGTAATCACCGTTTAAAAAGCTTACTGCCTGCAAAATACTTTCGTTATATTGCTCTTTTGTGATTTTTCCTGTACAAACTGCAGGACATTTACCTATATGGTAGTTAAGGCAAGGGCGAGTCTTGTTAAAATCTCGCGGAAAGGTGCGAGTACAACTGTAAAGCCCAAAAACCTCGTTTAATGTTTTAATTATTTCGCGAACATCGGCAGCCGACTTAAACGGGCCGAAGTATTTAAAGTTTTGATTATCGCGTCTGCGTGCAAGCGAAAAGCGAGGATAGTCGGCGGTTTTATTTAAAACTATATACGGATATGTTTTATCGTCTTTTAAAAGTATGTTGTACTTTGGTCGGTGTTGTTTTATAAGGTTGTTTTCAAGAATTAGTGCCTCAAGCTCAGAGGTGGTTACTATATACTCAAAATCGTATATATGTGACACCATTTTAACAACCTTGTAGGAGTGTGACGAGTTAGAAACAAAGTATTGACTAACGCGGTTTTTAAGGTTTTTTGCCTTGCCGACGTATATTACTTCGCCGTCTTTGTTTTTCATTATATAAACGCCGGGGTTTGATGTTAAAACCGCAAGTTTATTTGAAATAACATCGTTCATATTCGCACCTCCTTTCATTAAGGTGGCAAGATTAATGCGAACCTGCCTGAAAGTCATAAATTAACGAGATTTTCGTCCTTTTCTCTTTGATGGGCGCCAGCCCATCTTCATCAAAGAAGAACAAAAGTCATCAATAATTTTTTGACTTTCAGGTCGAAGATTTTTAAAAGAGCAAATTTATGTTGATTCAAGGCACAAAACGCAGTGCATACTGCTTGTATGCACGAGGCTTTTAACGCAGAAGCGACGAAAATTTGCCTTTTAAAAACAAGCTGGGATTATTCTTGTCACCTTATAGTATATCAATATATAAATTGACAGTCAACAAGGTAAATGTTATAATCATATAAAAATGTTTATTGGAGACTGAAATGAAAAAAGCGGCAATATTTGACCTTGACGGAACACTTTTAAACACACTTGAATCAATTGCTTTTTGCGGAAATACCACGCTTGAGCATTTTAATATTGAAACAATACCCGTAAGCGTTTATCCGCAATTTATAGGCAAAGGCGCGCCCTGGCTTATGGAACAGGTTTATAAATATGCAAAAATCAGCAATATTGCCTTTGAAGAATTTTCTGAATACTATATGCAGATTTACAACAAATACGGTAACAGCAACATTACTGCATACAACCACATAAACGAAATGCTTGATAAGTTAAAAGAGCTTGGAATAAAATGCGCGGTGCTTACAAACAAACCCCACAACATAGCCATTGAGGTATGCGACAACTACTTTAAAGGCAAGTTCGATTTTGTATACGGTCACAGGCAAGGTATTGCCAAAAAGCCTGACCCGTTTATGCTTTTCGAGCTTATGAAAGAGCTTGGTGTTAAAGCAGACGAATGCGTATACTGCGGTGACAGTGACGTTGATGTTATAACAGCAAAAGCGGCAAACGTTACAATGCTTGGCGCATCATGGGGATTTTACGGTAAACAACCGTTTGAAAACGCCGATGCAATACTCGATGACCCTTTAGAATTAATTAAATACATTTAAAAAAGCAGCCTTACGGCTGCTTTTTTTATAGTCCAAAGCTCACTGAAATTGCTTTGTTTACCATATTCATTACATCGTTATCAATATGCCCCATTTTTTCTTTAAGGCGGGCTTTATCAATAGTGCGGACTTGTTCTAAAAGAATAACTGATTCTTTTGACAGTCCGTATTTTTCGTCAAGTTCTATGTGTGTTGGAAGTTTTGATTTGTTTACCTGACTTGTTATTGCGGCTGCAATAACAGTTGGACTGTATTTATTGCCGACATCGTTTTGAACTATAAGTACAGGTCTGAGACCGCCTTGCTCACTACCGATGACAGGTGATAAATCGGCATAATAAATATCGCCTCTTTTAATCATTTAGTTTTCACGCTCCGTAAAAATATTGAAAACTTGTTTTCAAAAATATTATTTACAATATTTTCAAACTTTAATCACTATTATTTTATTTGAAAATATTTTTACGGTCACAAAACTAAATTTATTTATAAACTCGTGTAACTCTTGGTGAAATACGGCACAAAATTTCGTAGCTGATTGTGTCATCAAGCTTTGCAATATCGGTAGCTGTTATCTCGTTTTCGCCGTCACTACCTATAATTGTAACGGTATCGCCTACCTTGCAGTCGATATCGGTAACATCAACTATTATCTGGTCCATACAAACACGGCCTATTATTTTTGCAAATTTTCCGTTTACCAAAATACTGCCTTTGTTTGAAAGCGACCTTGGAAGCCCGTCACCGTAGCCTATTGAAACTGTTGCAGTTTTGGTAGACTTTTGCGCGGTATATGTACATCCGTAGCTTACGCTGTCGCCGTTTGATAAGGTGTTTATGTAAGTAATTGTGCTTTTTAAAGAAAGTACAGGCTTAAAGCCGCTATCAGCACCAAAGCTATCGTAACAGCCATAAAGCAAAATACCTGCGCGAACTGCGTCCAAGTGTGCATTTTTATAGTTTAAGATGGCTCCGCTGTTTGCCGCGTGCCAGCAATCAATTTTAATGCCTTTTTGATAGAGACTGTTTTTAACAGTTTCAAGCCTGTTAATTTGCGAGTTTGTAAAATCAGCACCGTTTTGTTCATCGCTTACTGCAAAATGTGTAAACGCGCCTACAACATTAATACCTTTTAATGCACAGATATATTCGATTTTTTGCACAGTATCGGCAATAGCGCCGTCGTTTGTGCAGTTAAAACCGATGCGGTTCATACCTGTATTTAGCTTTAAATGAACATTGATTGAACAGTTATTTGAGGTTGCATAGTCACTTAACTGCTTTGCAAAATCAACATCGAGCACAGTTAAAGTAATGTTATGTTTAACAGCATACGGGATATGGTCAACAAGGCAACCACCAAGAACCAAAATATTACCGTTGCAACCACCGTTTCGAAGGTGTATACCTTCATAGACTGACGCTACTGCAAAATCGGAAACACCGTTTTGCTGAAGTATATTCATTGTTTGAATGTCGCCATGTGAATAGGCGTTTGCCTTTACAACACAGATAACGTTGGTATTGGTAAGCGATTTTATTTTATTAAGATTAGACAGCAGGTTTTTTAAAGAAATTTCTGCCCAGCATCTTTTGATAAACTCCATAAGAGTACCCTTTCGTTAGTCGTGAATTTTACCTCTTAAGGTTGTTTTAAAATTTTCAAGCATTTTTTCACTTGGCTCAAACATAATTAAAAGCTGGTTGCCTTTTTTGTCAGTTGCCTGCAAAAGATAGTGCGGTGCTTTTGTTTGAGATGTAAAGTTTAATTTTTTGCCGTTAACTCGGCGCAAAACCGTATTATATTCGGGTGAATCAGCAGAAACAACAGCCGAAACCTTTGAAAGCGAAACAGTAAAAAGTTCTTTGCGTTTTGACTTGTTAATTACCTTTGAAAACCTGATTTCATCTTGAACAAGTGTATATTCCCATTCAATATTAAAGAGTAGAAAGAGTTTGTATGAAAGATAGTATAAAAGCGCACAGGCAATAACCGATATTGCCAAAAGTGACGAGTTTTTAAGCGCCAAAACAAGCATTACAAGGTAAGTACCTACAACAAGCGGAAGCATACAGCATAAAAAGCATTTTATAATATCAGAAAATGAGTTTTTTCGCGCTACTGCTGTTTCAATATATTGTTCCATATAGTCATCTCCAAATTAAATATATTATTTATATTAACATATATAACTTATATTTTCAAGGAAAACACTTGAAATTAACAAACTAATATGTTATTATCTATTAAATGCGTTGAAAATGTTTAAAGCCTATAGAATTGCACCTTTAGAGAGTTCCGCTCGTGGCTGAAAGGCGGATAGGTCGCGCTATATGTTATATTCGCATTAGAGCAGCCTTTTGGTCGTACCGCGCGTTAAGCGGATAATGAGTGCCCTATTTTTAGGGAACTTGGGTGGTAACACGGGTAAATCATATCTCGTCCCTTGGTTTTGGGACGAGATTTTTATATTTTAAAGGAGATGAAATAATGAAGGATAAGCTTAATGAAATAAAGCTTTCGGCATTAAACTGTATCAATGACTGCAACGAGCTTGCAGGACTCGAAGAGATACGAATTAAGTTTTTAGGTAAAAAAGGCGAACTTACATCTGTGCTTCGCGGTATGGGTGCGTTATCAGCCGAGGAAAGACCTGTTGTTGGCGCGCTTGCCAACGAGGTTCGCGGTGTGATTGAAACCGCAATCGAGCAAAAAAAGGACAGCTTAAGCCGTGAGGCTGCTGCCAAAAAGTTAAAAGAAGAAAAAATTGACGTTACAATGCCCGGTGTTATGGGACCGCTTGGTAAAAAGCATCCGCTCAACAAGGTTCTTGACGAAATGAAAGAGATTTTTATTGGTATGGGCTTTCAAATTGCATCAGGTCCAGAGGTTGAGTACGACAAATATAACTTTGAGGCACTTAATATGCCCAAAGACCACCCTGCACGCGACACACAAGATACATTTTATATTACTGAAAACATACTTTTAAGAACACAAACATCACCTGTTCAGGTACACGTTATGGAAAACAGCGACCTTCCTATTAAGGTTATTGCTCCCGGTCGTGTTTACCGCTCTGACGAAGTTGATGCTACACACTCTCCCCTTTTTCACCAAATGGAAGGTCTTGTTATTGACAAGGGTATTCGTATGAGCGACCTTAAAGGCACTCTTGACCTTTTTGCAAAAAGACTTTACGGTGAAGACACCGTTACAAGATTTAGACCCCATCACTTTTCGTTTACCGAGCCGTCGGCTGAAATGGATATAAGATGTTTCTCGTGCGGCGGTAAAGGTTGCAGACTTTGTAAAGGCGAAGGCTGGATAGAAATTCTTGGTGCAGGTATGGTACACCCCAAGGTACTTAGAAACTGCAACATTGACCCTGATGTTTACAGCGGTTTTGCATTTGGTATGGGTATTGAAAGAATTGTTATGCGTAAATATGGAATTAACGATTTACGTTTGTTATTTGAAAACGACCAACGTTTTCTCGACCAGTTTTAAGGTAAGGGGGTAAGTTATAATGAATCTATCTACAAATTGGCTTAATGATTATGTAAAAGTTAATACTGACCCTAAAACATTTGCCGAAAAAATGACAATGTCGGGTTCAAAGGTTGAAACTTATGACAACTACAAAAACCACATCAAAAACGTAGTTGTAGGTAAAATTTTAAAAATCGAAAAGCACCCCAATGCCGAAAAACTTGTTATTTGCCAAATTGACGCAGGTGTTGGCCGTGATTTACAAATCGTAACAGGCGCTACAAACGTTTTTGAAGGCGCCATCGTTCCTGTTTGCCTTGACGGCGCGGAGCTTCCAAACGGTACTGTTATTAAAAAAGGTAAACTAAGAGGCGAGCTTTCAGAGGGTATGCTTTGTTCACTTGGTGAACTTGGTCTTACCGCTCACAATTTCCCCGGCGTTACCGAAGACGGTATTTTTATAATTGAGTTTGACTGCGAAATTGGTCAGAACATCGTTGATGCAATTGGTTATGACGACGAAGTGTACGAATTTGAAATTACACCAAACCGCCCTGACTGTTTATCAATTTTGGGTATTGCAAGAGAAGTATCAGCAACTTTTGGTCTACCTTTTGATGCACCCAACTGCGATTTTACTGCCGATAAAAACGATAACATTAACAACTACTTAAGCGTTAGTGTTAAAAACACCGAACTTTGCCCAAGATATACCGCTCGTGTAGTTAAAAATATTAAGATTGCGCCCTCACCCGAGTGGATGCGTCAAAGACTTTTTGCTTGCGGTGTAAGACCCATTAACAACATTGTTGACATTACCAACTACGTTATGCTTGAGTACGGTCAACCGATGCACGCGTTTGACTACAAGTGTCTTGACGGCAACGAAATTATTGTAAGAAACGCCGAGGACAATGAGATTTTTACAACTCTTGATGACCAAGAAAGAAAACTCGATAGCGAAATGCTTGTAATTGCCGATGCTAAAAAGAGCGTTGGTATTGCAGGTGTTATGGGCGGTGCTAACAGCGAAATTACCGAAGATACAAAAATGATTGTATTTGAGTCGGCTAATTTTAACGGTGCAAACATCAGAAAAACATCAAAGCGTCTTGGTATGCGTACCGACGCATCATCGAAATTTGAGAAAGGTCTTGACCCCTGCCTTACAATGAGCGCTCTTGACAGAGCTTGTCAGCTTGTTGAAATGCTTGGCGCAGGTGAAATTGTTGACGGCGTAATCGACATTAACAACGACAACCGTACACGCAACGAAATCGCACTCGATACTGATTGGGTCAATGAATTTTTGGGCACCGAAATTTCTAAAGAGTTTATGGTAAGCTCTTTAACAAGCCTTGGCTTTACAGTAGATGCCGATATGAACGTTACAGTTCCAAGCTTTAGAGATGACGTTGAAGAACGCGCTGACCTTGCTGAAGAAATTGTAAGACTTTACGGCTATGACAACATACCCACAACACTTGTTAATATGGAAACAACACAGGGTATGCTCACACCCGAACAGGCACTTACAAAAACTATTAACGAAACACTTATTGCTCTTGGCGCATCAGAGATACTCACCTACTCGTTTGTAAGCCCCAAGATTTATGACAAGCTCCACTACCCCAAAGATGATATCAGACGCGACAGCGTTGTTATTTCAAACCCGCTTGGCGAAGACACAAGCATTATGCGAACAACACCTATCGCTTCAATGATGCAGGTACTTGCTCTTAACTACAATAACCGTAACGAGTCGGTATGTATGTACGAACCTGCAACTGTATATATTAAAAAGGGAGATATTAACACACTCCCCGAAGAAAAGGTTGTATTTTGTATTGGTGCTTACGGTCAAAACCATAACTTCTTTACACTAAAGGGTGTTGTTGAGCAAACACTTGCTACCATTGGTATTTACGGTTGCAGATATATTGCCGAAACCAACGACAGCACTTTCCACCCCGGCAGATGTGCAACAATTGTAAAAGATGATACCGTTATTGGCACCATCGGCGAAATTCATCCCGAGGTTTGCGCTGAGTTTGATATGGATGCAAAGGCTTATGTTGCAACACTTGATTTTAACTCGATGTTTGAAAAAGCATCTACCGAAAAGGCTTATAAGCCGCTTCCCAAATTCCCTGCAACAACACGCGACCTTGCTATTCTTTGCTCTAAAGATATTACTGTTGCACAAATCACTGATATTATAGAAGAAAAGTCAAAGGGTATTTTAGAAAGCGTTAAGCTTTTTGACGTATACAGTGGCGCACAAATTCCCGAGGGTATGATTAGCCTTGCGTTTGCGCTTGTGTTCCGCGCTGATGACAGAACTCTTGAAGACAGTGAAATTGATGCCAAAATCAAAAAGATTGTAAAAGCTCTTAACGAAATTGGCGCACAAATAAGAAGTTAGTAATTTATTTACAACTTTTACTTGATAAAAACTGCATTTTGTTTTAGAATATAAATAGACTATTTGAAAGGCGGCTTTGAAATATGTTAGATAAGCACAATACAATTCAATACAGCATAAAAAAAGAAAACGAGTTGCAAATGAAAGAAATTTTGACAACTGTTTATGACGCGCTTAAAGAAAAAGGCTACAACCCTTTAAATCAAATAGTTGGTTATATTTTATCAGAAGACCCCACATACATTACTAACCACAACAACGCACGCGCGCTTATTCGCAAGATTGACCGCGACGAGTTGTTACACGTAATAGTTCAGTTTTATCTTGACAACTAAAAATTTAAAGCCTTGGTTTTTAAACCAAGGCTTTTAATTTTATTTTGCAAGTCGTAAAAGACGCATAAGTGTTAAACGATTGCGAACATAGGGTGAGTATTTTATAATAAGCGGGAGCTTTTTAGCATCTACCTCTATGTCTTCTAATGAGCTTTTAACACCGAGCATATTATAGATAGTTAAAAGCTTATCGTAAGTAGGTATACCTTTTATAACGTCAGAAATCTTATCAAAGTTATTAGTGATAAGTTCGGCTGTGATTGTTTTAATGCTATCAACAGCGTTTTCGGTTTCTATTGACTCAATTAAACGGTCGCCGAACATTGATTTGACATTGGTAAAATCAATTTCTTTATAGTCTTGCCACTCTATATCATTGTTTAAGCAATCGTGATAAACTTTGCTTGCAATAAGTGTGCCAACGCCCACCTTTTCGCCGTGAAGAGCGCTTGAACAAACATCAAGGCCATCAGGCTGCATCTCGATAATGTGCGAGATATGATGCTCGGCACCTGATGCACAGCGAGAGTTGCCTAAAAGTTGCATTGCAATGCCCGACATTAAAAGTCCGTATGTCAATTTTTCATAAGCAGAAATATCACCGTTTTTAATTTGTTTTGCGCTGTCAACTACCGACTTTGTTGCGTTTAAAGTCATATTGTAAATTGTTTTGCAAAAATATTCATTTGTTAAGATATTTGAAATTTTCCAGTCAGAAAGTGCTATAAACTTGCCTATCATATCGCCAAAGCCGGAGTTTGTTAAAAACATTGGTGCGTTTGCAATAACGTCAAGGTCGGCCACAACAATTTTGGGTGCAACGGCAGTAAAAGTCTTTTTATAGCCGTCCCAAGTGAGCGCAGCAACTGACGAGCAAAAGCCATCAACGCTTGCAGCTGTAGGGCAAGACACAAACGGTATATTAAGCTGGTATGCGATATAACGTGTAATATCGTGAATTGTACCTGAGCCTACTGCTATTAAGTAGTCACAGTTTTTGGGTACTTGTTCAAAAGCAAGTGCTATACCGTGATTGTCAGCGTGCAAATTATCGGGTGACAAGATTATTTGTTTATCGGTTTTTGGGTGCAAATTTTGAGTTGCTTTATAAGTGTTTTCATCGTATATAGCAACCGAATAACCGCTAATGTTATATTTATTTAAGTATGTATCAATATTTTTGAGTGCTCCTGACTCAATTACGCAAAACTCAGTTTCCATTTTATGAGTTTTACCGCAGTCACAAGCACCGCTATAGTTTTTACTGTTAATTATCATTTATTTTACCTTTTGTCCGTAATAAGCATTTTTACCGTGTTTTCTTAGGTAATGTTTATCTAAAAGTTCTTTTTGAATTTCGATTTCGCTATTAAGCTTTTGTGTGTGCCAAGCCATCATAGCGCACTCTTCTAAAACAATAGCATTTTCGACTGATTTTTTTGCCGTATCGCCCCAAATAAACGGACCGTGTGAATATACAAGAGCAGCCGGAATTTGAGTAATTGTTTCATCATTAAATAATTCGGCAATAACCTTACCTGTTTCTTTTTCGTACTCACCTAATATTTCCTCTTTGGTCATTGGGCGGGTACAGGGTACATCGCCATAAAAAGTGTCGGCGTGTGTTGTGCCAAGTGCTTTTATAGGCATACCTGCCTGTGAAAAAATTGTTGCCCATCTTGAGTGGGTATGGGTAATGGCGGTAATTGACTTGAAACTGCGATAAAGCTCAAGGTGTGTTGGGGTGTCAGATGAAGGGTTTAAATCGCCCTCTACCTTATTACCGTCAAGGTCAACAACCACCATATCGCTCGGTTTCATATTGTCATAATCAACACCTGATGGTTTTATAACAACAAGGCCGGTTTTACGGTCAATTTGTGACACGTTACCCCAGGTTAGTGTTATAAGGTTGCTTGTTTTTAATAAAATATTAGCCTCACAAACCTCTTTTTTTAACTCATCTAACAAATTGTTCACTCCCCTACTTGATTTTTATAATACATTATATATAATTATATTTAATGGTTAATATTAATCAATATTTGGCGTATATTTAGGCAAATAACCATAAATTATAATAAAATGAGCAAAATTAGAGGTAATATGAGCATTACAAAAAGACAACAACAGGTTATTGATTTGTTACAAGAGCATAGTTATTTGAGCGTTAAAAAGTTATCGGAGCTCACCTTTACATCGCCGTCGAGTATAAGGCGCGACCTTACTGAACTGCAAAACAAAAACCTTATTAAACGAACACACGGCGGCGCAAGTGTTAAAAATGAAGTAAACGGGGCGCCAACGCTTACAAACAGAATGGAAAGAAACACTGTAGAAAAACGTAAGATTGCAAAACTTGCGTCAGAGCATATTTGTGATGGACAGGTTATAATGCTTGACGGTTCATCTACTGCAAGTTTTTTATTACCGTATATTGCAAAACACAAAGACATAACATTGTTTACCAATAATATGATAACTGCCATAAATGCTATTAATCTTGGTATCAGCACGCATTGTATTGGCGGCAAAAGTGTAAACAACACCGCGGTTTTATCAGGTGAAGAAAGTTACGATGCAGTAAGTAAAATACACAGCGATATTTTGTTTTTTTCATCTCACAGTATTGATAGCAATGGCGTTATAACCGACCCGACAAAAGAAGAAAACTATTTAAGAAGCCTAATGCTTAAAAACACAAACAAAAGCGTGTTTTTGTGCGATAGTCACAAGTTTTACAGGCGGTCGGTATATACACTCACAAGTTTAAAAGACATTGATGTTGCAATATTTGATACACCGTTTAAAAGTAAATAAAAAAATACCGTAATGCTTTCGCATTACGGTATTTTAATTTTGTTATTAGAGCTTACCAAAGCGGTCGCGTGCTACGTATGTTGTATGGAAAGCTTCGTGAGCCTTGTGGCTGCCGGGCTTTTCAAAGTAGTCAGCATAAACCTCTTTGAGTACAGGGTTGTCGTGTGACTTTCTGAGCGGCATATTCTTATCGATATTGTAAAGAACTGATGCACGTTTTGCTCTTATATCGTCAAAGTTATGAACGCTTGCAGGTTGGATAGGCTGACCACCGCCGTTTACACAGCCGCCGGGACAAGCCATAACCTCGATGAAGTGGTAATCAGCTTCACCTGAACGAACTTTTTTCATAATCTCTTTTGCATTAGCAAGGCCTGATACAACTGCAACCTTAACTTCGAGGTCACCAACTTTGTAGCTTGCTTCTTTAATGCCCTCAGTACCACGAACTTCGTTAAATTCGAGACTACCGAGCTCTTCACCTGTAAGTGTTTCAACTGCAGTTCTAAGAGCAGCTTCCATAACACCACCTGTTGCACCGAAGATAACGCCTGCGCCTGTTGATGAGCCAAGAGGCATATCAAATTTTTCTTCGGGAAGTGCGTTAAAGTTGATACCTGAACGTTTAATCATTCTTGCAAGTTCACGGGTTGTAATAACAACGTCAACATCAGGAACACCTGCAGCTGCTTCGTTATCTCTACCGATTTCGAACTTTTTAGCTGTACAGGGCATTACCGATACAACAAAAATGTCTTTGGGGTCGAGGTTCATCTTTTTAGCGTACCATGTTTTTGCGAGTGCGCCAAACATTTGCTGAGGTGATTTACATGTTGAAAGGTTATCAAGGCAGTCAGCGAAGTTAAATTCGCAGAACTTAATCCAACCGGGTGAGCAAGATGTAATCATAGGAAGCTTGCCGCCGTTTTGAACTCTTTCAATAAACTCGTGAGCTTCTTCTAAGATTGTAAGGTCAGCAGCGATATCGGTATCGTAAACACCGTCAAAGCCGAGGCGTCTGAGAGCTGCAACCATTTTACCCTCGCCATCAGTACCGATTTCGTTGCCAAATTCTTCAGCAATAGCGGCACGAACAGCAGGAGCTGTTTGAACGATAACGTGCTTTGTATCATCAGCAAGTGCTTCGAATACTTTAGCAGTATCGTCTTTTTCTGAAAGTGCGCCTGTAGGACAGTTAACAATACACTGACCACAAGATACACATGAGGTTTCGTCTAAAAGTGCATCAAAAGCTGAGCCGAGTGATGTAGCAAAGCCACGGTAGTTTGCACCAAGAACTGAAACGGCTTGGTTTTTATCACAAACTGCTGCACAGCGGCGGCAAAGGATACATTTTGAGTTATCACGAATCATATGAGCTGCTGAATCGTCAAGCTCTGAAGGTGTTTTGTCACCGTCGTACTTGCCATCGTTTTCAATGCCGTACTCAACACAAAGCTTTTGGAGTTCGCAGTTGCCTGACCTTACACAAGAGAGGCATTTACGATTGTGGTTTGAAAGGATAAGTTCAAGAGTCATTCTTCTTGACTTTAATACCTTGGGAGTTGAAGTGAATACTTCCATACCCTCGTTTACGGGGTATACACAAGCTGCAACAAGTGAACGAGCACCCTTAACTTCAACAACACAGATACGGCAAGCGCCGATTGCGTTGATTTCTTTCATATAGCAAAGAGTAGGGATTTCGATATTTGCAATTCTTGCAGCTTCAAGGATAGTAGAGCCTGCAGGAACAGTAACATCTACATTATTGATTTTAAGATTAACCATATTCATTAGTGTTTTACCTCCTTACTCTTTAACAATTGCATTAAATTTACAGTTTGAAATACATACGCCACACTTGATACATTTTGTAGTATCGATAACGTGTTTTTCTTTAACTGCGCCTGAGATTGCGTTAACAGGACATTTTCTTGCACAAAGTGTACAACCTTTACAAGCGTCGGTAATTTTGAACTCGAGAAGGTCTTTACATACGCCTGCAGGACATTTTTTATCAACGATATGTGCAATATACTCGTCTTTAAAGTATTTGAGTGTTGAAAGAATCGGGTTGGGAGCTGTTTGACCAAGACCGCAAAGTGCGTTTTCTTTGATGTAGTAGCAAAGTTCTTCAAGGTCGTCAAGGTCTTGCATTGTTGCTTGACCTTTAGTGATTTTATCAAGGTACTCTAAAAGTCTCTTTGTACCGATACGGCATGGTGTACATTTACCGCATGATTCGTCAACAGTAAACTCAAGGGAGAATTTAGCGATGTCAACCATACAGTTGTTTTCGTCCATTACGATAAGACCACCAGAACCCATCATTGAGCCGATTGAAGCAAGTGAATCGTAGTCGATAGGTGTGTCAATAAGGTGTGCAGGGATACAACCGCCTGAAGGACCACCTGTTTGAGCAGCCTTGAACTTTTTACCGTTAGGAATACCGCCGCCAATGTCTTCAACAACTTCGCGGAGTGTTGTACCCATAGGAATTTCAACAAGACCGGTGTTTGTGATTTTACCGCCGAGAGCGAATACTTTTGTACCCTTTGATTTTTCGGTACCCATACTAGCAAACCAATCAGCACCCTTTAAGATGATTTGGGGGATGTTTGCGTATGTTTCAACGTTGTTGTTCATTGTAGGAATGCTGAAGATACCCTTATCTGACGGGAACGGAGGACGAGGACGGGGCTCACCACGGTTGCCCTCGATTGATGTCATAAGAGCAGTTTCTTCACCGCATACGAACGCACCGGCGCCAAGACGGATTTCAATGTCAAAGCTAAAGTCGGTGCCAAATATATTATTGCCAAGAAGACCATACTCTTTAGCCTGGTCAATAGCGATTTGTAAACGCTTAACAGCGATGGGGTACTCGGCACGGATATATACAAAGCCTTTGCAAGCGCCTACTGCGTAAGCTGCAATTGCCATAGCCTCGATAATACAGTGGGGGTCGCCCTCGAGCACTGAACGGTCCATAAACGCACCGGGGTCACCCTCGTCGGCGTTACATGAAACGTATTTGATTTTTGATTTGTTTCTTGATGCAAAATCCCATTTAAGACCTGTGGGGAAGCCTGCACCGCCACGACCGCGAAGGCCGCTGTCTTTCATAACCTGAATAACCTGTTCAGGTGTCATTTCGGTTAATACTTTACCAAGTGCTTCATAACCGTCGTAAGCGATATACTCATCAATGTCTTCAGGGTCAATAACACCGCAGTTGCGAAGAGCAACTCTGAGCTGCTTTTTATAGAAGGTTGTGTCGTTGAGTGATTCGGTACCTGTAACCTCTTCACCCTCAGCTTTATCTGTATAAAGATATTTTTTAACAACACGGCCTTTGATAATGTGCTCTGAAACGATTTCGGGCACCATATCGGGCTCGATGCGGCTGTAAAAAGCGCCTTCGGGATAAACTATCATAATAGGACCAAGAGCGCAAAGACCGAAGCAGCCTGTTGTTACAACTTTAACTTCGTCTTGAAGATTGTTTTTGGCGAGTTCTTCGTTAAGAGCATTAACTACTGCAACACTTCCCGAAGATGTACATCCGGTACCGCCGCAAACAAGAATATGATTTCTTATCATTGTATTCTCCTTCTGCCGCTGTGCACGGCAAATAGTGTTTATTTTTCGGCTCTGTTTTCTGCACAGAATTGAAAAAGAGCGGTTACCTTTTATTACTTATCAGCGTTTGCGATTGTGTATTCTGAAACAACTTTGTTGTTTACAAGATGCTCGTGAACGATTTTAGCAACCTTGTCAGCGTCCATTTTAACGTAAGTGGTTTTTTCACCGTTGGGAGCAATAACTTCAACGATAGGCTCAAGTCTGCATACACCGATACAGCCTGTTTGTGTTACCTTTACGTTTTTAAGGCCTCTTGATTGAACCTCGTCGATAAATTTGTTTAAAACAGGACGAGCACCTGCTGCAATACCGCAAGTTGCCATACCTACAACAACTCTTACAACGCTTTCTTCGTCTTCAACACCGCGAAGCTGAACGTTATTTTGCATTTTTTGTTTGATTGCTCTGAGTTCTTCAAGGCTTTTCATTATATATTTCCTCCTTCAATACTGTTTATGTTTTCGTTTAGATATTCTTGGAGCCACATTAATATTTCGGGCTCATCAATTGGAATATCATCAATTTGAGCTTTTATCTCGTTTGTGTCAAAAGTAAACTCGCCGCTATCGGTTTTATGTGTATAAACGTAGCGGATTGCAGGGTTTGATGAAATTAGCGAAATAAGTGTTGATGCAATATCACCGATTGGAGCGCGGTCTAAATGGTCAAGACGAAAGCTTGCAAAAACCGTTGTTCCAACACCAAGCTTTGAGCTTATATCGAAACTGCCATCAGTGTCGAGTGCCTGTTGACGAAGAAGCGGGATACCAAGACCCACCTTGCGTGTTGTACGCGTGGTGACAAAAGGGTCGATAACCGAGCTTACAAACTCGTCTGACATACCGCAGCCGTTATCTTTAATAGAAATTAATACAAGATTGGCAGCGAGGCTCTCAGTTACACAAATTTCAATTTGCATAGCACCTGCTTTTACCGAGTTTTGAGCAATATCGAGAATATTAAGTGAAAGCTCTTTCATTATTTGTTGATGTACTTAGCTAAAATATCAGGAATTTCGCCTGTTGTAAGACGGCCGTAAACCTCATCGTTGATTGTAAGAACGGGGGCAAGACCGCAAGCACCGATACATCTTGTAGCCTCGAGTGAGAACTTACCGTCGGCAGTACACTCGCCTACATCAATACCAATGATTTCTTTGATTTTGTCAAGAATTTCGCCTGAACCTTTAACATAACAAGCAGTACCAAGGCAAACACCTATTTGATACTCGCCCTTAGGTGCAAGTGAAAACTGTGCGTAGAAGGTTACTACGCCATAAATGTGTTCAAGAGAAATGTCAAGGCCTTCCGAGATTATTTTTTGAACCTCAATAGGAAGATAGCCATAGATTCCCTGAGCTTCTTGAAGCACCGGCATTAAGGGGCCGTCTGTGTCCTTATACTTTTTGATGACCTCATGGAGCTTTGCTTCTTGCTCTTTTGTTCCCTTAAAAGGGACAGCGCATTGTTTACTCATTTTTTCCTCCTTGAAAATATTATAAATAAAATTATTTTCGTGCTTTATGTGTACGTAATTTTACACACATAATATAATAACATATAAATAAGAAGATTTCTACTGTTTTTATGATTTTTATACAAAAATTTTGACAAAAAATAAGGAAGGACAGTTAAAATTGTCCTTCCTTGATAAGCGAAATAATTTTTCGGGGTGTAGCAGGTGGTTCAAGCTCAAAAAAATTGTGTTCTCCCCTCTCGGCAATATCGCACAAATAATGTGCATCGGTGTTAAAAATGTAGCTATAACCCTGGTCTTTTAGCGAAAACTGTGTATCAACATAGTCTTTGGGCGCATTTTTTGAAAGCTCAAAAGTATTAAAGCCCATTGATTTATCAACCATACCAAGCATTGCGATAACGCTTTTAGTAGATTTATCAATATGCGCAGGAACCGCAACACCGCCAAAGCCGTCTACAATACTGCCTATAGTGTCAATATTGAGAGTTGTAGCATTGATAAGATATTTTGTTTCAACACCTATAACCTCGTCGTTAATATCCATAATTTGCTGTTTGCCAAAAATGGTTTCGTCGTTAGGTATATCGGCAAGAGCCTTTGATAGCACCTGTTTTTCAAACTCAACAGCACTTTTTGCATCAGGAAAAAGACAAAGGACATGAATTTCCTCTGCCGTTTCAACCTCGACACCCGGTAGAAAAACCAAACCCGATTTTTTTGCAATTTGTTCAGTAACCTCAACGTTTTGACAAGTGTTATGGTCAGACAAAGCAATAATATCAAGTTCATTAATAAGTGCCATATTAACAATGTTATTTGGCGTCATATCATCGTCGCCGCAAGGTGACAATGCCGAGTGAATATGTAGGTCGTAATAATAACGCATTAATCTATGAATTTTGAGATTAGCTCACAGGTTTTGTATGTATCAAGCTTACTTGAAAGCACAGGTATGCCGGTTTCAACAGCTTTTTCATAAGCATTATCGTCAAGCTTTACACCTTCGGTTAAAATAATACACGAAAGGTCTGCCATTGATGCAACTGCAATTACGTTAACATTTGTCATAACTGTAACGAGCGCAGCATTAAACCTAGCTCTGCCTACAACCCACGAAAGAAGGTCGCAAGTATATACAGAAGACACCTCTGTATCTAAGTTTTGCTCAACAACGGGTGTGAAGTCACATGCTTTACATAATTCTTGTACTGTCATTTTTTTATCTCCTATAATAAAATATCTCTTAATTCTTTTTTCATAACAAACACACAATCGGAAATTTTGGCATTTCCCATTGCTACATCTTGCGCAAAGCAAGCACAAGACGGAGACCCGCACGAAGCACAGTCTTTACCCGGTAATTTTTGCTCAATCTCTTCGATTTTCAGCATAATCTCCATTGCTTTTTTAGGGTCATCGGCAAGTTTTAACGCGTTGCTTTCTTTTACCGGTTCATCAACGATAAAATCGTTAATGTTGAATTCGGGGTGGTCTTTAAGATGGGTTACACTTACCGGTCTATACTTACGAAGACTACGAACCTTTGTAATTGCAATATAAGGGTTTTCAACGTTTAAGCAACCGCCAACACAACCCGAAAAGCAAGCATCAAGCTCGACAAAATCAATATTATTGAGTTTTTCTTCTTCGATTTCGTCAAGTATTTTTATGCAATTTTCAATACCGTCAGCAGCCAGGTATTTTGGAACAAGAAGCGAGGTAGACTCGCCGCCTGTATACGACCATGAAAGACCTGTAAGACCTGCCGCGTGTTCACTTGTTACAGTTTTAACCTTTTTAAGTGCAGGCAAAAGTTCAAAGTAAATTTCGCTTGCCGACAAAACGCCATCTACTGTTTTTCGTAGTTCGTCAGTATATTTTAGTGCCGTGACCTTTGCCGGACAGGGCGATATAAAGAACACACCAATTTCAGACGGTGACAAGCCGGTCTGCTTTACAGCTTTTTCGCGAGCGATTTTTGCCGCAACCTCAACAGGTGGCATAATATTATGTAGGTGAGGTATTAGTTTTGGAAACCTAACCTGAACAAGTCGTACAATAGCGGGACAAGCATTAGAAATTACCGGCCGCGGAATTGACTCATCCTTTAAAAGTTTCCGTGACATTTCACTTACGATTTCAGCTGCTGCTGCAACCTCGTAAACATCGTCAAAACCGATTAGTTTAAGAGCATCGAGAACATATTCACCGCTCTCGAGGTTGTTAAACTGCGGATATAGCGACGGCGCAGGCAGCGCAACGCGATATTTATAATCGTTTATAATAGAAAGCTTGTCGTAGACAGCTTTTTTTGCATGGTTAGGGCAAATGCGTATACACTCGCCGCAATCTATGCATTTTTCTGAAATGATAAACGCTTTTCCGTTTTTTACACGAATTGCTTCGGTAGGACAGCGCTTAACACAGTTTATACAGCCTTTGCACTTGTTTTCGTCAAGGCGTACCGAGTGGAAAGAAGACATAATTACTCTCCTATAAATTAATAGTTATGAATAGTGTTGTGCCTTTGCCAACCTCAGTTTCAATTTTAAGGTCGTCGGAGTATTTTTTAATATTAGGAAGACCCATACCTGCGCCAAAGCCGAGATTACGAACATCGTCAGAAGCAGTTGAATAACCCTCTTGCATTGCAAGGTCAAGGTCGGCAATACCTTTACCTTGGTCGGCAATTTTTATTAAAATTTTGTCTTGTGAAATATCAATATCGGCAGTTCCGCCGTTACCGTGGATAACAGCGTTGATTTCAGCCTCATACATTAAGTCGGATGTAGCCATGTCG
>JAZNXL010000049.1:0-26988 GCA_045593905.1 Eubacteriales bacterium
GCAAGTGATGAGCAGGCTATTGACTATTTTACAAAAAATGTTGATAGTTCTTCGGTTTATGTAAATGCTTCAACACGCTTTACTGATGGCGGCGAGTTTGGCCTCGGCTGTGAAATGGGTATTTCAACCCAAAAAATGCACGCAAGAGGACCTATGGGCCTTTGTGAACTCACTACATACAAATACATTGTAAAGGGCAACGGAAATATCCGTTAATAAGGTGATTACTATGAAATATAACGCAGGTTTTATTGGCGTTGGCAATATGGGCGGTGCGCTTTTTATGGCGGCTTGTAAAGCCGAAAACGCCTCAACCTTATCTATATTCGATTTAAACGCGCAAAAGTGTGACGAGCTTTCAAATCAAACAGGCGCAGTATCAACTGATATTGCCGACCTTGTTACAAACTCTCGCCTTGTTTTTTTAGGTGTTAAGCCTAATATTATTAAAGGTGTAGCACAGTCAATATCTCAATATAAAACCGATAACACAGTTTTTGTTTCAATGGCTGCAGGCGTTGATACAAAAACACTTTGCGAATATCTTGGTACTGATAAGGTAATTAGAATTATGCCCAACACCCCCGCCGCCGTAGGTGAGGGTATGTTATTATACTGCACAGCTGATGGAATTACCGAAACCGATACACAGATGTTTTTATACCTTATGTCAAAGGTGGGCGTTGTTGACAAAATTGACGAGGCACACATTGATGCTGCTGCAGCGCTTTCAGGTTGCGGACCTGCCTTTGTTTATATGTTTGCTGACGCGTTAGCTGACGGTGCTGTAAAATGCGGTCTACCGCGTGAAAAAGCGCTCTTATACGCGAAGCAAACTATTATGGGTAGCGGTGTTATGATGCTTGAAAGCAAAAAACACCCTGAACAATTAAAAGACGAGGTTTGTTCACCCGGCGGCACAACAATTGAAGGTGTGCTTGCGCTTGAGAACAATAACTTCAGACATGCAGTATCAAGTGCCGTAATCGCTGCATACGAGAAAACATCAAAACTTAAAAAATAATTAAAAGACTATGTTCAAAAGAACATAGTCTTTTTTATTTATTTTGCTTTTACAAGTTCAATTAGAACATCTACCATTTTTTCCATAGCCTGAATTGAAATAAACTCATGAACACTATGAAAGTTTTCGCCGCCTGTTGAGAGATTGGGACAGGGAAGACCCATAAACGAAAGCCTTGCACCATCAGTACCACCGCGAATTGCAACAATCTTTGGCTCAACACCGCATTTTTCCATTGCATCTTTTGCATTATCGACAATATGCATATGCGGAATTATCATTTCTTTCATATTATAATAGCTGTCTTTAATATCGGCTGTAGCGGTACCGTTGCCGTAAACCGAATTAATATAGTCAACCGCCTTTTGAACAAACAACTTTTTATCCTCGAATTTTTGTTTGTCGTGGTCGCGTATTATCATTTTAATTGTTGCCTGTGTTTCGCAAGCTACAACATCTGAAATATGATAAAAGCCCTCGTATTTTTCGGTGGTAGCAGGGGTTTGGTCCTCGGGCATTAAAGATATAAATTTATTCGCAACCAAAACTGCATTTTTCATTTTGTTTTTTGCAGCACCCGGGTGAATATTAATGCCGTTTATAGTAATGGTTGCGCCTGCTGCGTTAAAGTTTTCGTATTCAATTTCGCCAAGCTCGCCACCGTCAACAGTATAGGCATATTTTGCACCGAATTTTTCAACATCAAAATGGTCGGCACCACAACCTATTTCTTCGTCGGGTGTGATACATATACAAATTTTACCGTGCTTAAACTCGGGGTTGTTTAATACATACTCAATAGCGGTAAATATTTCGGCAACGCCCGCTTTATCGTCAGCACCGAGTAATGTTGTGCCATCGGTTACAATAAGGTCGTGACCGATATATTTTGGCAAACACTCAAACTTATCAGGTGAGATGCTTTCACTGTCATTTAGCTTTATATCTCCGCCATTATAAGTGACAATTTTTGCTTTAACATCTTTTCCTGATACATCGGGAGTTGTGTCCATGTGTGCAATAAGACCGATTGCATCGCAGTTTTCACAGCCTTTTGATGCATCAATAAAAGCGTATACATAGCCATTGTCGTCGATGTGTGCGTTATCAATACCCAAAGATACAAGTTCATTTGCAAGAAACTTGCCAAGCTCTAACTGACAGGCTGAAGAGGGGACTGCTTTTGAGTTTTCGTCTGATGTTGTTTCAAATGTAATGTATTTTAAAAATCGTTCGTATGCCTTCATAATTACTCCTAATAATTTTTTATTAATTATACCATAAGAGCAAAATAAAAACAACTGCGGAATTGCTTCCGCAGTTGTTGTAGTTAAATTTAATTATTTAACTGATGCGTACATAAAGTACTTAAAGCCAAGAGGTGTTGAGAAGAAGCCGTCAACCTTAGGACTGCACATATATAAATCAGTGTAGTAGTAAATCGGGCAGATAGCACCTGTTGACATAAGGATGTTTTCAGCTTCGTGCATAAGCTCGAAACGTTTGTTAGCATCCTTTTCGCCTTTTACAGCAGCGATACAAGCATCATATGCTTCAGCCCATGTAAGACCGTCTTTACCAGCATAGCTGTATTTAGCGTATTTCTCGTGGTCGCCTCTACCGAATTGTGTATCGTTGTTACCGCTGTCGGTAATCCACATATCGAGGAACGAGATGGGGTCATTGTAGTCGCCGAGCCAACCGTTACGAGCGATTGAATAATCGCCGTTCTTACGTGTGTTAAGGAAGGTTGCCCACTCTTGCTGTTCAACTTTAACGTCAAAGCCGTATTTGCCCCAAACTTCTTGGAGGTACTCAGCAATAGCGATATGACCTGATGAGTTGTTTGTGATGTAGGTAAGTGACGGGAAGCCTGAAACTTTACCGTCTGCTACAGTGAATTTGCCTGAAGATTTAGCAACTTCTTCTAAAAGCTTAAGAGCTTCAGCACAGTTGTTTTCGTAGTCTTCTTTAGCAACGCTGTAGTAACCTTTACCGTCGCCGTTAGGACCGTTCTTAGAAATAAATTCTGAACCGTCGGGCTCGGTGAGACCCATAGCAACAAAAGCGTTAGCAGGAACCTGACCAGCCTGGCCAATGTCTTCTGCGATATAGTTTCTGTCGATTACGAGTGAAAGAGCGTTTCTGATTTTAACTTTTTCGTCTTCGGTGAAGTCTTTCATTGCTTCATCGTTTACGTTAAATGAAACGTAGTAAGTACCAAGCTGACCTACAACCTGGAACTCTTCGGGGTAGTCTTTTTCAAGAGCTGCAATCTCGTCAGTGGGAACTGAGTCGATAAAGAGGTATGAACCGTTCTTGTAGTTAGCAAGAAGTGAGCTGTCATCGTCGTTGAAAGCAAATACGAGTTTGTCTGTAACAACTTTGTCAGCATTGTAGTAATATTCGTTCTTCTCCATAACGAGCTGAGTTTGTGTAAACTCTGTTACTTTGTAAGCGCCGTTGCCGATGTATGTATCAGCAGCTGTAGCCCACTTGTCGCCGTTAGCTTCAACAGTTTCCTGTTTAACAGGCATGTAAGCGGGGAAAGCGCAAAGTTCATGGAAGTAGGGAACGTCGATTGTAAGAACTACTGTAAGTTCTTTACCGTCTTCAGAAGCGGTAACGTTAAGTGATTTTTTGCCGTCAACGTACTTGGGTGTGCCGTCTTCGTTTGTGTCGATAACAGTTTCACCGTTTTCGTCTTCTTTGGTAGCATACATTTCAGCCATGTCAGCGTAACCGTCGATTACTTCAAACATGTATGAATAGTCAGCACCGGTCATGGGGTCAGCTGCTCTGTTCCAAGCATATACGAAATCTTGAGCAGTGAGGTCAGAGCCGTCGCTCCATTTGAGGCCGTCGCGAAGCTTAAATGTGTAAGCTGTTTTGCCGTCCTCGAGTTGTACGCCTGTAGGAAGTTCTGAAGCGCACTCAGGAATAAGAACTTGTTTGCCTTCTGAGTCTACTGAGTAACCAACAAGACCTGTGAAAGCATGAACAATGTAGGTACCGCCGTCAACTGCACTGTTAAGAGCAGGGTCGATGGTATCCGGATAAGCGCCAACGTTAAGTACAAGACCTGCGTCAGCCTTTTTGCATGCACTGAGTGATACTGTGCATGTGAGAATCATTGCTACGATAAGCAATATACTCAATGTCTTTTTCATGGGTTTTTCCTCCTAAAAAATTTTAATTAAGCCCTTATGGGCAATAATTACAAAATTATAAATTGTGGCAAGCAACGCTGTGACCGGGAACAATTTCTTTAAGTTCGGGCATTGACTCAGCGCACTTTGCAGTAGCTCTTGGGCATCTTGTTCTAAAGGGACAACCGCTTGGCATATGCAACGGGCTTGGAACGTCGCCTTCAAGGTGAATACGCTTGTTAGCTCTTGCAATGTTGGGGTCGGGAACAGGAACAGCCGATAAAAGCGAGATTGTATAAGGGTGAAGCGGTTTGTGATAAATCTCGTCTGACGGGCCAATCTCAATAAGCTTACCAAGATACATTACTGCAATTCTTGTTGAAATATGCTTAACAACCAAAAGGTCGTGAGCAATAAATAAATAGGTAAGACCCAGTTTCTTTTGTAGGTCTTCGAACATGTTTACAACCTGTGCCTGAATTGAAACGTCAAGAGCTGATACAGGCTCGTCACAAACAATGAACTTAGGCTCAACCGCAAGTGCTCTTGCTATACCGATTCTTTGGCGCTGACCGCCTGAAAACTCGTGAGCGTATCTGGTAGCGTGTTCGCTTGAAAGACCGACAAGGTCCATAAGGTATTTAATTTTTTCTGCGCGTTCTTTTTTGTTAGCGTATAATTTGTGAACATCGAGCGGCTCACCAATAATATCGCTTACAGTCATACGCGGGTCGAGTGAAGAGTAGGGGTCTTGGAAAACCATTTGTGCTTGTTTGCGGAACTCGTTAATTGAAGCTTTGCTTTCAATTTTGTTACCGTCAAAAATGATTTCACCAGCGGTAGGCTTGTAGAGTTGTAAAATTGTACGACCTACGGTAGTTTTACCGCAACCAGACTCACCAACAAGACCAAGTGTTTCACCCTCTTTAATGTCAAAGCTTACATCGTCAACAGCTTTTAACTTGAGTGAACGCAAGAATCCGTTAGGAATATCAAAATACTGTTTTAAATTTTTTACTTCGAGAAGATTTTTGTTATTGTTCATTATTATATATCTCCTCTACTTGTTCTTTTGTCATTTCACCATTTTCAATAGCCGTTTTAACGTTCATCCAGCAACTTGCAATGTGACTGTCGTTAATAACAGCTTCTTTTGCTTTATTGTATAAGCACACTTTCATTGCGTTTTCACATCTTGGTGAGAAGGGGCAACCATCAGGCATATTCAAAAGGTCAACGGGTGTGCCGCCGATTGGTTCTAAGCGTTCACCCGAGCTGTTTACAGACGGGATTGAACGTAAAAGACCTTTTGTGTATTCGTGCTTGGGGTTGTAGAATATTTCATCAGCAGTGCCGCGTTCACAAACCTCGCCTGCATACATAACAATAACCTCGTCGCACATTTCGGCAACAACACCAAGGTCGTGAGTGATAAGTATTATCGACATACCGAGTTGTTTTTGAAGGTCTTTCATAAGGTCGAGAATTTGTGCCTGAATTGTAACGTCAAGAGCAGTTGTAGGCTCGTCGGCTATAAGAATATCAGGCTCGCAAGCAAGTGCCATAGCAATCATAACACGCTGACGCATACCGCCCGAAAACTCATGGGGATATTGATTAATACGTTTTTCGGGTTCGTTAACACCAACAAGCTTTAACATTTCAATTGCTCGTTCGTGTGCCTCTTGTTTATTTCTGTTAGTGTGAAGCAAAATTGCTTCAGTCATTTGGTTTCCAATTGTAAATACAGGATTTAAGCTTGTCATAGGGTCTTGGAAAATAATTGAAATTTTATTTCCGCGAATTTTTTGCATTTCTTCTTTCGAAGCGCCAACAAGCTCTTGACCTGATAATTTTATGCTACCCTCGGTTATTCTGCCGGGGTTTGCAAGAATTTGCATAATCGAGTAAGCGGTAACGCTTTTGCCTGAACCCGACTCGCCAACAATACCCAAAACCTTGCCCTTGTCAAGCGAGAATGAAACGCCGTTAACAGCTTTAACTTCGCCTGCGGGTGTAAAGAACGAGGTGTGTAAATTATTAACTTCTAAAACTTTCATTACAACGCCTCCTATTTCTTAAGTTTGGGGTCAAACGCGTCTCTAAGACCGTCGCCGAGTAGGTTGAGTGATAAAACGATTAAACAAATTGTTACAGCAGGGATGATGAGGCGGTATGAATAGGAGTAAATACCGTCAAGCGCATCCGATGCGAGTGAACCAAGGCTGGGCATAGGAATGTTTACGCCAAGACCTAGGAACGATAAAAAGCTTTCGGTAAAAATTGCTGAGGGAATTTGCAAAGCAGTCGAAATAATAATTACGCTTATGCAGTTTGGAATCATATGCTTAGTAATTATATGCGATGACTTTGCGCCTATTGAACGCGCATTTAACACGTAGTCTTGCTGTTTGATTGTAAGAATTTGACCTCTTATGAGTCGAGCCATACCAACCCAGTATAAAAGCGCAAACACGATAAATATACTTATCATACCTGTGCCGAGCTTACCAAGCCAGCTGCCGTCAATCTTTGGTCCGAGTACCTGGTTTAAAACAACCGAGAAAAGTATAATCATTAAAAGGTCGGGCAGTGAGTAGATGATATCTACAATACGCATCATAATAAGGTCTACTTTACCGCCGTAATAACCCGATATTGAACCGTAGATAACACCGATAATAAGCACGATGATACTTGCAAAAAGTCCAACAACAAGTGAAATTCTTGTTCCGTAGATAACACGGATGCAATAGTCTCTGCCTTTTGAGTCAGTACCAAAAATATGCGGGAAGATTTTCTCACCGTTTTCGATTCGTTCAAGCTCGGTTGTGCCGTATTCAAAGGGTTTTAAGTTGTTATACGAAGAATCGGTGGGCTTACCTTGTTCAACACCTAACTGGTCGCCGTAGCCATAGGGGTAAAAAGACGGAACAATTGTTACAATAAGAACAATAAGTGCCACAATGCAAAGACAAACCATTGCGATTTTGTTTTTTGCAAGTCTTTTCATACCGTCTTTAAAGAAGGTAGTGCTTTCACGCATACGTTGTTGCATTTGCTTTTCTTCGTCACTTGCTTTTTCAAAACTGTTTAAGTTAAGTTGCAAGCTTAAAGGATTTTTCTTAGGAAGATTTTCGTTTGTATTCATTTTTAAAACCTCCTTAAGACAAATCTACACGCGGGTCGAATACCTTGTAAAGAATATCCGAAACAAGTGTCATAAATACCATAATAACCGCAAGGAAAATTGTTGTACCCATAATCATAGGGTAGTCGCGGTTGATAATGCTTGAAAAGAAATATTTACCAAGGCCGGGTGCTGCATAAATTTTTTCAACAACAAGGCTGCCGGTTAAAATGTATGCAATCATAGGACCAACGTAGGTAATAACAGGTGTTACCGAGTTTTTAAGCGAGTGCTTAAAAATAACTTTTGCAGGCGATACGCCTTTTGCCTTTGCAGTTCTGATGTAGTCTTGACCCAAAACGTCGAGCATGCTTGAGCGTGTAAGACGTGTGATGTATGACATTGGGTAAAGGCTAAGCGAAATTACAGGTAATATTAAACCTGCTGCTGTGTTGCCGTTAGACGGTAACACGGGGAATTTAATACAAAACAGCAGTAGCAGTATCGTTGCAATAACAAACGATGGCATAGCAACACATGCGGTTGACGTCACCATAATTATTTTATCGATTAACTTGTTGTGGAAAACTGCGGCAATTGAGCCGAGTACCAAACCGATTATAATAGCAATAAACGCTGCCGAAAGACCGAGCTTTGAACTAAAAGCAAAGCCTTCTAAAATGATGTCGATAACATCGCGGCCTCTATTCTTGATTGAGGGACCAAAGTCCATCTTTAAAATGCCTTTTAAGTAGGTAGTGTATTGCTCTAATACCGGCTTGTCCAATCCGTATTTTGCTTCGAGTGCTGCGGTAACCTCGGGGCTGGGTGACTTTTCACTAAGGAATGGTCCGCCCGGGATTGCCTTCATAACAAAAAACGTAATTGTAATTACAAGAAATACTGTAAAAACTGCGAGCAAAACACGCTTTACAATGTATAGCGCTAATTTACTATCCAAATGTTTCAACTCCTTAATTTTCTCTTTTTCGATTTATTTTTATATTATAATATATATTATTAATAAAGTCAACAAATTTGTTTTTTTACGACGGATAAATGTTTTTGTAAAAACTACAAAATTATAAGTTCTTTTGGACTGTTTGTAAGGTTTTTACAACCATTAGCCGTTGCAACAACCATATCTTCAATTCGCACACCGAATTTATTTTCAATGTAAATTCCGGGCTCTACAGTCATAACAGTGCCTTCTTTTAAAACAGTTGTATCGCGCATATTGAATGCGGGTGATTCGTGAACCTCAATTCCAAGGCTGTGGCCAAGTCCGTGACCAAAGCAACCTTCATAGCCCGCGTTATAAATAATATCACGTGCAACCTTGTCAATTTCTTTGCAAACAACGCCTGCCTTAACAACATCAAGCGCGGCAAGTTGAGCTTTTAAAACAGTATTGTAAACGAGTTTTTGTTCATCGCTTACATTTCCTACTGCGACTGTTCTTGTCATATCGGAGCAATAACCGTTGTAAAGGCAACCAAAGTCCATTGTTATAAAGTCACCGTTTTCAATCTTTTTGTCAGTAGGTACGCCGTGGGGGAGTGAAGAGTTTTTACCAGAAACCACAATAAAATCAAACGAAACGCCTTCGCCGCCCATTTTACGCATAAAAAATTCCATATCAAGCATTATTTCTTTTTCGGTTTTACCTACGCAGATATTATTTATGATGTAATCAAAGGTGGCATCGGTTATTTTTTGGGCTTGGATAATATTATCAATTTCTTGCTTTGATTTTACACTTCTTGCAAGTGTAATAAAGTTTGTCATTTTGTCGCTTGTTAAAACTTCAATGCCTTCAAACTGTGATTGGTACGAAGAATATTCGCCAATGCTGACACTGTCAGATTCTAAAAACAAAGATTTAATCTGGTGCTTTTTAAGTAACTCGTAAATTTCACTGCTTTGACGTTGTGAGAGTATTACATCAAGGCATTTTACAGTTGCTTTTGCTTTTTCAATATACCTAAAGTCTATCAAAAGATAAGCGTTGTTTTTTGTAATAACAACAACACCGGCTGAAGATTTAAAGCCTGTATAATAAAACCTGTTAACACCGCTTGTTATAAGCATTGCTTGATTATTTTCAAGCTGTGACTGAAGTTTTTCGATTCGTGTTTTAATCATTTTATAACTCCTTTAAAACATTACATAGATATTCAAAAGTACGTTTTGTTGATTCAATATTCAAACGTTCTCTTGTTGTGTGAATATCACACATATCAGGACCAAAAGAAACTGCGTCAAGGTCTTCAATTTTATCGCAAAACAAACCGCACTCAAGGCCTGCGTGTATCGCTTCAACAACAGGTGATTTACCATACATATTTTTGTAAACGCTAACCATTGTATCGCGAAGACGTGAGTTTTGTTTATATTCCCATGCGGGATAATGCGAACTGCTTTTGAGAGTTCCGCCAAACGCTTCGGCGTGGGTTTTAAGTGCTTCGATTAGTTCGATTTTTTCGTTGTTTTTTGAGCTTCTTACAGCAAATGAAGCAGAAATTGAATTTTGGTCGCTGACCAATATTCCAAGGTTGAGCGATGTTTGAACAAGACCATCAATGTCAGTACTCATTTTTATAACACCGTTTTCAACTGTTGATAAAAATTCAACCAATTTTTTGCTGTCGGCTTTAGTGAAAGCATCAGCTTTGCAGTTTGATTTTGAAACGGACACTGTTAAATCGGGGTCGGTAGAAATTTTGTTGCAGTTTTGAAATTTTTTGCAATAACTTTCAATATCTTTATCAGTAAAAATTACGCACTCACTTGTTCTTGGAATAGCGTTATCTTTTAAACCACCGTTGATTTTTGCAATTTTATAGTCAAAATCAAATGTTGATAGCAACTTTGCAATTGCCTTGTTTGAATTTAATCTTCCTTTGTCAATTTCAACACCTGAATGCCCGCCGATAAGACCGTCAACTTTGATTTTGTAACAGTTACCTTCGGTTATTTCACTATTAAGCGGGATAGTAATTTGAACGTGTGCACCGCCTGCACAACTAACTGTTAACACGCCCTCACACTCGGAGTCGATATTTAAAAGCGTTTTGGCTTTGAGTGAAGACGTATCAAGACCGACTGCGCCGTCCATGCCTGTTTCTTCGTCAGTTGTAAAAACAACCTCGAGCGGTGGGTGAACTATAGAGTTGTCGTCAAGTATTGCAAGAGCCATTGCAACTGCAATGCCGTCGTCACCACCAAGAGTTGTTCCGTTTGCATAAACGTATTCATCGTTGTGCGTTATGTCAAGCCCTTCAGTAACCATATTAATGGTTGCATCTTCCTCTTTTTCACAAACCATATCAAGATGACCTTGTATAATAACAGGCGGGTGGCTTTGGTATCCGTCAGTTGCAGCTTTTTTGATTATAACGTTGTTGAAACTGTCTTTAACATATTCAAGGTTGTGCTTTTTTGCAAACTCTACACAGTAGTCGCTAATTTTGTCAGTGTTTCCTGAACCGTGGGGGATTGAGCAAATCTCTTCAAAATAAAAAAAGACCTTTTCAGGCTTTAAACCATCAAGTTTTCGCATAGATATCTCCAGACATATTTTTTCATATTATATCACTTTAATGTTTTAAAGTAAAGAAAAAAGCGTGTTTTCACACGCTTTTTTCTTAATAGTTATCGTTATGAACTTCAAAATATGCTTGTGGGTGTTTGCAAACGGGGCAGAGAGTAGGAGCTTCAAGACCTACTACAAGGTGACCGCAGTTGCGACATTCCCACATAACTACGCCACTCTTTTTAAACACTTCGTTAGTTTCAACATTTTTAAGAAGTGCTCTGTATCTTTCTTCATGTGCTTTTTCAACGGCAGCAACGCCTCTGAATTGTTCAGCAAGTTCGGTAAAGCCTTCTTCATCAGCTTCTTTTGCCATTCTGTCGTACATGTCAGTCCATTCAAAGTTCTCGCCCTCGGCAGCGTGCTCTAAGTTAGTGGGTGTGTCGCCGAGTTCACCAAGTGCCTTGAACCAGAGTTTTGCGTGCTCTTTTTCATTGTCAGCAGTTTTTAAGAAAAGTGCTGCAATTTGCTCATAACCAGCTTTTTTAGCAACCGAAGCAAAATAGGTATATTTGTTTCTTGCCATTGATTCGCCTGCAAAAGCTTCCCAAAGATTTTTTTCGGTTTTTGAACCTGCAAATTTATTGTTTGCCATAGTAAAGGTCTCCTTTTAAAATTCATTACTACTATTATACCAAAATTATTTCACATTTCAATAAAAAATAAAAATTATTGACTTAAAGTTTGCAAAAATATATAATTTTAGTTGAGGTGATTATTATGGAAAACAACATTGCCCCAATAACGACAAAAGAATGTAATATTTGTATTAACAATACTCATTTAAAATATTTAATAAGTTGCGCAAGTGAAACTGCCGAGAGCATTATTTCTATGACAAATCATACTCACTTGCACGCAGAACTCTTTACTTGCGATAAGGGTGAGGTGCGCATTGAAATACCGTCTCAAACAATCAGACTGCACCCCGGTGACGCTGTTATTATTCCCGCTACTATGCCGCATAGCAGGTTTAACGAAACTGACGATACTTTTTCGAGCGTTGTAGGTATTGTTTGGTCTAAAATTCCTTGTAAGGTTGATTCCGATACATATAGTAAAATATCAAACTACTTATCTTCTAAAAAACCAATTGTTATTAGAAACAAACCCGAGCTTTGTAAAGCACTGGATAAACTTGTTACGAGCTTTAACGAAAACGACGAGCTTCAGTTATCGCTAATGTTCACTAACGAGCTTGTTAAACTTATTAATAAAAGTTCAGCACAAATTGCACATAAAACAAAAGGTGATGTAAGTATTAAAAATATTGATAGATTGGTTAAACTCGACTATATTCTTAATACCAAGTTTATGACATCAATCTCAAACAAAAAAATAGCAGCTGAGCTTTTTATTAGCGAAAGACAGCTTTCGCGACTTGTTTGTGAACATTACGGTTCTACCTTGCATGCATTAATCATTAATAAACGAATTGAAACTGCTGCTAACCTTTTAGAAAAAACAAACTATTCGGCGGATAGCATTGCACACCTTGTCGGCTTTAAAAGTAAAACCGTATTTTATAGTGATTTTTATAAGGTTTACGGCATAACGCCAAATGAATACAGACAAAAAAAGACACCGTAAGGTGCCTTTTTTTATATGTGTATTTCTTCGCCGACGTTTAGTATAACAAAAGAACTATCGTTACCTATATTGGCTAAAACGCTATCCCACAGACTGTACTCATCACATTTCTTTTGAGGTAAGTGCAATATAATGTTCAGCTTTGCACCAATCGCTTTTGTTTGTTTATAAGCGGATGTTGTAAGCGCATAAGCATAAGGTACAATCAGCACTTCGGGTTGTGTAAAGTTTTTAAACTTTACAAGCTCAATGGGCGAGGCATCGCCCATAAACCATATAGATTTTGAGCCGTTGATGATAATACTTGAATGCTCTATGTCGGTTTTACCTATATGGCGTGTTTTTAACGTTTGAACTGTAACATTATTTACCTGTCCACTAATGGACATCGCCGGTCCGATAACGGACCGGCGAGTTTTTTGTATATAAGAGTTACAATAATCAGCGTTATAATGGTCGGGGTGTGTATGTGTGCACGCAACAACATCAGGAAAACAGTTTTCAAGTTCATTGCGTAAATCATTTGGCGTAGCAATATATGGATACAGCTCGTCGCATACACCGTCAACCAAAATCGAAACACCGTCAAGTGTTATTAAAACACCTGCATTTGCAGTACGCTTAATAATCATTATACACCAAGTTTTGCTCTACGATAGCTTTCAGCCTCAGTGCAACCGTTTTGAACGGTATAGTCTTTGAGAGGAACGAGTTTCTCATGAATAGCATCAAGAATCCAGCTTGCTTGCGGGAAGAAGAATTCGTCAAACTCAAAGGGAGGTGTAATCCAGTTGCGTGCGCCAACAACAACGGGCGGAGCATCAAGGTCATCAAAGCAAAGCTCTGTAATGTTTTTAGCAACATCGTTCATAAACGAACCACGTGTGCAAGCGTCTGAAACAAGAACAACTCTGCCTGTTTTACGAACTGACTCAACAATCTTTGTATAGTCGAGCGGAACGAGTGAGTGGAGGTTGATTACATCAGCTTCCATGCCGTATTTTTCGCTAAGTTCTTTAGCAGCATCCATAGCGCGATAAAGAGCAGCACCAATGGTAAGAATTGTAACGTCTTTACCATCACGAACTTTGTTTACATCGCCAAATTCGATTTCGTAACGTTCAGAAGGAACGCCGCCTTCGTGGAATTGTTCGCCAACGTCATAAATTCTTTGGCTTTCAAAGAATACAACAGGGTCAGTGCCCTTAAGAGCTGTTTCCATAAGACCTTTAGCTTCCCAAGGTGTTGCAGGGAAGCAAACCTTAAGACCGGGGATATGAGCACAAAGTGCTGTCCAGTCCTGGCTATGTTGTGCACCGTATTTTGAACCAACCGAAACACGAAGAACAACCGGCATCTTTAAAATACCTGCTGACATTGCTTGCCATTTTGACATCTGGTTAAAGATTTCGTCGCCTGCACAACCGATAAAGTCAGCGTACATAAGCTCGATAAGAGCACGGCCGCTTGATACAGCGTAACCAACAGCGGTACCAACAATAGCAGCCTCTGCGATAGGTGAGTTGAATAAACGGCAGTAAGGAAGTGCATCCATCATACCGCGATATACTGCGAACGCGCCGCCCCAGTCACGAACGTCTTCACCGTAAGCGATAAGGGTGGGGTCTTCGTAAAATCTGTCATAGATAACCTCTGATAAAGCATCACGAAGGTTAAAGAGTTTCATCTTTGAAACGGGTTTGCCGTTAACGATGGGTGAACGCTCTTTTTCTTTGAGCTTTTTATAAGCAGGAACTTCTGCTAAAGGCATTTTAACTTCGCTTTCGCGGTCGTCAAGCTTTTCTATCTTCTCATTTGAGAACATAAGGCGCTCAACAACTTCGGGGTCAGCCTTAAAGTTAACATAGGGGCTGATTGAAGGGTCTGATGCAGCCTTACAAATTGTTGTCATGCGCTCTGCAGTTTCAGCAAGAATTTCTTCAAACTTAGAGTCACCCGCAACACCTGCGTCGGTAAGTTTTTGACGGTAGGTGATAATCGGGTCGATTTCGCGCCATGCATCGATTTCTTCCTTGGTACGATATGCGTTTTGGTCAGATGTTGAGTGACCTGAATAACGATATGTAAGAGTATCAAGAAGAACAGGGCCTTCGCCTGCGCGTAAGATTTTGAGTTTTCTTTCCATTGCATCAATAACAGCAAGCGGGTCAAAGCCGTTAATACGCTCAGCATGGAACTGAGTGGGGCTAACACCAGAGCCGATACGAGCGAGCATATCGTAACCCATTGTTTCGCCTCTTGTTTGGTCACCCATACCGTATGAGTTATTGAATACGTTGTAAAGAATAGGCATACCGCCCTTGTGGCTTTCCCAAAGTGTGTGGAACTGGTCCATTGCAGCAAAGTTCATTGCTTCCCAAACAGGACCGCGAGCCATAGAACCGTCACCTGAGTTACAAACAACAATACCTTGTTTGTCGTTTACTTTCTTAAAGAGAGCCGCACCTGTTGCGATTGCAGCTGAACCACCAACGATAGCGTTGTTGGGATAAATACCAAAGGGGAGGAAGAATGCGTGCATCGAGCCGCCCATGCCCTTATGGAAACCTGTTTCACGAGCAAAGATTTCAGAAAGTGTACCGTAAAGAATAAAACGAATAGCAAGTTCTTTAACGTCGCTTACGGGACCGAGTTTTTCGGTTGCTCTTAAAGCTGAACCGCCAAGGAAGCCTTCCATAATTGTCATAAGCTCTTGTTCGCTTAATTTATGGATACATGAAAGAGCTTTTGCAAGAATTTCAGAGTGGCTTCTGTGTGAACCGAACGAAAAGTCGTTTTGGTCTAAGAGGTAAGCTTGACCAACAGCGGCTGCTTCCTGACCGATAGAAAGGTGAGCAGGGCCGGGGTAGGTTGTTTCGATACCGTTGTATAAACCTTGAGTCTTAATTTGGTTAAGCATTGACTCAAACTCGCGAAGAATTGTAATATCGCGATAAATACGAATAAGGTCATCATCAGAATAACGTTTGCGTTCTTCTTTAATGGTTTTGTTGTAGACATTAACAGGAATGTCGTTAAACGAGATTTTGCCTGACTTTAGAGTCTCGGCAGGGTCAACAAATAAACTTTTAGGCATTTGTCATTTCCTCCTTATATATGAAATATAGCTTCACGAATTATTTCTGCAACCGTAGGATGCGGGAATACAAGTTTTTGTAAGCGGCTCGGTGTGAGCTCGGTGTCAACCATCATTGTAGCGGTCATTATAATTTCAGATGCATAAGAACCAACCATATGGCAACCGATTAAGCGGTTTTTGTCGGTATCAACAACAATTTTGATAAAGCCTTTGCCACCTTCTGATTCGGCAAGGTATCTACCTGCGTACGAAAGGGGAAGTTTAACCTCTTTTGCGTTGATTCCGCGGTTTGTAGCCTCATCTTTGCTAAGACCAACGCTTGCAACCTCGGGGTCGGTATAAATAACTGAAGGAACAACGTCATAACGCATTTCGTCAGCAATACCAACCATGTGGTTTACAGCAACTTCTGCTTCGCGGTAAGCGGTGTGTGCGAGCATAAGCTTGCCGTTGCAGTCGCCGATAGCATAAACGCCTGAAACGTTTGTGCAAAGGTGACGGTCGGTTTTAATAGCAGCTCTGTCCATATCGAGATGGAGCGACTCAATACCGATGCCTGCGGTTGAAGGCTTTCTGCCTGCCGAAAGAAGAACTTTATCACAAGCAAGTTCTTTCTTTTCGCCGTTTTCTTCGTAAATAACGCTATTTGCTTTAACTTCGAGTACTTTGCAAGAAAGTTTAAATACCATACCGCGTTTTTCAAAAGCGTCAGATAACACTTTGCAAATTTCGGGGTCTGTAGCGCCTGCGATTTTAGGCATCATTTCAATAACTGTAACGCTAACACCAACGCTTGCAAAATAGTATGCCATTTCAAGACCAATTACGCCGCCGCCAATAACAACGAGGTTTTTGGGGAGTGTTTTTTCGTCGAGTACTTCGCGGTTTGTAACAACAAAGCCGCTTTCAATACCTTCTTTAAGACCGGGTACGGGAGGTACAACGGTTTCTGAACCTGAAGCAATAGCAAGTTTTGCGCCGTAGTATGTTTGACCGTCAGCTTCAACTGCAAAGCCATTGTCTGTTTTGCCTTTGATAACTGCGTTTGCGCTAACAACAGTAACTTTGTTAGCTTTCATTGTTGCACCAACACCTGCAACAAGTGTTTTAACAACTTTGTCTTTTCTCTCTACAACTTTTGCGTGGTTGTATGTTACGCCTTCGCTTACAACACCAAAAGCTTCGCTTTCTTTTGCGTGGCGATACATTTTAGAAGAGTTTAAAAGAGTTTTTGTAGGGATACAACCCTCGTTAAGACAGGTGCCGCCAAGAGCTTTTTTCTCAAATACAGCAACCTTTAATCCTTTTTGAGCAGCGCGCTCAGCGCAAAGATAACCGCCGGGGCCGCCGCCTACAACTAATAAATCAAATTTTTCCATTACAAATCTCCTTATCGAGCAAGAAGTGCTGTAAAGTTTTCAAGGTTTTGGCAAAGCTCTTTTTGGAACTTCGCAGCAGGTGTACCGTCAACAGCACGATGGTCGTATGATAAGCTGAGCGTCATTGCGGGGTACACAGTGAAACCATCAGCGGTTTTTCTTACACGGTCAACAGTGCAGCAAACACCAAGAATACCGGTTTGCGGCGGGTTAACAACAGGTGTAAATGACTCAACACCAAGATTACCAAGGTTAGATACAGTAAAGCTACCACCTGAGAGCTTGTCGGGGTTGATGTTGCCTTCACGGCACTCGGCAGCAAGCTCTTTAACTTCTTTAGAAATTTCTAAAAGACTCTTTTGGTCAGCGTTAAAGATGGTGGGTACCATAAGTCCGCGGGGTGTATCAACAGCAAAACCAAGGTGTACGTGCTTGAATAAACGAATTGTGTTGTCATCAAGCATATTAGCATTGAGGTCGGGGTGGTTTAAGAGTGTACGCGATACTGCGTAAAGGATAATATCGCCGATTGTAATACCAGCGCACTCATCAGTACAAGCTTTGAGTTGCTTTCTGTATGCAAGAATTGCAGAAGCATCAAACGATGTGCTGTGTGTAAGCTGTGCCATTGTTGAAAGTGAAGTATGCATCGACTTGCTGATAGCACGGCGGATGCCTGAAAACTTAACGTCTTCATATTCAACCTCGGGTACAGCAGCCGCAACAGCTTCTTTAACTGCCTCTTTAGCTACAACAGGATTGTCCATAAGAGTTCTGATGTCACGTTCAATAATTCTTCCGTTAGGACCTGTGGGTGTTGCAAGTGTAGCGTCAACACCTGCACGTTCAGCGAGCTTTTTAGCTCTGGGTGAAACAGCAAGCTTACCCTCAACTGCAGTTGACTCAGCAGGTGCAGCAACAGTAGCAGGCTCCTCTTTAGGTTGTTCAGCAGCAGGAGCTTCAGCTACAACTTCAGCCTCAGCTTCGCCTGCGGGACGAAGAGCAGAACAGTCGTCGCCTTCGTTACCGATAGCACAAACGTTTACAAGACAGGGGACCTCGTCTCCGTCGTTGAAGAAAATTTCGAGTAGAGTACCTTCTTCGGTTGACTCACACTCAAAGCTGGCTTTGTCGGTTTCGTATGTAAATAATATGTCGCCAACACTAATTTTGTCGCCAACTTTCTTTTCCCATTGACCGATAATACAGCTTTCAACTGTTATACCGGCTTTGGGCATGATTACAGCATTTGCCAAAATGACTCCTCCTTAAAATTGTTTTTGAAAATTTATCTTGTTAATTATAACATAATATAACATAACAGTCAATTGTTTTTAAAATAAATATAAATATTACAATAAAGTAACATCGCAGTTTTTTGCTGCAATTTTATATTCTTCGGGCAACTCGTTGTCGCTTATGATAAAATCAATATCTTCCATATTCGCAAAAGTGAACGGCATAAGACTTTTAAGCTTTTCTTCAGTGCACATTATAACGCTTTTTCGAGCCTTCTTTATAATGGTCTTTTTAACAAGCATATCGCCCTCGAAACCACAGGTAAAACCTGCATCAAGAGAGCAACCTGAAACACCAATAAAAGCGGTGTCAATGTTAATGTAATTAAGCATTTCGAGTGCGCTGTTGCCAAAGGTTGCCTGGTTGTTTCTACTAAGTGTTCCGCCGCATAAAGTAATGGTTGCTTTGTGTAGCCTGCAAAGCTCAAGCGCTATGCCTGGGCTTGTTGTTACAATGTTTAAAGGTATATCGGGAATTTGCTTTGCCAAAAACAAAGTAGATGTACCTGCATCTAAAAATATTGAAGTATGCGGCTTAACAAGCTCTAACGCTTTTTTTGCCATTATAAGCTTGCCGCTGTTGTTGTTTTGCAGCCTTACGTTAAACTCAATATCGCCAATTTGATGTACCGATTTAACGCCGCCTCTATGCTTTGAGATTACCCCTTGCTTTTCGAGTGCGTCCAAATCTCTATGTATTGTCATAACCGAAACGTCAGGAAACATATCATGCAATTCTTTAATGGTAACAATATTGTTCTTTTTAATTGTTTCGAGCATTTTTTCTCTTCTTAATTTGTTCATTATGTTCTCCTGTTTTTTAGTGTGTTGTTTTTAACATATTATAACATATTTATATCATAATTCAAGTTATTTTTGTTGACTTAATAACAAAAAACGACTATAATAATATAAAACTTTAAAGGATATTTACGATTTGCAGTTAAAACTATGTATTTCAACTGAATATAACCCCTATAAAAACCTCGCTGTTGAAAAAATGCTTGTTGACAGTGTTTGCGACAACGAAATAGTTTTGTATTTATGGCAAAATAAAAACACTGTTGTTATTGGTGCGGGTCAAAACCCATGGGCCGAGTGTAATTGCACACTTTTACAACAAGACGGAGGTTTTGTTGCGCGCAGGCTTTCGGGTGGCGGCGCTGTTTTTCATGATTTGGGTAACCTTAATTTTACTTTTATATGTAAACGTAAAGATTACGAGCTTTTAAATAACTTGCAAGTTATAAAAAACGCCGTTTCGCGTTGCGGTATTGATTGTGAAATTTCAGGCAGAAACGACATTTTAGCAAACGGTAAAAAGTTTTCGGGCAACGCTTTTTATAACACAAAAGAGAGCTGTTACCATCACGGAACTTTGCTTGTAAATACAGATTTACAAAAACTTAAAAAATATTTAACGCCCTCAAAGCAAAAGCTCGAGGCAAAGGGAATAAAGTCGGTTAAATCGCGAGTTGTTAATCTTTGTGAATTAAACCCCGATATTACTGTTGAGGTGTTAAAAAATAAACTTATAGCCGCTTTTAGCGAGTTTTATGGTTGCGATATAATAAAGTTAAATTATAATGATTTTGCAGACGAGCATCTTTATAATAAGTACTCAAGCAATGAATATATATTTAACAAAACAGCACCGTTTACCGCTGTGTTACAAGATATTTTTAAGTGGGGGAGTATAACCATTAACTTAAATGTTATTAAAGGTGTAATTAAAGATGTTAGCGTTTTTACTGACAGTATGGACTTTAACCTTGCAAAAAATCTTGAACAATGCCTACTTGATTGTCCGTATAATCGCGAAGATATAAAAAACGCAATTAACGATATTGATGTTTGTAACGATATTTTAACACTAATATAAAAAAGACGCTAAGGCGTCTTTTTTTATTTATTCAACTTCAACGATTCCGTCTTGTTTTATTGTGATTTTCATACCATCTTTTACATAGCTTAAAAACTCGTCGCCGAGTGAGTCGATAACCGGCATTGAAACACCTTCAACCCATACATCAGCTAAAACTGCACCTGCAGCCGCAAGTGAGTCAATAGGGTTTGAAAACAACATACAAGCAGGATTTTTCTGCATAGCACAAGCACAGTAAAGTACAAGTCCGCCTGTTGTTGAGCCGATTGTTTGGGGTAAGCAAAGCGCCTTGTTTATAAGCGGTTTGCCGTGGAGCTCACTGTTGTTCTGGTCTCCGCATTTAACTTCTTTATCGCCAAACTGCAATGCCATTTGGAAGGAGGCAAGGGTATTAAAGCCTTGTTTTGTTACAACAGCCTCGGCGGTTACTGTGCCGGGTGTTATTACTCTACCTTTAAACTGTTTCATTAGTTTTTACCTCCTTTTGTAATAATAGAAAGTAACTGTTCATCTTTGTAATATTTAGCACTTGTATAAGTGCGAAGCTTGTTAGACGAGGTTATAACAGGCATCTTTTTGCAAAGTGGATTGTTCATATACATAAGCGGACAAATATATGATGTGATGACGCCTGTTGCTTTAAGTCTTTTAGCATACTCGGTTTTTTCAAAAGCCTCAAGTACTTTGGGGGCGGCAGTAAATACTGTGGGAATAACAACCTTTTTAATACCGTTGTTTTTAAGAGCGTTTTCAATTTTAACTGTCCAGTCTTTAAGTTGTTCAAGCGATAAATGCGGGCAGCCAACAAAGCAAAGCTTTGGCTTTGCATCGGGATTTTTCCATACAACAGGGTAGTTATTTTGAACTCTTTCAAGCTCTGCATCGTCAATTATGTATTCTTTTGCGCCCTCTGCAATAAGTTTTTCGCCAAGCTCAACTGCTTCAGGTGTTAAGTTGTCAATATGGTAAAGACCAACTGCGCCGTTTGATGCAGTAGCTGCACCAAAATCTTTAAGGTAGGATGTTGCTGATTCATTTAGCTCATTACCTATCCATTTATCAAGACCGATAACGTAGGGAACGTCTTCCATAACCTTCATACCGATTGCTGAACCGAGCAATTGCGCTTCGGGTTTTTTAGTGGTGTTAACCTTTACTACCCAGGTCGCTTTTCTGCCCTCATCGGTTAAAAGTCCAAAGTAGGGAACATAACCTACGATAGAGCCCATAATATCAATAATACCTGAGTTTCTGTTACATCTTGCGCCGAGAACCGAGTTTGCATAAACAACCGCGCTTGATTCTGCCCACGATAAAACATCGCCTTTTTGCGGTTTGTTACCGACTTCGTCCATATAACAGGTGCAGGTAAATGCGTTGTCGTCGATAAGTCCTAACTTGTGTAATTGCTTTTCATAAAAGCCTTGCTTTGTGTACATAAACTTGTTAAAAACAAGGTTTTGTAAAAAGTTAGCAGGAACGTTTTTGTCAATCGGTCTTGGGTCAACCGAAAACTTTTGTTCAGACATAACGCCGGCATCGAGTAACTGTTGCATAAGGTCATAAACAGGCGACATTACCTTTAAACCAAACGAGGTTACAAGATGGTTGTATTTTGATGTGATTGGTACAAGCTTTTCGGCTTCAAAAGCGTCACCATACATAACGAGAGTTTTCATTACTTTTGCAAGTGCTTCGCCTTTTTCACCGTTTAAGATAGCTTGTTGTTCGTTTGTTAGTATCATACTATTATCTCCTTACAGTTTCATACAAATATCCCATGCGCCCCAAATAACTGAACGCAGGTTTCCTACCTGTGCGGCATCGCCGACAATATGTATGTGCTTTGATTTTTTCGCAATAGGCGAAGGTGTGTAACCAACCGATAACACAACAGAATCGCCCTCAACTGTGCTTACGTTTCCGTCTTTGTCTTTAATTACAACGTTGCCGCCGTCAATCTCGCAAACTGATGTTTCAAGATGAACAGGTACTTTGTTTGTTTTAAAGAAATCACGTAAAAAGCTTGTGTTAGCAAGACAAATACCTTTTGTTGTAATAAGGTCGTCTTGCATTTCAATAATTGTAGGTTGTTTGCCGTTTAAATAAAGCTCGTATGCAATTTCGCAACCGGTAAGACCGCCGCCAATGATTGTTACTTTGTTGCCAACCTCTTTGTTTTTAAGGAGTACGTCAACCGCCTCAATAGCGTTTTCTACACCCTTGATTGGTACGTTACGAGCTTTTGCGCCTGTAGCAATAATAATTTCGTCTGCATCAAGAGCGCTAACATCTTCAATGTTTGTGTTAAGCTTTATATCAATGGGGTATTTTGAAAGCTCACGGATGTACCAGGTTATAAGGTCGCGGTCTTTTTCTTTAAACGACGGAGCTGCTGCGGCAATAAATACACCGCCGAGCTTGTCGGTCTTTTCGTAAAGTGTAACACTGTGTCCACGCTTTGCAAGTACAATAGCAGATTCCATACCACCAATACCGCCGCCGATAACAGCAATCTTTTTGCTCTTTTTAGCGGGTTTTAGGCTGTATTTTTTAGATTGCATTGTTTCGGGGTTTAATGCACAGCGTGCAAGACCCATTGTGTCAGTAAGGTCTTGGGTGTTTGCGTGACCCTTTGATGATGAAAAGTTAAAGCAACCGCTGTGACAACAAATACAAGGCTTAATGTCTTCGAGTCTGTCATCAATAAGCTTTGTTATCCACTCTGGGTCAACAAGAAACTGTCTTGCAACACCAACTGCGTCAATCTTGCCTTCGGCTATAGCGTCAGCAGCAACTGCAGGGTCCATTCTACCTGCGCATACAACAGGAATGTCTACAAACTTTTTAATGTGTGAAACATCTTCAAGGTTGCAGTTCTCGGGCATATACATCGGCGGATGTGCCCAATACCAAGAGTCGTATGTGCCATTGTCAGCGTTGAGCATATCATATCCGGCATCTTGCAAATATTTAGCGGCTTTTTCTGACTCGGGCATAGCTCTGCCTACCTCGGTATAGTTTTCGCCGGGCATAGCGCCTTCGCAAAAGCCTTTCATTTTTGACTCAACTGAATAACGTAGTGAAACAGGGAAGTCTTCACCGCAGGCATCTTTGATTGCTCTTACAACCTCTGCTGCAAAACGATAACGGTTTTCAAAGCTGCCGCCGTAATCATCAGTACGCTTGTTAAAGAACTCAATAGCAAACTGGTCTAAAAGGTAGCCTTCGTGAACTGCGTGTACCTCAACACCGTCAACGCCTGCTTCTTTACAAAGCTTTGCGGTTTTTGCAAACGCTTCAATAATTTCGTGAATTTGTTCAACTGTCATTTCGGGGCAGATAATGTCGTGTGCCCAGCGTGAAGGTTGCGGACTGGGAGATGCAAGTTCGTGCGAGGTATCAATAATAGGCTTCACAATAGCACGTGTGAGCTTGTTTTTATGTAGAGGTGCTACAAGTTCGGTAATAGCCCATGAACGACCCATACCTGCAGTTAGCTGAACAAACAGCTTTGCGCCTGTTTTATGAATCTCGTCCATAAATTCTTTGAGCTCTTCAAACATCTTTGGATTTTGCCATAACCATTTGCCCCAAAATGTATCGCGAAGGGGAGCGATACCTGGAATAATTAGACCAGTGTTGTTTTGAGCGCGTTTTAAAAACAGCCTTGCTGCTTCTTTGTCAAAATGACAACCGCCAAGTTCAAACCAACCAAAAAGCGATGTGCCGCCCATAGGGCACATTACAATGCGGTTTTTAATTTCAACGTTACCTATTTTCCAAGGTGTAAAAAGCGCGTCGTAATTTTTGTCGTTTTTACTCATTTTGAAACTCCTTATATAAAATTTAATATTTCTTTTTATCGTGGCGAAGCATAGCAATAAATATTGAAACAAGCGTGATTGTTTCGCAAATAATTGCACCGATAGAGCCTGTTATTACATTATAAACAAGCCACGCGGGCGAGCTAACAAGTCCGCATTTTCTAACGTCTGATGCGTCTTTTAACATAAAGCCAATGTGTAGAGCTGTCATACCTATTACAGGTAATAATTCTATTATAAAATTGTATGTAGTTGCTTCTCTTCCAAATACAGTAAAGTTTAAAACGTATACTGATACGTATGAAGCAAAAAACACTATAAACCACGGTAAGTTATCGGCCTTGGTTTTATCTTTATAAAGAAAAACAAGCGCGCGTATTACTGCAATAACGTTTAAAAGACCACCAACGTATGCACCAAGCATTAAAAAATTGATAGCAAATAACAAACCACCAAAAAGTTGCAACGTAATAATTGTGCTTTGTTTTTTGCCCTGATAGGATATTATGTTAAATGCCATTGCGGCAATGCCTATTATCTGTGCAACAATTTCAACAATTTTCATAAGTACCTCACCATAGTTGCAATTACTTACAATATAACATTTTTAATTTACTTTTTCAATATAAAAACCACCCACAAGGGTGGTTTTTGTTTATTTTTTAATGAGTTGGGCAGTATAACGAACAACGTCTGTGCCGTTATGATTGTTTAAGATTGAAAATGTATTTGAGGTTAAAATGTTAGGCTGCATTTTGTTGTCATCGGGTATGATTGCGTTATAGTGGTTGCCCCATACTTTGCCGTCCTGATAAACGATTTCGGGCTTTGTCCAGTTAATCATATCTTTTGATGTTGCGATTTGCATTACTTTGCATTTTTTATCCATACCGGGAAGGTCCATCATATCTTTTGATTTTAAGATGGGTTTGCTTGTCATAATGTACATCTGCTCGGGCTCACTGTAAACAACGCGGGGGTGCCACGCGTCTTCCATAATCGGTGTTTCTTTTCCAAGGTTACCTGCTTCGCAGAAACTGCCGTTATAGTATTTTACAAAATCTCCCATAGTACCGTCTGTGCGCTTTCGACATCTTGCAATGTAAACGTCACAGCTTTTCCAGTTTTTATATGAATCTTCGTCAATATTTATTGAGATAATATTGTAGTAAACATAAATGTATTCACCGTCAGGCTCAATAAAGAAAGAAAAATCACCGCTGCCAAAGCGAATCAGACTGCCTTCTTGACCTATAACGTTACCGGCGCCGGGGTTATAACGGTCTGTAAGCGAAATTTCATTTCCTGTTAAAACCCAACGGTCAAAGGTCCATGTTTTACCCTCATCGTCTGAGTGCATAAGACCTATGTGTCTGAAGTCTGAGTCATATTTAGGTGTTTTGCATGGACCAAACGCGTCATAAGCTGTTCCGCGACCGTTCCAGCCTGTTTCGTTGTGAAACCAGCAGAAGAAACGGTGAGTGTTGGGACATATGTATAGACCAAACGGCCACATACTACCGCGTGGTAAAATTCCTTCGGGATAACGAACACCTGCAAAAGCGTATTCGGCGTGGCCAATGCTGAAGTTTGTTTCGATAGGGTAAAGCTTTTCCATATCGTCTAAGCACGTGCCCGAGAACATTGCAATTTCGCCCATGTGCGAGTGTCCGCTCATTGCCCACAGTTTACCGTCGGTATCTCTATACATAGGTGTTGTGCCGTCCTGATAAACGTTATATTTATTCATAAAAGGAGATTCTCTCTCATTTGTGATTTTTAGTTCGTATTTGTCAAAAAAACCTTCCATTTTTATCACCTCAAGTAAATTATAAAAAACTTTAATAATTTTGCAATAGATTTAAATAAAATAACCACCCGATTGGGTGGTATTTTTATTTGAAAGGGTTGCACAAATTCGAACCCTTTCGAATTTTTAACCTATGTGTTCGAACCCCTACATATTTTTAGGAATGGTGTTTTATAGTTATAAATCAATGGTGATTTCGTATTTATCATCAATAAGAATATAGTTCACATTATATAACTGTGCAAGTTTTAAGATTTCGGCATTGTCTACCAGCACACTTTCGATAGTACACCACTCATCGTCTAAACGGCTTTCAATTATATTTGCATATTTTTTTATGTCAGCAAAGTGGTTTCTAATATAACCCTCACTCATTATAAGGCAGTAATATTTAATCTCTTTAAGATATTCTACTTCAAAGTCCTTCTGCCAATCGAACGGAATATAGCAACCTTCAACAACTAAGTTCTGCCTGTTTTCAATTGCAGTTTTAATCATTTCGCGGACAATAGGCCATAAGTATGCAGTCAAATCTTTATCATCGCTCATAGGAGTAAGTTCCGTGTTGCCGCTGCGAATTAAACCCATTTTCAAATGGTCAATGGACAAGTACGGATATTTATATTTTTCAAGCAGTTTTTGTGCAGTTGCTGTCTTACCCGTGTGCGATGCACCTGTAATTAAAACAATCATTATCTTTGTCCCTACAATTTTTTATTTGTCGGTTAGATTATACCATAAATTATATTTATAATCAACACTTTGCTTAGCAAATCACCTTTTCGAAACTTGTCAAGAATTTCGGACAGATAAAAGAGTGAAAAGTGAAGAGTTAATAGTGAAAAAGTAAAATCGACAAGTCTCTGTCGAAATTTGTCGATTTTGGTGGGAGCGGTTGGATTCGCCCTCGTTGCTACTCGGGCCGGGGTCGGCTCTAACAGTCCACTGGACTATTATTCACTACCGACCCTTCGAATCCACAACTTATTCCTATTCAAATAAAAATACCACCCGATTGGGTGGTATTTTTATTTGGTGGGAGCGGGTGGATTCGAACCACCGTAGTCGTTGACAACAGATTTACAGTCTGCCCCCTTTGGCCGCTCGGGAACACTCCCACTATATGGAGCTGGTGATCGGAGTCGAACCAACAACCTGCTGATTACAAATCAGCTGCTCTGCCATTGAGCCACACCAGCGA
>JAZNXL010000050.1:0-20304 GCA_045593905.1 Eubacteriales bacterium
ACGCGCAAAAGAATATGTAAGCGCGCACGCGCAGGCAAGGTTTTTACAAATACTTTCAGAGCATTTAACCGACGACGAAATCGGTGTTGTGCGCAGGGGTAAAAACGTAAAAACTCACTCGCACCCAAAAAACGCCGACCTCTTTGAGTACCATAGCGCAACAGGGTTTGAAGCGCTTTTTGGATATTTGTATTTAAGCGAAGACCACCAAAGAATTAAGCAGTTATTTGATATTATTGTAAATGGCGAGTAATACTAACCATTGAGGTGGTATTACTATGAAAAAAACTGTTTTTGGCTTTTTAAAAGATATTGTTTGCGTTATTATAGGCGGCACGTTTTTTGGCTTTGGTCTTAACGCGTTTGTGCTGCCACACAGCTTTTTAACAGGCGGCGCGGGCGGTATTGCTATAATACTAAACAAGTTTTTTGGCTTGCCAACAGGCACAGGTTTTTTTATAATCAATATCCCGCTGTTTATTGCGGCTGCATTTATTGTAGGCAAGCGCCACACACTGCGCACCGTTTACAGTTGTTTTTTGTTTTCGTCGGTAATTGACGTTATTGCAGTTTTTATAAAATATCAGTTTACAGGCGACAGGCTTGTTTGCGCCATCTACGGCGGTATTTTTATGGGGCTTGGGCTTTATATTATAATGCTCCGCTCTATTGTAACAGGCGGCAGCGACCTTGCGGCGTACCTTATACAACAAAAACACCCCGCATACTCAATAAGCACCGTTATTATGGCTATTGACGCGGTTATTGTTATATTTGGCGCAATAATTTACAAAAGCGTTGAGTCGGCGCTTTACTCGGTACTGCTTATTGCGGTTTTAACGCTCACCCTTAACACACTTTTGCGCGGACGCACGAGCGGTACTCTATATTTTATTTTTACCAAAACCCCCGACCTTGTAGCAAGCGCAATACTTAAAAATCTTGACAGGGGCGTTACAAAAATTACCGCCGAGGGCGGTTACACAAAAAAAGATACAAAAATGCTTATGTGCGCGGTAGGAAGACGGCAGTCGCCACTTTTAAAACAAATTGTGTTTGAGTGCGACGACTCGGCGTTTGTAGTGGTAGCCCCTGCCGACAGCGTTTTTGGCAACGGCTTTACACTTCCCAGAAAAGAGGATATTTTTTGAACCTTACACAGTCACTAAAAGAGATATTTGATATATCTGAATATATTGGCACGCCTGCATTTTGCGGACTGCGTACAAACCCGCTAAAACAAGTAAACAGTTTACCCTTTGCGCTAAAGCCTTGCCCGTTTTTTAAAAACGGCTACTACATAGACGACAGCCAAAAAACAGGCAACCACCCCCTGCACTTTGCAGGTGCGTACTACATACAAGAGCCAAGCGCTATGAGTGCGTTGTCCGCGCTACAGGTACAAAAAGACGACGTTGTGCTTGATATTTGTGCCGCCCCCGGTTCAAAGGCAACGGCACTTGCGCCTATGTGTAAAATGCTTGTTGCAAACGAGTATTCAAGCACAAGGGTGGGCGCACTAATCAGCAACATTGAAAGGCTTGGCATTTCAAACACGCTTGTTTTAAACTCAGATACCGAGGCGGTTGCAAACGCGTTTTTTGGCTATTTTGACAAGGTACTTGTCGACAGCCCCTGTTCAGGCGAGGGTATGTTTAGAAAGCACCCAAGCATTGTAAACGACTGGACACCCGAGCTTGTTACAATGTGTGCCGAGCGCTCAAAAACGGTGCTCGAAAACGCATCAAAAACGCTAAAACAGGGCGGACGGCTTGTTTACAGCACCTGTACTTATAATACAGAAGAAAATGAAAAGGTAATAATCGACTTTTTAGAGCGCCACCCCGATTTTGAGATTGTTGACACAGGTCTTGATTTTGGACAAGAGGGGCTTTTAGGGCTTACACAGGCGCGTAGAATTACAATACGCGACGGCGGCGAGGGGCATTTTGTCTGCGCACTCAAAAGAGTCGGCGCACCCGACACACGCTACCTAAAGCCGTTTAAGCTAAACTTTAAATTTGACTGCCTTGAGGGTATTGTAAAAACTCCGCCTAAGTTTTTACAAGACGGTGAGTACGGTGTGTTAGAGTTTGGCGATGCGGTTTTTGCCGTTTTAAAAGATATGCCAAACCCGAAAGGCGTTAGAATTATGCGCGCAGGCGTTAAGCTTGGCGCACAAAGCTTTAAAACCTTCAAGCCGGACCACCACTTGTTTATGGCGCTTAAAAGTGATTGCTTTTTAAACACTTTCGAGGTAGACAACAACGGTGCAATGGCATTTTATAAAGGCGAAACACTCACCTGTCCTGACAATTTAAAAGGCTACTGTGCCATAACCTTTAACGCTCTTTGCATTGGGTTTGCAAAGGCTTCGGGCGGGGTACTAAAAAATCACTTACCAAAGGGGTTACGAATATGACAAAAAAAGTTTTAAGCTTTGTGATTATAGCGGTTTTACTGCTTTCAATACCTGTTTTTGCAAACGCCTCGAACGCCATACAGGTAACTGAGGATATGCTGACAGTATCGGGTAACAACCGCATACTTACCACCACGCAGTCAGCGGTGGTGTGGGAAATTCCTGCAACACTTATTTCAAAAATGTATTCAGACAGTTCAATAAAGTACTACACCTTTAACGCAAACAACATATCTATCCGCACCGATAAAAACAACTTTTTCGATTTTAACCTGTACGCAGTCAGGCTGTATGTTGAGTCACGCGGGTTTGCGGTCGAGTTTTTGTATCAAGACGGCGGCTTAAAGGTTTTAACCGAGCTTAATATTGAGGCGACATATACCGTATGGGGCAACGATATAACTCCGTTTACTGTGCCGGTGTTTTCGTGGCAAAGGCTAAAATGCACAAGCGCCGAAACGGGCAAAATGGTATTTAAAACAAAAAAGCTCGGTCCGTTTTTGGTTGACGTTGAGCAGTTTACCGACGTTGCCGACCCATCAATATGGTATTATAAGTACGTAAGCGGATGTGCAGCCCTTGGTATTTTAAACGGTATGGGTGACGGCAGCTTTGCACCGCAAAAAAACGTAACCCGCGCCGAGCTTTGTGTTATGGTGGTTAAGGCTACCGAGCACATTATAAGCTACCGCATAAGTGCAGGCAAAGGTTTTGCCGACGTAAACACAACCGACTGGTTTTATGACTACGTTTTAAAATGCGCATCGCTCGGAATTGTTTACGGCAGAAGCGCCACACAGTACGCGCCTAACGAAAACGCAACGCGACAAGAGATTGCGGCAATTACCGCGCGTGTAATAAGGCTTGTTAACAGCTATAAAGGTCAGCCTCTTCCCGATTCGAGCGATGTAGCGTCGCTTTCGGGTATATACCCCGACTACTCAAAAATTGGAGATTGGGCAAAATCCGACGTGCTTTTATGCTTTAGACTGGGCGTTATGATTGGTGATAACGGCTTTAGGCCTACCTCCAACACCACCCGCGCCGAGTGTGCAAGAATTTTTTACGATATTAAAAATTATTTAAATTAGTTGAAATTATAATAAATGCGTGATATATTTATATATTATATATCACGCATTATTTTTTGTTTAGGAAAGAGAAAAAATGAGTAAACTGTATTTACCCGAGGGCTACAAGCCTGTACTTAATATTTTTGATACACAGCGCGCCATCAAAACTGTTAAAGACACCTTTGAGCGCGTGCTTTCGCAAGCACTCAACCTTGAGCGTGTTACAGCGCCCGTTATCGTAAGGGCGAAGAGCGGTATTAACGACGACTTGAGCGGTGTTGAGCGCAAGGTTGCCTTTACAATGCAAAACGTTGGCGGAAGCGCCGAGGTTGTGCAGTCGCTTGCAAAGTGGAAGCGTATGGCGCTTATGCGTTACGACTTTCACACAGGCAAAGGCCTTTATACCGATATGAGCGCAATCAGACGCGATGACGACGCCGACAACCTGCACTCAATTTACGTTGACCAGTGGGACTGGGAAAAAATTATAACACCAAGCGAGCGCACAATCGACTACTTAAAAACTACAGTTACCGCTATTGTGCGTGCCGTTTGCGCAACACACTTAACCGTTAAGGCAAGCTACCCCGCGCTTACACAAGTAAGCTGCGAAACTCCGTTTTTTATAACGGCGCAACAGCTTTACGATATGTATCCTAACAAAACCGCAAAAGAGCGTGAGGACCTTGTTACAAAAGAGCACAAGACTGTGTTTATTATGCAAATAGGTGATGCGCTTAAAAACGGAAAGCCTCACGACAACCGCGCACCCGACTACGACGACTGGTCATTAAACGGCGACATACTTATGTGGTCTGACGTTTTAGGACGCGCTATCGAAATTTCGTCGATGGGTATTAGGGTTGATGCAAAGGCGCTTGAGTATCAGCTTAAAAAGAGCGGCTGCGAAGAGCGTATGAAATACGAATACCACCAAATGATAGCAAACGGAACACTGCCCTTAACAATCGGCGGCGGTATTGGTCAATCACGACTTTGTATGCTTATGCTCGAAAAAGCGCACATTGGCGAGGTACAGTCTTCGGTATGGCCCGACGATATGGAAGAAATTTGTAAAGAGAACGGAATTACATTACTTTAAGGAGAATAGAAAATGGCAAATATAGAAACAAAATGCGTACAGGGCGGCTACAGCGCCGGTAACGGCGAGCCCCGTCAAATACCGATTATTCAAAGCACTACTTTTAAATACGCATCAGGCGATGCTATGGGCAAGCTTTTTGACCTTGAAGCAAGCGGATATTTTTATTCAAGACTTCAAAACCCCACCTGCGACACAGTTGCGGCAAAAATATGCGAGCTTGAGGGCGGCACCGCCGCAATGCTTACAGGTTCAGGTCAGGCAGCATCGTTTTATTCAATATTCAACATCGCTTCGTGTGGTGACCACGTAGTTTGCTCATCGAGCATTTACGGCGGAACATTTAACCTGTTTAACGTTACAATGCGCCGTATGGGCATTGACTTTACCTTCGTTTCACCCGACTGCACTGACGAGGAATTAAACGCGGCGTTTAAGCCCAACACAAAGGCGGTATTCGGCGAAACTATCGCAAACCCCGCCCTAAAGGTTTTAGATATTGAAAAGTTTGCAAACGCGGCACATGCTCACGGCTGCCCGCTCATTATTGACAACACCTTTGCAACACCTGTAAACTGCAGACCGTTTGAGTGGGGCGCTGATATTGTTACACACTCAACCACAAAGTACCTTGACGGTCACGGCGCGGCAGTTGGCGGCTGCATTGTTGACTCGGGCAAGTTCGACTGGACAAAATACCCCGAAAAGTTTGCTTGCCTTTGCACACCCGACGAAAGCTACCACGGTGTAACCTACACCGAAAGATTCGGGCTTGAGGGCGCATACATTACAAAGGCTACCGCACAGCTTATGCGTGACCTTGGGTCAGTACAGTCACCGCAAAGCGCGTTTTTATTAAACCTCGGCATTGAGAGTCTTCACGTGCGTATGAAACAGCACTGCAAAAACGGACTCGCTGTTGCTACGTTTTTAAAATCGCACCCCAAGGTATCGTGGGTTAAATACTGCTCACTCGAAGGCGACGAGGACTACGCACTCGCACAAAAATACCTGCCAAACGGCTCTTGCGGTGTTGTTAGCTTTGGAATTTCCGGCGGACGCGCGGCTGCCGGCAAGTTTATGGAGTCGCTTACAATCGCGGCTATTGAAACACACGTTGCCGATGCAAGAAGCTGCTGCTTACACCCCGCAACCACAACCCACCGTCAGCTTACCGACGATGAGCTTGTTGCCTGCGGCGTAACCCCCGACCTTGTGCGTTTTTCGTGCGGTATTGAGGGCACCGACGACCTTATTGCCGACATTGCGCAGGCACTTGATAAAATTGATTAAGGATAAATTTATATATGCCTATTAAAATTCCAAACGAGCTTCCTGCTGTTGATATTTTAAAGCAGGAAAACATATTTGTTATGAGCGAGCTTCGGGCGATGTCGCAGGATATCCGTCCGCTCAAAATTTTGGTGCTTAACTTAATGCCTACCAAAATTGCAACCGAGACTCAGCTCTCACGGCTTTTGGGTAACACTCCGCTTCAGATTGAGATGGAGCTTATTCACACAAAGTCGTACAAGTCTAAAAACATATCTGAAGAACACCTGCTCGCCTTTTACAAAACCTTTGACGAGATTAAAAACAACAAGTACGACGGTATGATTATTACAGGCGCGCCTGTTGAGATGGTGCCGTTTGAAGAGGTTGATTATTGGCAAGAGCTTTGCGATATTATGGAGTGGACCAAAACCCACGTGCACTCAACCTTTCACATTTGCTGGGGCGCACAGGCAGGGCTTTATTATCACTACGGTATTAATAAACGGATACTCGACAAAAAGCTTTCGGGCGTGTACGAGCATACCGTTGACTACAAAAACGCAATGGTGCTAAGGGGCTATGACCAAAAGTTTATGGCACCGCACTCGCGCCACACCACAGTCGACCGCGAGGAGATTGAAAAGGTGCCCGAGCTTAAAATTTTGGCAAGCTCGAAAGATGCAGGCGTATACGCCGTTAAAAACGAGAGCGGAAGTATGTTTTTTGTGTTCGGGCATTCGGAATACGATGCCGACACACTCAAAAGAGAGTATTTGCGCGACAAGGTTGCAGGGCTTAACCCCGATATTCCTGTAAACTACTTTCCCGATGACGATGATACAAAAGAGCCGATTGTGACATGGCGCGCACACGCGAACCTACTGTTTTCTAACTGGATGAACTACCACGTTTACCAAACAACTCCGTTTGATATATCAAAAATTGATTCAAAAGAGGTATAAAGCTATGATGACCGATATTGAAATTGCTCAAAGCGTACAAATGCAACCCATTACCGAAATTGCAAAGGTAGCGGGCGTTGACCAAAAGTATCTTGAACAGTACGGAAGATACAAGGCAAAAATTGACCTTTCGATTATGAACGAAAAGGCAACCGACGGCAAGCTTGTGCTTGTTACCGCAATCACACCCACCCCCGCAGGCGAGGGTAAAACCACCACAACAATCGGTCTTGCAGACGGTCTTAAAAAAATAGGCAAAAACGTAACCGTTGCACTCCGCGAGCCATCACTCGGACCTGTTTTTGGTGTTAAAGGCGGTGCGGCAGGCGGCGGATATGCTCAGGTTGTGCCAATGGAGGACATAAATCTTCACTTTACAGGCGATTTTCACGCTATCGGCGCGGCTAACAACCTTTTAGCCGCAATGCTCGACAACCACATTCAGCAAGGCAACGCGCTGGGTATTGATGTTAAAAAAATCACCTGGAAGCGCTGTGTTGATATGAACGACAGACAGCTTAGAAACATTGTAAACGGCCTTGGCGGACGTATGAACGGCGTTCCGCGTGAAGACGGCTTTGACATTACAGTTGCAAGCGAGATTATGGCTGTTTTGTGTCTTTCGGGCTCTATTACCGAGCTTAAAGAGCGACTTTCGAACATTATTGTTGCATACACCTACGACGATAAGCCGGTAACCTGTGGTCAGCTTAAGGCTGCAGGAGCTATGACCGCGCTTTTAAAAGATGCGCTCAAGCCAAACCTTGTTCAAACACTCGAGGGCACACCCGCGTTTGTTCACGGCGGTCCGTTTGCCAACATTGCTCACGGCTGTAACTCGGTTACTGCAACCAAGCTTGCACTCCGACTTGGCGACTATGCAATCACCGAGGCAGGCTTTGGCGCCGACCTTGGCGCTGAAAAATTCCTTGATATTAAATGCCGTGTGGCAGGGCTCACCCCCTCGGCAGTTGTAGTGGTTGCAACTATCCGCGCACTCAAGATGCACGGCGGTGTTGCAAAAACCGACTTAAACACCGAAAACATCGAGGCGCTCGAAAAGGGTATTCCTAACCTTTTGCGCCACGTTTCAAACATAACAAACGTGTACAAGCTCCCCTGCGTTGTTGCGGTTAACCGCTTCCCTACCGACACCGATAACGAGATTGAGTTTATTATTAAAAAATGCCGTGAGATTGGCGTTAACACCGTGCTTTCAACAGTATGGGCAAACGGCGGCGACGGCGGTGTTGAGCTTGCCCGCGAGGTTGTAAGACTTTGCGAAGAAGAAAAGGGCGACTTTACCTTCTCGTATGATTTAGATACCACAATCGAGCAAAAAATTACCGATGTTGTAACAAAGGTATACGGCGGACGCGGTGTAATTTTAACACCTGCCGCTAAAAAGCAGATTGACACACTTACCGCACTCGGTTTTGATAAGCTACCCATTTGTGTTGCAAAAACACAGTACAGCTTTTCAGACGACCCGACCAAGCTTGGCGCACCAACTGACTTTGACGTAACTATAAGACAGGTTAAGGTTTCGGCAGGCGCAGGCTTCCTCGTTGTGCTTACAGGCGATATTATGACAATGCCGGGGCTTCCTAAAGTACCCGCCGCCGAACGCATTGACGTTGACGAAAACGGCGTAATCACAGGCCTGTTCTAAAAAAAACATAAACCTCGTAGCAAGCGCTACGAGGTTTTATACGAAATGAGGTGCTTTTTTGTTAAAAGCAGTTGTTTTAGATAAAGATACTCTCGGTGACGATATTAACCTTTTGCCAATAACCGAAATTTGCAACACAACCGTTTACGGCACAACCGAGCCGTGCGACGTGGCAGACAGGGTTAAAGATGCCGAGGTTATTGTTGTAAACAAATTAAAACTTAATGAAGCTAACCTTTCGGGTGCAAAAGATTTAAAGCTTATTTGCATTACCGCAACTGGCTACGATAATATTGATACCGAATATTTAAAAACCCGTAATATTGCGCTTTGCAACGTTGCAGGCTACTCAACCAACAGCGTGGCGCAGGTAAGCGTTGCGCTCACCTTAAGCCTTGTTACCCATCTTTATGAGTACAACCGCTTTGTTACAAGCGGTGACTACAGTAATTCGGGTGTTGCAAACAAGCTTACCCCCGTTTACCACGAAATTTACGGCAAGCGTTGGGGTGTTGTTGGCGGCGGCGCTATCGGAACTGCTGTAGCAAAGGTGGCAGAGGCGCTCGGGTGCGAGGTGGTTGTTTGCCGTAATAAGAACGAGGGCGACTACCCCGTTGTCGACATTGACACGCTTTTAAAACAAAGCGACATTGTATCGGTTCACCTGCCGCTTAACGACAGTACAAAAAACCTTATAAGCCGCAAGCGAATTGCCACAATGAAAGAGGGCGCCGTGCTTGTTAACACCGCGCGCGGTCTTGTAACTGACGAGAGCGCGGTTGCCGATGCAATTTTATCGGGCAAGCTCGGCGGTTTTGGTTGCGATGTTTACAGCAAAGAGCCGTTTGGCACCGACCATCCGTTTTACAAAATTAAGGACTTAAAAAACGTTATACTTACACCGCATATGGCGTGGGGCGCTTATGAGGCGCGTCAGCGGTGTATTGAAGAAATAAAACAAAACATTTTAGCCTTTTTAAAGGGTGAAAGCAGAAACAGGATAGTATGAACTTTAACTCGCTGACATATCTTTTGTTTTTACCAATTACGGTAATTTTATATTTTGTACTGCCAAAGCGGATAAAAAACCCCTGCCTTTTGGTTGCAAGCTACTTTTTTTACGCTTGCTGGCAGCCTGCCTACGCGCTGCTTATGCTGTTTTCAACGGCGGCGACCTATTCTTGCGGACTGCTTTTACAAAAGTACCAAAACAAAAAACGGTTGTGGCTTGTTTTGTGCCTTGTAATTAATTTTGCAATACTTTTCTTTTTTAAGTATTTTAACTTTTTCTCGGCACTTGTTTTGGGCAAAAACGCCATTACTCTTAACGTTTTGTTGCCTGTTGGTATTTCGTTTTATACCTTTCAGGCAATCGGCTATACAATCGACGTTTACAGGGGCGATATTCCTGCCGAAAAAAGCTTTGTTGACTACGCGCTTTTTGTATCGTTTTTTCCGCAGCTGGTTGCAGGACCTATTGAGCGCACAGGCAACATTTTGCCGCAGCTTAAGGTTTATCACAAGTTTTCAATTAACAACCTAAACGACGGGCTTATACTCATTGTATGGGGTATGTTTAAAAAGGTGGTTATTGCCGACAACGCGGCGATAACGGTAAACGCCGTTTACGATAGCGTGAAAGATATGGGTGCTTTGTCGCTAATAATTGCAACGGTTATGTTTGCGGTGCAAATTTACTGCGATTTTTCGGCATATTCTGACATTGCACGCGGCAGCGCCAAAATAATTGGCATAAACCTTATGCAAAACTTTAATAACCCCTACCTTGCAAGTTCAATAAAAGACTTTTGGCGCAGGTGGCATATATCGCTGTCAAGCTGGTTTAAAGACTACTTGTATTTTCCACTTGGTGGCTCAAGGGTTAAAAAACCAAGGCTTATTTTAAACCTTATAATCGTGTTTATGGTAAGCGGACTGTGGCACGGCGCGGCGCTCACCTTTGTTGCGTGGGGGCTACTTCACGGCATCTATCAGGCGGTCGAGACTTTTACGCTGCCGCTTTTAAAAGACAAAAAGGGCGCCTCCCTACGCGTTTTGCAAACAGGCTTTACCTTTTGCCTTGTTAACATCGGCTGGGTACTGTTCAGGGCAAACACGCTGACCGACGCATCCATTATATTTAAAAAAATATTTACTCTTGGCGGCGGTCAGTTACTGCTTGGGCAATCGGCAAAGGCGGTTTTTGTACTGCTTTTAGCATCGGCGTTTATGTTGGTGTTTGAGGCGTTTAACCAAAACGACAGACTGTTTAAAAAGCTTGGCAACAACATTGTTTTAAGATACGTTTATTATTTCGTGCTTTTACTCGCGATTTTTGTATTCGGGTATTACGGCGACGGCTTTGACCCGCAGGACTTTGTATATTTTCAGTTTTAGAGGTAGCATTTGAAAAAAATCATTACCGAAATAACGGCAATTTTGCTGTGCTTAATACTTACCTTTAGCGTATGTAACCGTATTGCGTTTGTGCTGATGCCTGAACGATACGACTACGGCGGCACCTGGAATATGTTTTTAAAAGAGCCAAAAAACAGTATTGATTTGTTGGTGGTCGGCTCGTCGCACGCATACTGCAACGTTATCCCTGCCAACATAAAAGAGCAAACAGGCATTAACTCTTACGTTTTGGCGGCGCCCTGCCTTACAATGCCGCTTGGCTACTATTATTTAAAAGAGGCGCTTAAAACCCAAAAACCGCAGGCGATTATGCTCGAGCTTACAGGTATGTTTTTTACCGATACCATGGGGTTTGCAAAACAGTCAATCGGGTATATGCCATATAACGTAAACAGGCTTATGTCAACGCTTGTTTGCGCAGAAGACAACGAGAAGCTCGGGCTTTTGTTCCCGCTCTACAACTACCACGAGCGCTGGCAAGAGTTTAAGGTGACCGACTTTTTTAAAGAAAGGCCCGACCAAAAGACCGATATTAACGCAGGCTACACCCCGCTTTTAGAAAGCGAGCAACAACAAAACCGCACCGAGCGCGAGTTTGAGTATACTGATAAGAGCATTAAGCTTAACCAAAAATATCTTAAAAAGATAATTGCGCTTTGCAAAGACGAGGGCATTGAACTGTCGCTGTTTATTGCGCCTACCTGCCTTTATATTGGTAACAATGACAAAAAGCTTATAACCGACTGCACCCGCGACACGCCGTTTTACGATTTTAACGATGAGTTTGAAAGCTTTGGCTTTGACCTTAAAAAAGATTTTTACGACTCAAAGCATTTAAACTTTTACGGCGCTAAAAAGTTTACACCCGCGTTTTGCGACTATGTTACAAAAAGTTTTAATATAACGAGCAAAGACTCTGATTTGTGGAACGATAGAATAACAAGCTATAAAAATTATGGAAATTAAAAAGCAGTTTTTAAACGGAATAAAATTAGGTCTGCCGATTGGGCTTGGCTACCTTTCGGTATCGTTTACCTTTGGAATAATGGCAACAAGCCTTGGCCTTAAATGGTGGCAGGCGCTGCTCATTTCAATGTGCAACTTGACCTCGGCAGGTCAGCTTGCAGGCGTTACTATTATGGTATCGCCCTTTCGGTATGTTGAAATGCTGCTGTCACAGCTTACAATAAACCTACGCTACTCGTTTATGTCGATTTCACTTTCACAAAAGGCAGACAGTAAGCTTTCGGGAATTTACAGGCTTTTGTTCGGTTTTTTTGTAACCGACGAGATTTTTGCGGTAGCCTCGGGTCAAAAAAAGGTGACCCGCGCGTTTATGTCGGGCGTTATAATACTGCCCTACGTTTGCTGGTCGGCAGGTACGCTTTTTGGCGCTATTGCAGGTAACATTTTACCCGCGGCTGTAACAAGCGCGCTCTGTATTGCAATTTACGGTATGTTTATTGCCATTGTTGCGCCTGACGCCATAAAAAGCAGGTCGCTTTTAATTGTAGTTGGCGTGTCGGCGGCTTTATCGTGTGCCTTTTATTACCTGCCCTACCTTAATAAAATTCCGTCGGGTATTTCAATAAGCGTTTGCGCCGTTTTAGCGGCGGTGTTTGGCGCGGTAGTATTTCCTTTAGACGAGGAGGTACAAAATGATTAGTAACTCACAGTTTTTTACATATTTATTAATAATGGCAGGCACTACCTACCTTTTGCGCGCGATTCCGTTTTTTGCGTTTTCTAAAAAGATTAACAACCGCTATGTTCGTTCGTTTTTACACTACATCCCCTACACAGTTTTAACTGTTATGACGCTTCCAGCGGCGCTATACGTATCGGGTAGTGTTATTGCGGCAAGTGTGGGGCTTTTGGCAGGCGTTTTGGTTGCGGTTAAATCAAAAAACCTGTTACTCACCGCGCTTACATCCTGCGTATGCGTATACATTATTGAAACGGTTTTACACTATATATAAAAAAGAGCCTTTGGGGCACACCGTAAGGAAGTGTGCCCCAACTAAGTTTGGCATTACGGGCAAGTGAAGTTATCTTCGAAAATGAGTTAAATTTGTTTTAAGTATTTGTTAAGCGCGTTAAGTACGCTCTTTTTGTCAGCCGACCACATTGGCGCAATAAGGTCGCGCTTGGCGCCGTCGCCTGTCAGCCTATGAATAACAACAGTGGGTGGGATAGCCTTTAGGCACTCGCCCACTATTTTTATATACTCGTCGCGTTCAAGCGTTTTAAAAAGTCCCCGCTCATAGTCTTTTGCAAGGTCGGTGTTTTTTAAAACATGCAAAAGCTGAAGCTTTATGCCGTCGGTTTTATGATTAACGCAGTATTTAACGGTGTCAACCATCATTTGCTCGGTTTCGTTCGGCAGTCCCAAAATAACATGGGTTACCACCTCGCAACCGATTGCGTGCAAATTTTTAACAGCGGTCTCGTAAACGGCGTTATCGTAGCCACGGCGGATATAGTCTATAGATTGTTTATGAATTGTCTGAAGTCCAAGCTCAACCCACACAGGCTTTATTTTTACAAGCTCGCCTAAAAGCGCAACTACCTCGTCACCCAGACAATCGGGGCGTGTTGCAACCGAAAGCCCCACAACGTCGGGGTGCGTAATTGCCTGATAGAATATATTTTTAAGGTAGTCTACAGGCGCGTAGGTGTTGGTATAGCTTTGAAAGTATGCAATATAGCCTGCGTTTTCGCCCGATTTTTTTATAACCCGCTGTTTTGCGTTTTCTATCTGGGTATGTATGTTTTGGCATTTTGGCTCGGCAAAATCGCCCGAGCCATAGGCGGAGCAAAAGACACAACCGCGCGTGTCAATCTTTCCGTCACGGTTGGGGCAGGTGGTAACGCCTGTAAGCGCGAGTTTGTATACTTTTTTACCAAATCGGGTCTTTAAATGTGAGTTTAAACTGTTATAATTCATATTGACCTATCCATGATTTTGTAATATAATTATATCAGCAATTTATATAATTTCAAGGAGATACAGCTATGAAAACACTCGCAGCAAGACTTTACGGCGAAAACGACGTGCGTGTTGAAACCTTTGAACTCCCCGAGGTTCGCGAGGGCGAAGTTTTAATTAAGGTTATTTCAGACTCGCTTTGCGCATCTACATATAAGGCTGTTATTCAAGGCCCCAACCACAAGCGCGTTCCGCCCGATGTTGACAAAAACCCCATAATTATCGGTCACGAGCTTTGCGGTACTGTTGTTAAAGCAGGCGCAGGACTTGAAGACAAATGGCCTACAGGCACTAACGTTGTTATTCAGCCCGCTTTAAAGCTTGAAAACAACTACGACCCCGGTTACTCGTACAAATACGTTGGTGGCAACACCGTTTACGCTGTTGTTCCCGAAATCGTGCTCGAAAGAAAATGCCTTATAAAATATAACGGCGACAGCTTTTACAAAGGCTCGCTTATTGAAGCTTACGGCTGTGTTATCCGCGCGTTTAAAGGCCTTTACCACACCGACTACGAAACATACACACGCTACGACGGTGCAAAAGTGGGCGGTAAGTTTTTAATTCTTGGCGGTGCAGGTCCTATGGGTCTTGCATCAGTTGACCTTGCTATTAACTACGCAGGCTGTTCACAGGTTGTTGTAACCGACTTAAACCAAGAGCGTCTTGACTACGCTGCAAGAATGTATTCACCCGAAGATGCCGCTAAAAAAGGCGTTGACCTTAAATACGTTAACACATCGGGTATCGACGACGTTGTAGGCTACCTTAAAGAAATTTCAAACGGCGGTTTTGACGACTGCTTTGTAATGGTACCTGTTCCTGCGCTTTTAACACAGGGCGAAGCAGCGCTCGGCTTTGACGGTTGTATTAACTTTTTTGCAGGTCCGCCTGTACACGAGCTTCAGGGCTCACTCAACCTCTACCGCGTTCACTACGACGGCATTCACCTTGTAGGTACTGCAGGCTCAATTCCCGAAGATACACTCGACATTATCAAGCTTATCGAACAAAATAAAATTGACCCATCAGGTCTTGTATCGCACATTATGGGTATGGGCGCGCTTGTTGAAAACATATTCGCTATGAAAACACCTAACGGCGCTAAAAAAATGTGCTACAACGAGCTCGATATTCCCTGCATCGAGATTGAAAAATTAAACGAGTGGGCAGGCATTGACCCGCTCTACAACGAGCTTTACAAAATCGTTAAAGCAAACGGCGGTAAATGGTGCGCCGAGGCTGAAAAATACCTGCTTGCTAACGCAAAAAAAATTGAACTTTAATTTAACAAAAATAGTCGGTTTAAAACCGACTATTTTTTTATTTTTTGCAAAAACTATGTTTACTTTTCGTCTTTTTATGTTAAAATTATAATGACGGAAAATTTTTGTAATTATAGAATATTTTACAGGAGTTATGCAAAAAATGAAAGTTAATTTTACTGAAACAGTGCTTCGCGACGCTAACCAGTCGCTAATGGCAACAAGGCTACCCTTTGATAAGTTTGAGCCTATTTTATCTACAATGGACAAAGCGGGTTACTACTCGGTTGAATGCTGGGGCGGTGCAACCTTTGACAGCTGCCTGCGCTTTTTAAACGAAGACCCGTGGACAAGGCTTAAAAACATTAAAAAGGCAATGCCAAACACCAAACTACAAATGCTTCTTCGCGGTCAGAACCTGCTTGGCTACAAGCACTACCCCGACGACGTTGTTAAAAAGTTTGTTGAGCACTCGGTAAAAAACGGCATTGATATAATAAGAATATTCGACGCGCTCAACGACGTCAGAAATATCCGCGTTGCAGTTGAAGAAACTGTAAAGCACGGCGCTATTGCATCGGGTACAATCTCATACACCACAAGCCCTGTTCACAACCTTGAAAGCTATGTAAAGCTTGCTAAGGATATGGAGAATTTGGGTTGCCAAACAATCTGCATTAAAGATATGGCGGGTATTATGTCACCGCGCGAGGCTTACGAGCTTGTATCGGCGCTTAAAGAAAGCGTTAAGCTGCCCATCGCGGTGCACACACACTGCACATCGGGCCTTGCGTTTATGACATACCTTAAGGCAGTTGAGGCAGGCGCCGATATTATTGATACCGCGACCTCGTGTTTTTCGGGCGGTACCTCACAGCCTGCAACCGAAACACTTGCCTTTGCGCTTGCTGATATGGGCTACGAGGTAGCACTCGATACCAAGGTTTTATCAGAGGTCAACTCGTTCTTTGCGCCTATTCGCAACGAGTATTTACAAAACGGAACAATCGACCCGCTTATGATGGCAACCGACACCGCTTGCCTTGACTACAAAGTCCCCGGCGGTATGCTTTCAAACCTTGTATCACAGCTTAAAATGCAAAACGCTATGGATAAGTTTGACGAGGTTCTTGCCGAGGTTCCACAGGTAAGAAAAGACTTGGGCTATCCGCCGCTTGTAACACCTATGAGCCAGATGGTTGGCGTTCAGGCAACACAAAACGTACTCCTTGGTCAGCGTTACAAGGTAATAGGCAAAGAGGTTAAAGCATACGTTAAAGGCGAATACGGTATGCCGCCCGCACCGATTGATGCCGAAATTACAAAGATGGTGCTTGGCGACGAAAAGCCGATTACACACCGCCCTGCCGACGACCTTGAGCCTGAGTTTGATAAGATAAAGGCAGAGCTTGGTTCAAAAGCTACCTGCGACGAAGACGTGCTCTCGTACATTGCGTTCCCGCAGGTTGCCGAAAAATTCTTTGCAAAGCGTGACGAGTTAAAACAAAACACCTTTGCATACTCAATTAAAAAGATAGATTAGGGGGAAATTTAAATGGATTTTAACAACCCTTCAATTGCAAATATATTGTTAATAGCGCTTGTTGGCGTTATAACGGTGTTTGTGGTGCTTGTAGCGCTTATGGCAATTATAAGCCTTATTACAAAGCTGTTCGGTGACGAAAAAGCAAAGCCAACAGTTGAGGCACCAAAACCCCAGTTGCCAAAAGACGAGTACACAGGCGTTAAGCTTATAGGTGTTTCTGAAAAAGAAGCGGCAATACTTATGGCTATTGTTGCAAACAAGCTTGACAAACCGCTCGAAAATTTAAGGTTTATTTCGATTAAAGAGGTAAAGTAAAATGAAATACGAAGTAATATTAAACGGAAAAAAATACGAGATTGAAGTTGAAGAAGGCAAAGCAGTATTGCTAAACGAGTCGGCATACGCACCGCAGAGCGTCGCAGCGCCCGCCGCTGCAAGCGCACCCACACCCGCACCCGCAGCTGCACCTGTTACGTCAGGCACAGGCGCACCTGTCACCGCACCGCTTCCGGGCACCGTGCTATCAATTAAGGTTGCGGTTGGTCAGGTTGTAAAAGCAGGCGAGGTTGTAGCGGTTATTGAGGCTATGAAAATGGAAAACGAGATTGCAGCCGACCGTGACGGTAAGGTTACATCAGTTGCCGTATCAAACGGACAGTCGGTTGAAAGCGGTACACCGCTTGTATACATCGCTTAAAGGGGGAGTTTTAAGTGGAAATTATTACTCAGACCCTTTCAGGTATTTGGGCAAGCTCAGGTTTTTCAAATATGACCTGGCAAAACGCAGTTATGATTGTGCTTGCGTGCGTGCTTTTATACCTCGGTATTGTTAAAAAGTTTGAACCGCTTTTGCTTGTTGGTATTGCGTTTGGTATGCTGCTTACCAACCTTCCGACCCCGCAAGGCGAAACGGCAATTTACAACCCTGCACTGTGGGATGCGTTTATGGACGAGGCATCGCCCTACTACCACAGCTACGGACACATACTCGCAAACGGCGGATTTTTAGATATACTCTATATCGGCGTTAAGTCGGGCGTTTACCCGTCGCTTATATTCCTTGGTGTTGGCGCTATGACCGACTTTGGTCCAATGCTTGCAAACCCCAAATCGTTTTTACTCGGCGCGGCTGCTCAGCTTGGTGTTTACACCGCGCTTATACTTGCAATCGTGCTTGGCTTTTCAGGTCCCGAGGCTGCTTCAATAGGTATTATAGGCGGTGCTGATGGACCTACCGCAATATTCTTAACGTCAAAGCTTGCGCCACAGCTACTCGGCGCTATCGCAATCGCGGCATACAGCTATATGGCGCTTATTCCGCTTATTCAGCCGCCGCTTATGCGACTTATCACCACTAAAGAAGAGCGCGAAATTAAAATGGAACAGTTAAAGCCTGTTTCAAAGCGCGCAAAGATTATATTCCCTATCGTTGTTACAATATTTACAGTTTTACTGCTTCCGTCGGTTGCCCCGCTTCTTGGTTGCTTAATGCTTGGTAACCTGTTCCGCGAGTGCGGTGTGTGTGACAGACTTTCAGATACCGCTCAAAACGCGCTTATGAATATTGTTACAATATTCCTTGGCATTTCAGTTGGCGCTACCACCGTTGGTAAAAACTTTTTATCGCTCGATACAATTAAGATTATTCTACTTGGACTTTTCGCGTTTGCCTTTTCAACAGTCGGCGGACTTTTACTCGGCAAGCTTATGTGCAAGCTGTCGGGCGGAAAAATCAACCCGCTTATTGGCTCGGCAGGTGTATCGGCTGTGCCGATGGCTGCGCGTGTGTCACAGGTTGAAGGCCAAAAGGCTAACCCCTCAAACTTCTTACTAATGCACGCAATGGGTCCAAACGTTGCAGGCGTTATCGGCTCGGCAGTAGCCGCAGGCTTCTTACTAACAATATTTAAGTAATAAAAAAGACACTCGAAAGAGTGTCTTTTTTTATCATACCAACGGTGTGTATATCATTGCAACGAATGTTACAACATCGTTTTGTGCAACGAGAGTAGACAATGATGTTGACCTGTCGGTCAAATGGTGTACTCGCCTTGCTCGTAATGATGTTGTGTCCTTACGGACACAAACACAAACAAAAATGACACCCATTCGGGTGTCATTTTTATTTGGCGGAGAGAGTGGGCGGACGACTGCTCTTGGCAGTCTATCTGCTTGGCGACCCACTCGCCACGGGGCTCGTCGGTACCCGCCCGCGCACCATCCGCCTACAAAACAGTCCGGCGGACTGTTTTGCTAAACGGCGTCTGCCCTCTCGGGTTCGAATCCCACAACTTTATCAAAATAAAAAAACAAGCCCACACTAAAGGTGAACTTGTTTTTTTGGCGGAGAGAGTGGGATTCGAACCCACGGTACCTTTCGATACGACGGTTTTCAAGACCGTTCCGTTATGACCACTTCGGTATCTCTCCAAATGCTAGAATATAGTAACATAAAATAAACGGTTTGTCAATAGAAATTTTTAACTAAAATTTTTAAAAGTTATTGCGTTTGGCAATTTAAAGTTATATACTATTAATTAATAGAAAATAAAAAGGAGATACTACAATGTACGACAGAATTTATAACTTTTCTGCAGGTCCCTCAATGCTTCCTGTATCAGTGCTCGAAAAAGCCCGCGATGAAATGCTCAACTACAACGGCTCGGGTATGTCGGTTATGGAAATGAGCCACCGCTCAAAAGTATACGACAACATTATTAAAGAGGCCGAGGCACTTCTTCGCGAGGTTATGAACATTCCTGACAACTACAAGGTGCTCTTTTTACAAGGCGGCGCATCGCTTCAGTTTGCAAGCGTTGCAATGAATCTTTTAAAAACAGGCAAGGCTGACTACGTTGTAACAGGTCAGTTCTCGGGCAAGGCTTACAAAGAGGGTCAAAAATACGGCGACGCTCATCTTGCCGCTACCACAAAAGACGAAAACTTTACAAGAATTCCGCGTCAGAGCGAGCTTGATTTAAGACCCGACGCTGATTTTGTACATATCTGCTTTAACAATACCATCTTTGGTACAAAGTGGGATTACATTCCCGAAACAAACGGTGTTCCGCTTGTTGCTGATATGAGCTCATGCATTTTATCAGAGCCAGTTGACGTTTCAAAGTTCGGTCTTATTTACGCAGGCGCACAAAAGAACGTTGCTCCCGCAGGTCTTACAATCGTAATCGTAAGAGAAGACCTTCTTCGCGACGACCTTGATGCAACTGTTCCTACAGTTTGCAGCTACAAGGTAATGGCTGATAACGAGTCAATGTACAACACACCCCCTTGCTACCCCATCTACATCTGCAAACTCGTGCTCGAGTGGATAAAAGAGCTTGGCGGTCTTGAAAAAATGAAAGAGATTAACAAAAACAAGGCTGATATGTTATATGCTTGCCTTGAAAACAGCAAACTCTTTAAAAACCCCAACGATGTAAACAGCCGCTCAATGATGAACGTTACCTTCCGCGCCGAAGACGACGAAATCAACGCTAAATTCGTTAAAGAGAGTAAAGAAGCAGGCTTTGAAAACCTTAAAGGCCACCGTTCAGTTGGCGGTATGCGTGCTTCAATCTAC
>JAZNXL010000051.1:0-2257 GCA_045593905.1 Eubacteriales bacterium
GTGGGAATACTTATGTTGGCGATTATCGAGGGAGAATAGAAAATAGTTGCATTTAGTTTTTTAAAGTGGTAGAATAACCATTAGTTTTATATTAGGAGTTATAATTATGGCAGAAAAAACAAAAAAGAGCAGTTTCTCAGGCTCACTTGGTTTCGTGCTTGCGGCCGCAGGCAGCGCGGTGGGCGTTGGTAATATATGGCGTTTTCCAACCCTTGCAGCAAAAAACGGCGGCGGTCTGTTTTTGTTGGTGTATCTTGTGCTTGTTTTAACCTTCGGCTTTTCACTTTTGATGACCGATATTGCAATCGGCAGAAAAACGGGCAAAAGCTCGGTTGAAGCATATAAGCTTGTTCATCCAAAATGGGGCTTCCTAGGAAAGCTGACCTTTGCTGTGCCTGCTATAATAATTACCTATTATGTGGTAATCGGTGGCTGGATACTTAAGTATATGGTGTCAAGTGTTACCGATTTTGCAGCCACAGCGAATGTAAGCTATTTCGGTGAATTTATCACCTCGCGCGTGCCGCCGATTTTCTGGATGCTCGTATACCTTGCTATCACCGCCTTTATTGTGTACTGCGGCGTTGAAAAGGGAATAGAGCGATTTTCAAAAATCGTTATGCCCGCCTTGTTTTTGTTGATAATCGGAATTAGTGTTTTTTCACTGACTGTTAAGCACACAGATGAAAGCGGTGCTGTGCGCACAGGCATTGATGGACTTCTTGTTTATATTAAGCCTGATTTTACAGGACTTACCTTTGGTAAGTTTATGGGAATCTTGCTTGATGCTATGAGCCAGCTGTTTTTCTCTCTTTCGGTTTCGATGGGTATAATGATAACCTATGGCTCATATGTTAAGAAGGATGTAAACCTCAACAAATCGGTTTCTCAGATAGAAATTTTCGATACCTTGGTTGCGTTTCTTGCCGGTCTTATGGTTGTGCCTGCGGTATATGTGTTTATGGGTACCGAGGGTATGAAGGCGGGACCCGGTCTTATATTCCAGTCTCTTCCTCAGGTGTTCAACGCAATGGGCTTTGCGGGAAAAATTGTAGGCCCTGCCTTCTTTATAATGGTTGCCTTTGCGGCTCTCACCTCAAGCGTTTCTATAATGGAGGCTATTGTTGGCTCTTTGATGGAAAGCTTTAAGGTAAGCCGTAAAAAGATAAGTATTATCGTAGCTGTAGCTTCGGCAATAGCCGCAGTGGTTGTGTGTCTTGGCTATAATGTGCTTTATTTTGAGGTAACACTCCCCACAGGCGCTACAGGACAAAATCTCTTGGATGTGCTCGATTATATAAGCAACAGCTTTATGATGCCGCTTATATCTTTGCTTACTTGCATTGTAATCGGCTGGGTTGTCAAGCCAAAATGGGTTATTGACGAGGTCGAAAGCAGCGGATGCAAGTTTAGTCGTAAAAAGCTTTATGTTATTATGATAAAATATATCGCGCCAGCCTTAATGCTTATATTGTTCCTGCAGTCTATCGGCGTATTTCGTTTGTTTGGAAAATAATTAATAAACCCGGAATTGCCTTGTGCAATTCGGGGTTTTTGCGTCTTTAATTGTGTGCTTTAAGCCTTATAAGCCCAAGATATAGTGTGCTTAAAAAATGATGAAAAAAACTTGAAAAAACTTCAAAAAAAGTGTTGACAAGACGTAATTTATGTGGTAATATAATCGGGCGCCCTAAAAATAGGGTGTGAAAAGTGCTGTTTTAAAGGCACTTTGACGAACCTTGAAAATTAAACAACGACAAATAATAAGGACCCGACAATTCTTAAGAGAAATCGAAAGAAATCAAGGACAATTATTAATGCGTCAGCATTAAGTAAATGAGTCGAAAGAACTTTTTAAGATTTTAACACATTGAGTGTTGAGATATAATTTTTTAGAGAGTTTGATCCTGGCTCAGGACGAACGCTGGCGGCGTGCCTAACACATGCAAGTCGAACGGAGTAAAACGCTGAATTGAAGGTAGCTTGCTACAAGATTTTCTTGTTTTACTTAGTGGCGGACGGGTGAGTAACGCGTGAGTAACCTGCCTTACAGAGGGGGACAACAGTTGGAAACGACTGCTAATACCGCATGACGTATTTTTGGGACATCCCTTAAATACCAAAGGAGCAATCCGCTGAAGGATGGCCTCGCGTCCGATTAGATAGTTGGTGAGGTAACGGCCCACCAAGTCGACGATCGGTAGCCGGACTGAGAGGTTGAACGGCCACATTGGGACTGAGACACGGCCCAGACTCC
>JAZNXL010000052.1:0-27282 GCA_045593905.1 Eubacteriales bacterium
ACGTTTTGCTCTGATTTCGGCATCGGTATATTTTTGCTCGGCATCGTAAATCACCTCATCGGCAATTGAGATTGTACCGCTGTCGGGCGTTTCTAAAAAGTTGATGCAACGAAGAAGCGTTGTTTTACCGCTGCCTGAAGAACCGATTATTGCAAGAACCTCACCTTTTTCAAGGCTGAAGTTTATGTCCTTTAGCACCTTTAGCTTTGCAAAGCTTTTTTTAATATTGTTAATTTTTAAAAACGACATAATCAACCTCTGTAATAATCAAGTTTTTTCTCAATATAGCCAAAAACGATAGTAAGAAGACCGTTGAACAACAAGAAGAATACGCCTGTGTAGAACAGCGGCCAGATTACACCCTTACCTGCATAGCGTTCACCCGCCATTAAAATTTCGCCAACGGCGATAATACGCGCAAGTGATGTGTCTTTTACAAGAGTGATAATTTCGTTACTCATAGGCGGTACTATGCGTTTTACAACCTGCATAAGCACTACCTTAAAAAATATTTGGCTTTTAGTCATACCAAGCACCTGACCCGCCTCGTACTGACCTTTTGATACGCTTTCAATACCGCCGCGGTATATTTCACTGAAATAACACGCATAGTTTATTACAAACGCGATTAGCGTTGCAGCCATACGGTTGCGCATTGGAACGCCAAAGACCAAGCCGGGGACGTATAAAACAACAAAAAGCTGGAGCATCAGAGGCGTACCTCTGATGACCCAGACAAATACTTTTGTTATTAGTGACAAGGGCTTGAACTTTGACATTGAACCAAAGGTTACTACAAGGCCAAGCGGGATTGCCATTAACAGTGTTAAAGCAAATACCTCGCAGTTTTCTAAAAAGCCAAGCAGTAGATTTTGTGTTACAATTTCAAATGACATCTACTTGTCTCCGATTTATTTTTCTTTAACAACCATTACCTGCTTATTAGCCATGTAAGGAATTGTAATGCTCATTGCCTCTTCTCTTTCATCGGTAATTGTCATACCGTTCCAGATGCAGTCGATATTTTTAGCAGCAAGTTCAGTTTCTTTTGCATTCCAGCTGATTTCTTGGAATTTTGCGTTAACGCCAAGCTCAGCGCAAACTGCTTTTGCAAACTCGGTTTCAAAACCAATAAGCTCGCCGTCTTCGTTTTCATAGTTCATAGGAGCAAAGTATGTAATACCGATTACAAGCTCACCTTTATTTTTGATGTATTCCCAGTCAGAATCTGTCTCGGATTGTTTAAACTCTTCAAACTCTTGGTCAGCTGAAATAAGCTCTTCAAGTTTATATGTTTTAGCAATCTCGTTAAGTTTGCCGTTGTCTTTAAGTGTTTTGATAGCCTCGTTTACTTTTGCAGTAACGTCAGAGCCTTTTCTAAAAGCAATACCGTAGTTTTCAGGGCTGTAACCGTCGCCTGAAACAACGAGGTTTTCGTAGTCAGTACCCTCGCCGATTGAACCGATTGACATTACGTAGTCAACGATTGCGGCATCAGCAGTACCTGATGATACTTCCATAATTGCTTTTGCTTGTGTGTCAACTGCGGTGTACTCGTAGCCTTCAACATTTTGAGCTACTGCTTCACCTGCTGATTCTTTTTCAGCAACAATTACTTTTGCTTTTTCGGCACAGCCTGCAAGCATTGTAAGAGCAAGTACAAGCACAAGTACGATTGATAAAATCTTTTTCATTTTTCTTTTCTCCTTTTCACTTTAACGCTTTATCTTTGTAAAGTATAACTATGATAGCACAATAAATTGGCAATTGCAATATAAAAAGCGGAAAAAGTTATATTTTTCCGCCTTTTTAGTTAAATTTCGCCCGAAATTAAGTGTTTTGATAAAACTGCAGCGTTTTCTATGTACAAGCCTGTTGCCTTTGCTTCTGCCTCGGTATATTTTTGTGCTGACGGCGAAAGCTTTTTAACGCTTGAATATAATATAAAAGGAACAGGGTCACTAACGTGAGTCATTTTTACAATTGGTGTGGGGTGGTCGGGCATTACAAGCATTGTAAAGTCTTCGCCCTTTACCTTAAAATAGTTAAGAAGTTTGCCTATAATTTCGCGGTCGATTGTTTCAATAGACTCTACTTTATGCAAAACGTCGCCGTGATGTCCACATTCATCGGGGGCTTCTACGTGAATGTAAACATAATCGCAACCGTCTTGTAAAAGCTTTATTGCAGCATCGGCTTTGCCGACAAAGTTGGTATCGTAATTACCTGTTGCGCCCTCAACATCAACAACCTTGTGACCTGCACACATACCAATGCCTTTAATAAGGTCAACAGCCGAAATAACACCGCCTTTTTTACCAAAAAGGTCATAAAACTCGGTAAGTGCGGGTTTTGTACCCTCGCCCCAGAACCAGCACGATGTTGCTGGGTTTTTGCCCTCGGCAACACGTTTTTTGTTTACGGGGTGGTCGCGTAAAAGCTCGCGTGAGCGGTGCATAAGCGAAAGCAAAAGCTCGGCATTTTCGCCTTTTGGTAAAAACGATTTAATTGGCTGATTTGTAATATCGTGAGGCGGTGTGAGTTTGCCGCCTGTTTTACCGTTTTTAAGTACAAGGCAGTGACGGTAGCTTATACCTGCATACAGGTTTAAAAGCTCGGTTTTAAAATGCTCGTTTAAGTAGTTGATAAGCTCGGTTGATTCGGCGGTTGTAATCTCGCCTGCCGAGTAGTCTACCATTGTTGCGTCGTTATAGTTTTCGGTGTCTGAAAGGGTTACAAGGTTGCAACGAAAGGTAACGTCGGTAAGTGATAAGTCAATACCCATGCTTACAGCCTCGAGCGGTGACCTGCCTGTATAGTAGATTTTGGGGTCATAACCCATAACCGAAAGATTTGCAGTATCAGAGCCGGGCGCCATACCATCGGGTACTGTTTTTGCAAGACCTACCGCGCCATTATTTGCAAGGTATGTCATATTTGGTATATTTGCAACCTCGAGCGGTGTTTTTGAGTTAAGTTGAGGTACGGCGTAGTCAGCCATACCGTCACAAAGCATTACTACGTGTTTCATTATTTCTCACTTTCGTTAACTGCGTTTTCTACAACAAAATCCATTACCTTATTTATAATGAGAGTTAAATAGAACTGGCTTTCGTCGATTGCATCGGCAAATTCTTTAGCCGAAGAATAACCGTTTGCAGTAGCATAATTTGCAAGTTCTTTCTCGTATTCCTCATCGGTAATATCAATATCCTGGTCGCGAGCAATAGCCACAATTATCATATACTCTTTTACGGTTTGTTCAGCTTGCTTTGTAAGTTCAGCATCAATATCGTCAAGAGTTTTGCCATAAGCTTTTAATAGTTCTTCGTAGCTTACTTGGTACTGTGACTGTGCTTCTTGCTCATAGGTGTCAAGAATAAGCTCTTTATAGGTTTTAATTTCTTTTTCGGGCAGTGACTTTACTTTTGCGTTGTTTACAATCTTGGTCCAAATCTGGCTTTCCATCTGGTCAATGGCAGTCTGCTCGTTTTGAGCCTTTGCCTGCTCGTTAACATACGCCATATACTCGTCTACTGTCGATTTATCTGAAATTTCGGCAACAATTTCGTTTGTAAGTTCGGGATAAACGGTAGTTTTTACAGAGTTGATTTTTACCTCGAACTGAACTTTTTGACCGTTGAGTTCTTCGTTACCGTAGTTTTCGGGGAATTTTAAATCAAGTGTGCGTGTTTCGCCTGTTTTTGCGCCAACAAGACCTGATTCGAAACCGTCAATAAACGAGTTCGAGCCAATTACAAGGTCATAGCCCTGGCTTGTGCCGCCCTCAAAAGCAACACCGTCTTTGGTGCCTTTAAAGTCGATATTAACAGTATCACCGTTTTGAACAGCGCGAGTTACTGTTTCTACCGATTCGTAGCCTTTTTCTGAAAGCGCAGAATTTACATAACTTGTAATCTGTGCATCGGTAACATCGGCAACCTCGTAAGTATAGGTAATACCAACATAATCGCCAAGTGTGATATATTTTTCGATATTGTAATCAAACGGGCGTTTTGTTTCTTTTTTACAGCCGCAAAGCAGTGTAAAGCAAAGTACAAAAATCAAAATCGCTGAAATTATTCTCTTCATATTCTATATCCTCTCGTTTTAATAAAATTAATTATACACCTATATCATATATTTTACAACCAATTATTCAAAAATTTACAGTTGATTTATATATAAAAATAATGTAGAATTAAATAGTATTACTAGAAACGGAGGCGATTTTAATTAAACTGTTTAAAACACTTTTAATTGCTATCCCCTGTCTTATTGTCGCAGTACTCGTTATAATAGCGCTCCCTGAAAAAGAAACTTTTGTTTATGACCCTGTGGGCAATATCGACGCTTTTGACGAGCTGACCTACGTTACAAACTCACAGATGGGATTTTTTTATAAAAAAGACCAGCTTTCTACATACAGAAAACAAAAACGTCCTGAAAGACCAAACAGTGTTATTATTCAACAAAACCTTGTAACGAGTGATTTTACTAAAAATAATATTACGGTGCTCCCCTCAACATCGACCATGTATACAGGCTCTCGCAACGTAGTGCTTCACAACGGCGAAGTCAAAGAGGTTATGAGTGTTAGTAAAAACAACTACACTCTTAAAGGCGGTGCACAGGTTGCAGTTGAAGACACCTTTGATATAACACTTGCAACAGGCGTACTTGGTCATAGTGATGCAACGCCACACCGAATTGTTAAAGGCAACAGGTATTACGCGGCGTTTACCGAGCAGCTTGAAGAAATGTTTTTCGAGTTTGAAACAGGTAACGAGTTTTTAAGCGTTAATATTGCAGGCGCAACCGGCAAGGTTGAATACAAGCTTTACGACAGTTCGATGAACGAAATAAAGCGCGGCTGGAACAACTCACAGTCTGATTTTGAAATCAGATACAAAGGCATAGGCCCCGCCAGATATTATTTATGTCTTGTAGGCTCTTACCAAAACGCGCTATCGCCTTTTAGTATTTCGCTTTCTTCTGATAATAACGAATGGATGTGGCAAATGGTATACGCAAATGCCGATACCGAAATGAGCGCTAAGTTTGATTATTACGGTGATGAAGACTTTTTTGTATTACCGCCAAAAGTTACAGGTGCAATAAATAAATCAGTTGTGCGCGTAACAAAAGCTACAGGCAACATTAATATTGTTATATATGATAAGGAAAGAAACCCCATTGGTCAGTATGTAGCATCGCAGGGTCAAAGCATTTCAATGTACGGTCTTGCAAATGCCTACGCAATGGCAGTTTATTCATACGAAGGCGAAAGCATTGGTACCGAGTACGCGTTTGTGCTTGAGTACACCGATGTTATGATACTCGACATTGAAACGTACGGCTTTCAGTTAAGTCCTAAATTCACCGAAAACATCGACTATTACACAGCAACAGTAAACTCTATCGAAGATAAAAAGATTACCGATGTAATGTATTCACCTAAAGAAGCATCGGCATCAATAACCGTAACCCAGCAATGCGGTGTTAAAAAGACCGCAAAGCTTGGCGAAAACCTTCCGCTTTCAATAGGCAGAAACACCGTTGAGCTCACTGTTAAAATAGCTGATGTAACAAGAACAATCACTATTGTTATTTCTGATAAATCATATAATATATCAACAGCAAGAACCAATACCAAAACCGAAGGTATTGCCAAAAACACCAAAGTGCTTGTACTTGGAAAAACCGACGACGGCAGAGTATATGTTCAGCCGTGCGAGGGCGACAAGCAAGGTAAAATCATTCCTATCTCTGACTCGTATATATTCAGCGATTATCAGCAAACACAAATGCCAAACGCTTATGCCGAAAAGATAAACGAATTACAAGCAAAGCACCCCAACTGGAAATTTACTTTTGTTAAAACCGGTTGGTCGTTCGAAAACTATGTAAGCTCACAGGTTGGCTCATCGTCAATAGTTGATAACACAGGTGTGCTTGCAACAAGAGAACAGGTTGCATACTCTGTTAACCCGCTTAACTTTTTAGACGAGCAAAACATATTTATGTTTGAAAAGCAAACTTATACCGAGGGTGCTTATTCAATAGAAGGTGTTAAATCAATCTGGAACGACGATGCCTATGCTTCATACATAATGGATGCGGCAACGTCGACAGGTATGTCGCCTTACTTTATAGCGGCGCGTGCTGCTCTTGAATCAGGCTACGGTACAAGCAAGCTCGCAACAGGCGCGGTACCCGGTTATGCAGGATACTACAACTTATTCGGAATAGGCGCTAAAGACAGCAACCCATTAATTGGCGGTGCTGAAACCGCTAAAAAATATAATTGGAACAGCAAACGTAAAGCTCTTATCGAGGGCGCAGCCTGGATTAAGCAAGACTATGTTGGTATACAACAGTATACACCGTATTTTATCAAGTTCTGCTTTATTCCGGGTCTTGAATGGCATCAGTATATGACTGATATTAACGCACCTAAAAAAGACGCACAAAATCAATATAAAGCGCATTTAAACGGCGGTACAATAAACAACACAATCGAGTTTGTTATTCCTGTATTTGATTAATAAAAAAAGTAATTAGGTTTATAAAACGAAAAATCGTTCTGTCGAGTGTTCGACAGGACGATTTTTTTACAATCTGTTCATTATTTTTTTACATAAATATGTTATTGTATAAATAATGCAAAATGTTTATAGAGGTGCAATATGAAAAAAATATTAGCGTGTTTTGTGGTGCTAACCCTTTTGCTTTCGGGTTGCCGTTCTAACGAACAAAAAATCGAAGGAACTCAAATCAACCTGACCGATAACAAAATTACAGTTGACGGACAAGAGATTACAAGCGATACGACACAGGCGGTTTATTCTGCCAATGACATTGTGTTTTATCTTGCAGAACAAGGCTTTACTTACGGTGAAGGAGAGAAACAAGACGAACACGAGCAAAGTGAAGCAGATGCACACACTGTTGTTCACATTACAAAACCCGGCAGATACGTCTTGAGTGGAACACTCTCATTGGGGCAAATAGCAATCGACCTTGGTGAAGATTCAAAAACAGACCCCAATTCAGTGGTAACACTAATTCTCAATGATGTTGATATTACTTGTAAGGTTGCACCTGCTATTATTTTTTATAATGTATATGAATGTTCAAAAAGTGATGAAGAAACAGCAACAAAAGATGTTGACACTAAAAATGCAGGTGCAAATGTTATTATTGCCGACGGAACCGAAAACAATATCAACGGTTCTTATGTGGCGAAAATTTACAAATCTTATGAATTGAGTGAAGACGGCAAAGAGGTTGTGGACAGCAAGAAACTTCATAAGTATGATGGTGCTTTCTACTCAAAAAACACAATGAACATAAACGGCGGAGATAAAGGAACAGGTATATTAAACATCAAAGCCGTGAATGAAGGTCTCGATAGTGAACTTCACCTTACAATAAATGGTGGAATTGTTAATATTACATCAGGCAACGATGGAATTAACACCAACGAGGACAATGTTTCGGTTACCACAATGAATGGTGGCACACTTAACATTGTTTGTGACGGTAGCACAGGCGAAGGTGACGGAATTGATTCGAACGGTTGGCTTGTAATCAATGGCGGAACTATTACCGCACAGGCGTGTTCTTCAAGCGGTGATGCAGGCATCGATTCTGATAAGGGCATTTATATTAACGGTGGTAAAGTAATTGCTTCGGGAAATATGTTAGACCACATTGCCGGCGGCAATCAAACTTATGCTGTATTCAGTTTTGCAAGTCGTCAAAAGGGTGGCGAAACTTACACCCTTAAAAATTGTGCTGACAAAGTTGTTGACGAGTATACTCCTATAAATGCTTTTACTTACTTAATTGTTGCAGCAAGTGAAATCACCCCTGAAGACTATACATTCTGGCAAGGAACAACCCAATTATCCGGAAGTAAAGCCCAAAACATTGGAGGCGGAATGCCACAAGGACAAAGACCCGAAATGCCGAATGGCGAACAAGGCACCCCTCCCGAAATGCCAGAGGGCACGGAAAGACCCGAAAAACCAAGTGAAGAACCCCCACAAGTTGAAAGACCCGAAATGCCAAATGGTATGACACCGCCAGATAATGAGGGTGAAATTGTTGGTGGCAATATTATGCCAAGCGTAGAAACCTCAACTACATTCACAATTAAAAAGGGTGGAAACCTGTTTTCAAATGTTGAGCCGATGCGCTCGTAAAGAATACTTTGTTCTTTTATGTACTGCGCTATAGACCACAATTAGTCATGAGCGCAGTTAAGGGTTTTAGGTTATCCTAACAACTGACATTTGGCGTACAAACGCCCTGCTTGTAAGTGTATAAGACAAAATAAAAGCTGTGTAGAAAATTTCTATACAGCTTTTTTACTATATTTTAGAGTACGCCCCTTAAGGCTGTGGCTTTTAATTTATAAAAGTAAAACCCGAGTGATTTCACTCGGGTTTATATTATGCAAAAATTGCTTTTACAACTGATGTTGCGCTTGATGCCGAAACTGTACCCTCGCCGCTCATAGAGCTGCTGATAATGCCAATTTCCTGCGCCCAAGCCGATGCTCTTTCGCTATTTGTTTCGCCGTCGTAAAGACCATCATTAACGCCGCAGTAACGAGCCACAACATAAATGAATTCGCCCTCGTTTACATCAGCCTCAAATGTGATGTCGTCATCAGTAATTTCAACATCGAATGTTAAGTAATCAAGATACCAACCGTCTTCAACTTCTTCAATGTAGATTGAACCGTTAATACCGTTGCCCTCGCCGGGAACGTAGGTACCTTCGCCTGATGTTTCACCCTCACCTGAAGGTTGGTCATTAGTAGTAGGTTTGTCAGAAGGCTTGTCGTTCTTATTATCATCCCCTGAAACGTCATCATCAATGCTAGGTTTATGAATATCGCTGGGGTTATAGGTAATTGATTTAACATCAACCTCGCCGATTGTTGTAAGCGAATCACCAATTGACTCAACCTTGATTTTTTCTTTAGCACAAGTAATTGAAAGGCCGAGTGCATCACCTACAGTTGCCTGTGAGTATGCACTACCACCATCAGCAAGCTGAGCCGAACCGCTGCCTGCCGATACAACAAGGTGTGTGCCAAGGTTTTTAAAGTTTGTAGTAAAGTCAACGCCTGCACAGTTTGAAATGTTGGTTGCGTTTGCAAAAACAAGGTTGTAGTTACTCTTAAGTGAGTTAGGAACCTGTTCTTCAAGCCATGTAGCTTGTTTTTGTCTTAAATTATCAAATGCCGCATAGCCTTTATAAGCTGCGTCGCTATCGGCTTTTTGTGTTGCGGTATCAAGGGCAATAAACGAGAAGTTACCCTCGTAAGCATAGTCATTATAAAGGTTTGTCATAACGCCGTCGCCTGTGAACACGCGAATAAATCTTGAAACGTTTGCGGCAAACTCACCTTTTGATTCGCCTTCACCACGACAGAACACTACAGGATATTTACCGCCTGTAACTTCTGCTGCATACTCGAGTATGTATTTTCCAAAGTCAGCCTCGGTATTAAGAGCCGGTGCCATATCACCAAGCATTACTAAAAGGTCGGGTGCTGATTTGTATTTTGCTAAAAGTTCTTCAGCTGCGGCTTTACCGCCTGTTTTGTTAGCAACAGCCAAAACGGTAAGTTTTGATGATTTATTGCCGGGAAGAGATGCCATTTTAACTGCAGTACCTGTAGCGTAAGGACCGTAGTCAACATTACCGCCGTTATAGAAACCGTAAGCGTTGTAGTTACCTACAATACGGCTTTTAATTGTATAGGTTTTACCTGCAAGAGTTTCTTTTGGAATTCTTACAGAGTGAGTTGTTTCGGTACGGAGTTTACCGCCGTGTGAAGCATGCCAGAGCTTTGAGCTACCGCTTACCTCAACATAGCCTGCGGCCTTTGTACCAAGAGTTGTTTGCCATACTACCGAATAGTAGTAACCGCAGTCAAATACAACCGGCTTTGTAATAAGAGCAGTTGTACCTGCAGCTGCTTTGATTGTGCTTGTTGAAGCACCTGCTTTTGTAGGAACAGCAACAGTTACATCGTTTTTCACTGTTGTTTGGGTTGTTGTTTGGGTTGATTGCTGTATATTTTGTTGTGTAGCTTGAGTTTGAATTTCGGTTTGAGGTTGGGCTGCAGAGTTGTTTGCCTCGCCGTATTGAAATTCTTCTTTTAACGAACCGCTTGTATCATAAAGTCTAATAGTGTAAGCACCGTTTGAACAGGTAATTTGCGAAGAAGAAAATCTTACGTTGTTTTCAGGAGCGCCATCAAGAAGAACAGGACAGGGAACTTCGGCCGAGCCTTTGCCGTATTTTAAATGCCAGCCAAGTGAGTGAACGTGACCGCCTACAAGAAGATCAGTGCCAAAGTTATCCATAGCAGTGTAGTAGTCTTCACGCATATGTGCTCTACAAGTAAAGTAGGGAGAATGGCTTACTGCAAATTTGTAGTCAGCATCGTCTCTATAACCTTCAATTGACTCAAGCCATGTAAGCTCTTGTTCAAAGTAATGGTCAAAGTCAACCATCTCGCCGTACGCAGCGTGAGAGTCTTCTTTATCTTCGCCGCCGTCTAACAAGATAAGCGATGCGGGACCGTAGTCAAAGCGTGTGTAAAACTCACCTGTGTCAAAAACAAGATATTTTTCGACCTCTTTTGAATAGAAACCGCGCTTTTCGTGGTTACCGATTGTGTAAGCAATAGGCTTTGTACCGTTACCGCCTGCAACTTCCATAAACTCGAAAAGTCCGTAATAGTCTTGTTCAGCCTGTAACTCGTCACAAATATCACCGTTTAAGAGAATAACGTCTGCGTTTGCATGAGTTGTTGACATAAGCGTTGTAAGGAATGAAAGCATTTGTGCTTTTTTACTTGCATCAACAGGCTTAAAGTGAGTATCTGACATTATTGCAAAGGTAATATCTTTTTGACCTGAATAGCCTTTAAAGCTGCGTGAGGTTTCAACCGATGAACCGGTTACAATGTCGAAACCTGTACGGCTCACAACCTCTTTTGATACAACGCTGTACGAGCCGGCTTTATCAAGATGTTCTTGCGGAACGCGTGCCGTATGTAAAAAGTCGTCGCTACGAACAACGCCGTTCTCCTCGTCGTATACTGTGTATGTTTTTCCGTCAACAGTGTATTTTACATAACCAATACTGTTAACGTTAGTTCCCCATATGATATTATATTCGCCGCCACCGCCTACAAGGACGATAGGGTTCACAGTAAACGCAACTGCAGCAGCCGATGCAGGAACAGCAAAGACCGCCAGTAGCGATACTGTCATAAATATCGTGAGGACTATTGATAAAATTCTTTTTGTCATAGCTACACCTCTTGAGCATAATTGTAGATATATTATATAATATAATTAATTATAAGTCAACAACAAAGCCTTCAAAATAATATATTTTTAAATTTTGGTAGAATAAATAAAAATATTACCGTTTTTTTGTGTACGTTTTATAAATTAAAACGCATCTCATTTTACTGAGATGCGTTTTTTTTAGTTATTTTCTATAAGCTGAGAGGTATATAAATCGTGATAATGTCCGCCTTTTTGTATAAGTTCATTATGCGAGCCCGATTCAGCAATACCTTTGTTATCAATATACATTATTGTGTCGCAGTTAATTATTGTTGAAAGTCTGTGAGCAATAATAAATGAAGTTCTGCCTTTCATCATACGTTCAATACCTTGTTGAACAAGCTGTTCCGTTTCGGTATCTATCGACGAAGTAGCCTCGTCTAAAATTAAAATTGCAGGGTCAGAAAGAACGGTACGTGCAAAGCAAATAAGCTGACGCTGACCTTGTGACAGCATTGAGCCTTTTTCGTTAACCACAGTGTCGTATCCGTTTTCGAGATTAACAATAAAATCGTGTGCACAAACTGTTTTTGCCGCCGCTATAATTTCGTCGTCGGTGGCATCAAGCTTGCCGTAGCGGATGTTATCTTTAATAGTACCCGAAAAGATAAAGCTATCCTGAAGCATTATTCCCATACTTGAACGAAGTGAACGCAGCGTTACATCGTGAACATTGTGTCCATCAATAAGTATTTCACCCTCTTGAATATCATAAAACCGACAAAGTAGGTTTACAACGGTGCTCTTGCCCGCTCCCGTAGGACCTACAAGCGCGATACTTTGACCTGCCGCGGCTTTAAAGCTTACGTTTTCGAGTATATTTTTGCCTTTTTCGTATGCAAAAGTAACGTTTTTGTACTCAACCTCACCTTTTATTTTTGGCAAAGCATATGCGTTTTCAACATCATCAATTTCTATTTTTTCGTCAATGGTATCAAAAATACGCTCAAGGTACGAGCCTGTATTTACAAGCTGGTTATAAATATCGCCTATGCTCTGAATAGGGCCCCAAAATCTGCCTGCGTACGAAGCCATAGCAATCACAACGCTCGCCTCGTAATGTCTGTCGGCAAGTAAAACAATTGCGCCAACATATAACAGCGCACGTACAAATGCGGCAAGGTTTTCAATAACAAACGGCACGCTTAAGTTTATTGAAACAGCGCGCATATGCGCTTTTCGCATTTCGCCCAAAAGTTTGTCATAAATGCCTTGATTTACTTTTTCACGGTTAAACGCCTGCGTAATTTGCATACCGTTTATAGACTCACTTACATAAGCGGTACAATTAGAGTTTTTTGCCGAGTGTTCGGTATGCGCTCTGCGTTGCTTATTTTTAATAAGCAGCATATACACCAAAAACACAGGTACGCCTGCAAGTACGAACAAAGTGAGGTATCCGTCAAGTGACAGCATAAAGAATACTATCATAAATATTGTTAAAAACTGAACAACAACGTTTATGAGTCCGTTTGATAAAAAGTCGGCAACATTATTTACATAATGAACAACACGCACAAGTATTTTGCCACGCGGACGACTGTCAAAGTAGTTGAACGAAAGCTTTTGAATATGCGAAAAAATATCAACGCGTATTTCATGGATTATTTGCTGACCCGCCTTTGCCACAATAAGCGTTCTCAGATACGAGCACACCTCTGAAAGCAAAATACAACAAAGATATAAAACGCCAACAATCAGTATACCTTTTATATTTTTTGTACCCGCGGCTTGTTCTTTGGTGATAATATCAATAACCGTTTTAACAAAATACGGACCGCAAAGGGCAAAAAGAGCGGCAAGAAAGCTTAATATTGCGCCGAATACAAGCTGTTTTGCGCTACCTTTTACATACTTTCCGCAACGTTTAAAATTGTTAATATTAAATGGAGTTTCAAGTTCTTCATCAATATCGAATTTGTTTCTAGCCATTGTTTGCCACCTCCGCACTACCCTGTTGACTTATGTTATAGATGGTTGTATAGTATCCGCCGTTTGCAACAAGCTGCTCGTGAGTACCCTGTTCTGTGATTTTGCCGTTTTCTATAACAAGAATTTTATCGGCATCAACAACCGAGGTAATTCGTTGTGCAACAATAATTTTTATTTTATTTTTAATTTTTGCAAGTTCCGAAAGAATAAGCGATTCGGTTTCCATATCGACTGCCGAGGTGGTGTCATCAAGTATAATGAGCGAAGATTTTTTAGCGACAGCACGCGCAAGCGCAATACGCTGACGCTGGCCGCCCGAAAGACCTACACCGCGCTCACCTATAACGGTATCGTAGCCCTCTGACAGCTTTTCAATAAAGTCTGCCGCCTGTGCGCATTCAGCAAAGTGCTTTACCTCTTCAATAGGCAAATCAGGGTTTGAATACGCGATATTACCATCAATGGTATCAGAGAATAAAAACACATCTTGCGTACTGAGTGCTATCATTTTTCGTAGCGTGTTAAGGTCCATACGCTTTATATCAACGTTATTAATAAGTATTTGACCGCAAGAGGGGTCATAAAGGCGTAAAAGCATTGAAATTAAAATGGTCTTACCCGCACCGGTGGGACCCATAATTGCAACAGTTTCGCCCTCGGTTATAGTAAAGCTTACGTGGTCTAATATCATAGTACCGTCGAGAATAAGGGTGACGTCGCGAAACTCGATTTTATGTATTTTACTGTCCTTACTGTGAATATTCTCGATACTGTCAATATCAGGTGTTGTATTATAAAGGGTTGTAACCTTGTTGACCGACACATTAAAGTGCTGAAAATGTGAGATTATTGTTGACAGTTCGCGAACTCTGGCAACAACAGTATAAACGTAGGTGGTGGCAATATAAAGACCGCCTATTGTCATACTTGTATCGGGAACAAGAAGTATTATTATACCGCAGGCGCAAAGCGTAACAATACGCATAAGCTCTGCCGTTATATGAATAGGTGTTGCATAATTAAGACGGGTTTTGGTATTGCCCACCGCCATATCGCGATATTCTTCACTTTCTTTGGTTAGGCGTGAGATTTCATAGTCTTCTCTTGCAAAAGCCTTGACAACACGGTAAGCACCAAGGTTTTCGTTAACATAACTGTTCATATCAGAAAACTTATCACGAAGACGACGGTGTAAAAAACGAGTCGCTTTATGTAAAATCACAGTAAACACTGCAAGAACAGGAACAAACGCAAATAAAAGCCCCGCAACAATCACACTGTTTTTTATCAAAATTGTAAAGCTGAAAACAAGTGTTGCGCAGTCGCGTATAAACACATAGAGGTGAGTAGAAATAAAATCGTAAATAACGTTTACGTCGGTTGTGAGCTGTGATATTATTTCGCCGCTCGGGTTGTGGGTATAAAACGAAAAATCAAGTGTTTGGAGTTTTGCATACAGCTTTGAACGGATACCCACCGCAACGTGCTGCGCCGCCCTATGTTGAATTTGACGAATCAGCATAAAAAGGCAGGTAAAAGCAACAGTAACAACCACAAACACCGCAACATATTTCCACAAAAGTGAAATACGCTCGTCGTACGGTAAATTTTTTTGATTAGAAATTACATTATCAACTATTTCACCTATTATTATTGTTGGCAACAATATCATAACTGAGTAAACCAAAGTCATAATAAGCGAAAAAACATACCGTGCTTTGTAGCCTTTGAAGTTTGACAACACAAATTCATACTTTTTCATACGTATGCCCTCCTGTAGTTGTGCGTTCCCCTCACCCGCATTTTAGCACAATAAAATGTTTTTACAACCCTTTTTTTAAAATTTTTAAAATAAATTTTTAAAAATAAAAACGCCCGAAAAAATCGGGCGTTTTTTGGTTAGATTTAGTTGTAAAGAACAGAGATAGGTTCGTCTTCGTAAACTTTTTCGATTGCCTGAGCAAAGATGGGAGCAACGGGAAGATATATGATTTTATCAAGCTTTTTGTCTGCTTCGATTTCGAGTGTATCAAGAAGAACAAGTTTTTTGATGGGGCTTGCTTCAATTCTTTCAAGAGCAGGGCCAGAAAGAACACCGTGTGTTGCACAAGCGTAAACTTCGGTTGCGCCGCCAACCTCAACAAGCGCTCTTGCAGCGTTGCAAAGGGTACCTGCGGTATCAATCATATCGTCAACCAAAACTACGCGTCTGCCTTCAACGTTACCAATAATGTTCATAACCTCGCACTCGTTTGCTTTTTGACGGCGTTTGTCAACAATAGCAAGGGGCGCGTTGATTTTTGAAGCAAAGTTACGTGCACGTGTAACTGAACCAAGGTCGGGTGATACAACGGTGATTTCTTGACCGTTGTTAATCATTCCTTGGAAATATGGTGCCAAAATCGGCACGCCTAAAAGATGGTCAACGGGAATATCAAAAAAGCCTTGAATCTGAGCTGCGTGAAGGTCCATAGTAAGAACACGGTCAGCGCCCGCTTTTGTAATAAGGTCAGCAACGAGCTTTGCTGAAATCGGGTCTCTTGATTTTGCTTTTCTGTCTTGACGAGCATAGCCAAAATAGGGGATAACTGCAGTAATTCTACCTGCCGATGCGCGTTTGAAAGCATCAATCATAATAAGCATTTCCATAAGGTTATCGTTAACAGGCTGTCCGGTTGACTGAACCAAGAAAACGTCAGAGCCTCTTACTGACTCGTTAATAGAAACAGAAATTTCACCGTCGGAAAATGTTTTAACAACGCTGTCGCCGAGCTTTAAGCCAAGTTTTGCTGCCATTTCGCTTGCTACTCTTTGCGAAGCGTTGCCAGCAAAAATTTTGATATTTTTACCGTGTGTAATCATCTTAAAATTCCTCCGTTTTTACAATTATATTTATTTTAACAATTCTTTAACGCTATTGCAAGTATATTTTTACTTTTATTCAATTTTGTCGAAAAATGCCTGTCAAATCTAAATTGTTATTCAACTTTTTGTGTACAAATGATAAATAATTAAATAAATGAAAAAAACAGTTGCCAATTTCCAAATTTATGTTATAATGAATGGTAGCATAAATTGTTTTAATATGTATATTATTTTTGGAGGTAAATAAACATGTCAACAAAATTTGTTTATCTGTTCAAAGAAGGCGACGCTACAATGAGAAATCTTCTCGGCGGTAAAGGCGCTAACCTTGCAGAAATGACAAAACTTGGCCTTCCTGTTCCCCAAGGCTTTACTGTTACAACCGAAGCTTGTACACAGCACTACGAGGACGGAAGAAAAATCAACGATGATATCCAGGCTCAAATCATGGAACACATCGACAAAATGGAAGAAATCACCGGCAAAAAGTTTGGCGACAAAGAGAATCCCCTTCTCGTTTCGGTTCGTTCAGGTGCTCGCGCATCAATGCCCGGTATGATGGATACCATCTTAAACCTTGGTCTTAACGAAGAAGTTGTTGAAGTTATGGCTGAAAAGTCAGGCAACGCTCGTTGGGCTTACGACTGCTACAGAAGATTTATCCAAATGTATTCTGACGTAGTTATGGAAGTTGGTAAAAAATACTTCGAAGAACTTATTGATAAAATGAAGGAAGAAAAAGGCGTATCTCTCGACGTAGAGCTTACTGCTGAAGACCTTAAAGAACTTGCTGGTCAGTTTAAAGCTGAGTACAAGTCAAAAATCGGTAAAGACTTCCCTTCAGACCCCAAAGAACAACTTATGGGCGCTGTTGAAGCTGTATTCCGTTCATGGGACAACCCCCGTGCTAACGTTTACCGTCGTGACAACGATATTCCTTATTCATGGGGTACCGCTGTTAACGTACACATGATGGCATTTGGTAACATGGGCGACGATTGCGGTACAGGTGTTGCATTTACCCGTGACCCTGCTACTGGTGACAAAGGCCTTATGGGCGAGTTCCTTGTAAACGCTCAGGGTGAAGACGTTGTTGCCGGCGTTCGTACTCCTATGCCGATTGCTCAAATGGCTGAAAAATTCCCCGAAGCATTTGCTGAATTTGAAAAAGTTTGTGCAACTCTTGAAGACCACTACAGAGATATGCAGGATATGGAGTTTACAGTAGAAGCTGGTAAACTTTACATGCTCCAAACAAGAAACGGTAAGAGAACTGCTAAAGCTGCTCTTAAAATCGCTTGTGACCTCGTTGACGAAGGCATGATTGATGAAAAGAAAGCTGTTGCAATGATTGACCCCCGTAACCTTGACACTCTCTTACATCCCCAGTTCGACGTTAAAGCTTTAAAAGCTGCTACACCCGCTGGTAAAGGTCTTGGTGCTTCTCCTGGTGCTGCTTGCGGTAAAGTTGTATTCACAGCTGAAGATGCTGTTGAATGGAACAACAGAGGCGAAAAAGTTGTTCTTGTTCGTCTTGAAACTTCACCTGAAGACATCACAGGTATGAAAGCTTCACAAGGTATCCTTACAGTTCGTGGCGGTATGACATCACACGCTGCCGTTGTTGCTCGTGGTATGGGTACTTGCTGCGTATCAGGCTGTGGCGAAATCAAAATGGACGAAGAAAACAAAAAGTTCGAGCTCGCTGGTAAAACATACCACGAGGGCGACTTTATCTCAATCGACGGTTCAACAGGTAATATCTACGACGGTATTATCCCCACTGTTGATGCTGAAATCGCTGGCGAATTCGGCAGAATCATGGCTTGGGCTGACAAATACAGAACACTTAAAGTAAGAACAAACGCTGATACACCTACTGATGCTAAAAAAGCTCGTGAGCTCGGTGCTGAAGGTATCGGTCTTTGCCGTACAGAGCATATGTTCTTTGAAGCTGACAGAATTGCTGCATTCCGTGAAATGATTTGTGCTGACACTGTTGAAGAGAGAGAAGCTGCTCTTGCAAAGATTCTCCCCTATCAGCAAGGCGACTTTGAAAAGCTTTACGAAGCACTCGAAGGCTGCCCCGTTTGCATCCGTTTCCTTGACCCGCCTCTCCATGAGTTCGTTCCCACTGAAGAAGCTGACATCGAAGCTCTTGCAAAAGCTCAGGGCAAAACTGTTGCTGACATCAAGGCTCTTATTTCTTCACTCCACGAGTTCAACCCGATGATGGGTCACCGTGGCTGCCGTCTTGCAGTAACATATCCTGAAATTGCTAAAATGCAAACAACTGCAGTTATCCGTGCTGCTATCAATGTTCAAAAAGCTCACGCTGATTGGAACATTGTTCCTGAAATTATGATTCCTCTTACCGGCGACGTTAAAGAGCTCAAATACGTTAAAGACGTTGTTGTTGCTACTGCTGATGCTGAAATCGCAGCTGCAGGCGCTAACCTCAAATACGAAGTTGGTACAATGATGGAAATCCCCAGAGCTTGTCTTACTGCTGATGAAGTTGCTACACAAGCTGACTTCTTCTGCTTTGGTACAAACGACCTTACACAGATGACATTCGGCTTCAGCCGTGATGATGCTGGTAAGTTCCTCGAAGCATACTACGACAAGAAGATTTACGAGAATGACCCCTTTGCTAAGCTCGACCAAACAGGTGTTGGTAAGCTTATGGAAATGGCTCTTAAACTCGGTAAGCCTGTTAACAAAAACCTCCACTGCGGTATCTGCGGTGAGCACGGCGGCGACCCCGTATCAGTTGAGTTCTGTCACACAATCGGTCTTGATTATGTTTCATGCTCACCTTTCCGTGTTCCGATTGCTCGCCTTGCTGCTGCACAGGCCGCTATAAAGGAAATGAAGTAATCGGAAAAATCCGAGCATTTCAGTTCCAACTCAATCGGGAAAATGCCGAAGATTTTATCAAAGCATTTCGCCCGAACCAGCGACTCCACTTCTTTGATGATATAACCGTTGAAGTGTGGATTTAGCTAGTAATATCAAGCATTTAGCCCACTATCGAAGAAATTCGGTAGTGGGCTTTTTGTATGTTCGCACATTTGTTATGTCTCAAATTTTCTGCTAAAATGCAGCCATAAACAGATATAGAAAGAGAGGTGCAAAAATACCGTAAAATTGGGATAGCTTTGAGTGTAGTTTTCAAAAACTATACCCGATCGGGTATAACAAAATTCATGAATCGAATAGCTTTATTTATTAAAATGCAAAGAAACGCCGCAAGACTCACCCAAGAGGAGTTTGCAGAACGTTCAGGACTCGGCTTGCGTTTCATCCGAGATTTAGAACAAGGCAAAGAAACGCTCCGTATGGATAAAGTCAACCAAGCCCTTGCAATGTTCGGTATGGAAGCCGTTCCGGGCAGAAAGTGGGATGATTGATATCTGTCCTTTTCTATTGAGAAATTTGTTGAAATGTGGTATAATTATAAAAAATGTTTAGGAGAAAACAATGGACAGAATAATACCTATTCTAATTCTAATTGGTTTGGCGATTTTAGGTTTCATAATTAAATTTGTTGAGATTTATGATCTTGATAAACGATTAAGTTTCACCAAAGAATATAGAGATAAATTTATCGAATTATGTAATGATATTTTTTCTAACAATCATTTCGATCAAGCAATTTATTATGAATTGACAGCAGAAGTAAAGGATATGCAATCTGAACTTGGTGCAGATGGTATATATGCTTATGTTCAAGATAATTTAAAAGGTGTTTCCACTAGGAACTATCAAGCCTTAGTGAATTTCCTGCCTGAACTCCGAACAGCAATAAGTGAAAAACAAAACAGTATTATGGCTATGCGGTTAAACAAATCGATCACAGATTGTGATGATATGTTTGTGCGACATATAGGGACGCTAACCTCACAAATAGATGCAACACGAAAAGAAGCAAAAAATCCTTTTTCATGTTTTGCTGAAGGTGTTAGAACGATTATATCTTTGCCTATTTTATTACTTAAATGGTTTGGTATCATTAGTGGTGCAACCTCGATGAGATTAAAAAGTAATTGGATTGTTAAAGTAATAAGCATCTTTGTAACATTAGTCGGCTTTGTGGGTTCGGTTATAACAATTATTATAGGTTGGAAGCAATTCGTCGATATAATCAGTAAAATTCTATAAGATAGATATAAAATGCCTATCGAAGAAATGCGGTAGGCATTTTCAATCTGCGATTTTAAAATTCGTATAGTCGCAGTTTGTTTTTCCTTTTGCTAAACTTTAGGCATAAGGAGGTGCTGACTATGGCACGGTTTATAGAAGAATTTTATTACGGAAATATCGATCCGCAAGCACGTAGTACGAAGCAAAATAAAACAGTACAAAAGGAAATGGCAGTCCTTACAAAGACGGAAGAACGGCTGACGAACGCTCTGACTGACGAGCCGAAGAAGTGGTTTTTAGACTTCGCAAATGCGTGGAGTGTCGTCAACGGCGAATCAAATCTTGACAGTTTTATTATGGGTTTTCGTCTCGGCGCCAATTTCGCTTATGATGCTTTCATTTCAACCGAAACACCGTTCGAGAACTTGTTAAAGGAATAAAATCAATTACAAAAGCATAGCAGATAGAATTAAAACTCTGTCCGCTGTGCTTGTTTTTATGTTCAAGAGAAAACATCTGTATCATCTTAGCGAGCAGACTGTTTATGGATACACTTCCGTAAAACGCTCGCTCGCCAAATGATTGCATCATCTTAGCGAGCAGACCGTTTGTACTCCTGTAGTCGCAAAACAGTACTCGTTAGGGACACCCTAATACCTGTCTACAATTTTCAAAATCGCATATTCGCAAAAAATCATAACCACCCGTCAAACGGGTGGTTTGCTCTGAGGCTAAAAGCCTCTGTTACCGGCCAGCGCCTAAAGACGCTGGCTTTCACATTTGTTCAAGCCTATTGCCTTTGCCTCTTTTGCCGCCCCTTAAAGGGCGCTTGTATTACTTGCTACCCTTAAAAGGGTCTGCATATTCTTTTACACTCAACTTATCTAGTGCTATATCATGTTTCTCTTGGTCTTCTATATACTTTCGTATTGTTGCTTCATTTAAACCAACTGTACTAACGTAATAGCCTTCTGCCCAGAAATGTCGATTCCCATATTTATATTTTAAATTTGCATGTTTATCAAACATCATCAATGCGCTTTTCCCTTTTAAATACCCCATAAAACTTGACACGCTATGTTTTGGTGGTATACTTAATAGTAGATGTACATGGTCTGGCATCATATGCCCTTCTAGTATTTCTACTCCTTTGTATTTGCATAGTGTTCTTATTATTTCTTGCAGGTCAGCTCTGTACTGTCCATATATTGCTTTCCTTCTGTATTTTGGTATGAATTCTTCGTGTATAATTGTAAATATAGCAAAAGTATGCTATAATACAATAAGAGGTGAAAAGATATGGCAAACAACACATTGGAGCGTATTAAGAAAAAGCACGAGGAAGAACGAGCAAATTATTACAAACCCGAAACAGTTAAAAGGGTCGCCATCTATGCTCGGCAGAGTGTAAACAAGACCGACAGTATCAGTATTGACGTGCAGTTGAAAGATTGCAAGGCAAGATTAAAACCCGACGAGCCATACAAGGAATATTGCGACAGAGGTTATAGCGGTAAAAATACCGACCGTCCTGCATTCCAAGAAATGATGCAAGATTTAAGGGCGGGTAAAATATATAAGATTATCGTTTACAAGTTGGACCGTTGCACTCGTTCGGTTTTAGACTTCTATCAACTGTTAGGGGTATTAGACGACTTCCATTGTGATTTTGTATCGGTAAAGGAAAACGAGATTGATACCACCTCCCCCACAAGCAAAGCAATGGCGGCTATGACTGCGATTTTTGCCCAACTTGAACGAGATACCATAATTCTCCGTATTACCGATAACTACTATTCAAGAATTGAACGAGACGGACGGTGGCCTGGCGGTCCTGCTCCTTATGGTTTCTTTGTCAACAAGAATGTTGAACCCCATATTATTCAATACGACGACCACGAGATTGAAGCAGTTAAAATTATGTATAACAAGTATTTTAACGATAACAATATATCTCTTGTTCGCATTGGTCGTATTCTTGAAGAACAAGGGTTTAAGGGCAGAAAGGGCAAAAATTTTCGCACTACCGCTATTTTGAATGTATTGCGGAATCCGATTTATGTAAAAGCAGACTCCACCCTCTATTACTATTTTCAATCGTTGGGTGTTACAATGCTAAACCCTATTGAAGATTGGACAGGAGAACGGAGCGCACACATTATCTGCAATCAGCAAGGCAAGAAATACACCGCTGACAATTTCCAAAACTGCTATGTGTACTTAACTAATGTCAAGGGCTTCATTGAAAGCAGTCAATATATTCAAATACAAAACCGACTTAAACAAAACAAGCAAATGGCAAGGGGCAATAAACCCTCAAAAATGGAATGGCTGGCAGGTCTCTTAAAATGTGCTAAATGCGGTTATGGCATTAGAATTTACAGTCATACCCATAAATACCTATCTTGTTTTGGAAAGAGTGTTATGCACGAATGTGACGCTACATTCTCGGTTAAGAACATCACCTTTGAACAAGTAAAGGGCAAAGTCTGTCAAGCAATTCAAGAGCATATAAACGATATTGAAAATGTTATCGTAAACAGGAAAAAGGAATGGATGAAAGTCCGTGCCGAGATTAAGCAAATGGAAGAAGAAATTGAAAAGCTGCTTGACCTATCGCAAATGGTTGACTTAAAACTGGTAGCGGATAAAATCAATGAGAAACAGGCACACATAAATCAGTTGAAGTTCAAAAGTGATTTTTTCTATGAGCAATTAGCACAGTATGAAGATATTGTCTTTATGGAATTACCCGACGACGAGAAAAAGAAAATCGCCAATGAAATGATAGAAAAAATCCTTTTGTCTGAAAACGGCGACATTAAGGTTGAATGGAAGATATAACCCTAAAAGCAAGTGGCAAAAAACCACTTGCTTTTTACTTTTTTCTTACTTTTTCCAAAAGGAATTGATAATCTCTTCAAAATGTGCTATAATAAGTTGTAATTTATCGAAAAGGAGTGTGTATTTGTGTATTGCAATCAATGTGGAACGGAAATACCTGACAATTCAAAATTTTGTAATGAGTGTGGTTGTGCAGTGTCAACAAACGATATGACACAACAATTACATAAAGATAACACCGAAGAAGATATCGTTGAAACTAACGGACATACAACAAATAACATAGCAACTAAAAAGAATCTATTTCATAACAAAAAGTTTTTAATAGCATCTATTTCTGCGATTAGTGTTGTCGTTGTGTTTGCCGTTTTGATGTTTACTCATGTGATTTGTTTATGGCACGATTATTCTGATGCTACAATAATCGAGCCTCAAACTTGTAGGTATTGCGATAAAACAAAAGGCGAACCGAAGCCCTTATCGGAGATAGAATTTCCCACAAAGGGTTTAGCTGCATTGTTACCTACCCCAAAGTCAAACATGGGCGAGATAGATTGGGATAATTCCGATAGTGTCTATATTAATATTGGTAATACAACAGAAAGTGACTTTAAGGATTATATCAAAGAGTGTTCCGATAAAGGCTTTGATATTGACTATCAAAAGGGCGATGATTATTACTATGCCGATGATATTAACGGGAATAGATTGAGTTTGCATTACAAAGAAAACAATGTTATGTCTATTCAAATTCTTTCACCCAGAGAAGATGAAACCGAAGATAACATTTCTGACAATGAAACAGATAGTAGTGTTGAAAAAGATACTAACGATATCGAATCATCTACCACTCAAAGCAGTACTAACAAGGGCGATAATAACGACGATAGCAATACCGACAGTAGTAGCAAAAACAGTTACAAAAAGTTGACAGAAAGCGAAATTAAAGACCTTGCAGTCACAACATTATACAAACAACTTTTAGCTTATGAGAATAACTACCACAATATTGATGCAGCATCATGCAAATACAAAATAAACAAGATAGAAAATGACAACGGGCAAGTTAAGGTGTATGGTGTGGTGTGGTACTACGATAAGTATGGTAGTGTTACAAAGTTTGGAAAAAGTTATCAAGGCGAGTTTACAGTTCAAATGACACAATATGGAGATGTGCCTTGGTGCAAAATTCAATAGTTTATTAAAAGGAGAAGTAATTATGACTTTAAATGATGAAATTAAAATTCTTGATGAAAAATTCAAAAAATTGAATGTGCCCTTCGACAAAGGTTTACCAATCTTACAAGATTTAGTTTGGGAAGTTGCAGACCGCTATAATACCACAGGACCAGAAGTATTAAAATTGTACTTTGATTGGAAATCAGAAGAAGGAAAAAAAGAAAACTAATACATTGTATATGATGTCGGGACCCGATTTTTCGGGTCCCGGTATTTTTTTACCTTTTCTTGATTTTTATTTGAAACTTTGTCATGATATATTTACATTCAATTTTATTATGTAGGAGCAATATTAGAGAACAACAAGAAGGAGGAATATTTTATATCTTTGAAAATCACACACAAGAAAACACACACATTAAAACCCAACAAGTCGTGTGTTGTGTGGCTCGCCTAACTGTAAATGTCATCTCAAAGTCACACCACCATGACATTCAATCTTAAAATCGTTGTATCGGACGATTTTGGTTGAATACCCCAACCGACACGATAAGGTCGGTTTATCGGCGGTAGTTCCTATCGCTGTTTTGGGATAACGAAGCGACGGCACCGTTATCTTTCATCTGAACAATTAAACGATACATATACTATTTTTTAAGTGTCGGTCAATGGGTCGGCACTTAAAAATTACATAAATTGAGTCGTCATTAACGACGAGACAAGTCAAAAAAGACTTGTCGAGGCGACAATGACGACGGAAAGGGCGACAATATGAGCAAATCATTATTTTATCAATTCAATAGTTCGCTTGATATGTGCTTCCGTTTGCATTTTGATAAGCATAGCGACAAGCGCAACCCCGAAAGCGATAACAGTCATATAATTAAATCGTTATCTGCCAAAAGCAATTTAAAAGACTTTGCACACGATTTCGCGGCATACATTAAACAAGAGTATTCCGTGAAGCTCATTAAAGACATAACACCGCAAATGTGCGAAAATTACATAAAATCAAAATATGACACCTGTTCACTTAAAACAATAAAATGTTATCAATCAAATCTCTTGAAACTGCAGAAATGTGCTTCAACGGCATTTCACATCCCTAAACTTGATTTTTCCGTTTCAATAGACGAAAGCAAGATTGAAAAAATTGAGACTATAAAACAATACTCTTTTACTAACGAGGAAATGCAGAAAATTCTTTCTGCACCTCGTCAATGCGAAAGTTTATCTGCATTGAGGCTGGCATACGATTTAGGGCTCCGAGTCGGCTCACTTTCGCGTATTGAAGTTAGACAAATAAACTTTCAAAATAACACTTTACTTGTCTACAAGGACAAGGGAAACAGGTCGCGTACACTACATTTTAACGAGGATACCGCAAAGTTTCTCCGTCAGCAAATTAGAGGAAAACAACCGCAAGATAAATTATTTAATGTTCGCCCTGGCAGCATAAATACCTATTTGCGTAGGAGGGCTATTGCCTGCAACATAAAAAATGAATTGGGTCAATATAAAACGGGCGTGCATAGCATTAGAAAGTTAGCCGCCGAAAATTTTCACGCTCGTAACGGCAACGATTTAGGCAAAACAATGAAAATGCTCGGCCACAATGAAGATAGAAAATCGCTCGAAGATACATATTTGCATAGTAAAAAATGACGGCTACAAAAAAAGTCGTCATTTTTTCTTGACAAATAAAAAATAATAAGTTATTAATTTAAATACTTACTACAAAGTAATAAATTAGTTACTTATATATTAAGTAATAAACTTAAATACCTATATTAAGTTATAAAGTTATTCACTTATATTAAGGTATTAAATTATACTGTCTTAAACAAGGTTAAACTTACGGACTTAAAGAAAATTGAATTATAATACTTAACCGAAAAACTTTGTAGTAAGTAAGATGCTTAAATGTAAGGAGTGATAGAAAAAACAATTAGTATAGTAAAACCTTTGAATACCACAACACACATATTAGAGAGTTATATGGAAACCAACAAATATTTTAACAAGGAGGTTTCTATATGAAATCTAATAAATTATCAAACAACAAAAACAACTGCTTTTTAGGTGGTTACATTACCTACCTTAAACGATTTGACGGAATTGACGGCGACGAAAGAAAATACATATCAATAAAAATGAAGGACGGCGACGACACTATTGATATAATGGTTTTTAAGGAAAGCGGATACAAGAACAAAAAATATCCAAACCCTTTGGTTAAACTCGTCATTGATGCCTACGAACAAAAAATACCGATTGCCTGTGTCTATAACGAGCAACCCGAAAGCAATGTAATGGAATGTGTTTATACAAACTTTTCCGTTAATGCTGCCGTAGCTGAAGAAGTGTAACGAGGTGGTTGCTATGATTAAAAATAACAAAAAGTACACCTATGCAATACTTTGGATTGATTTCGTAGATGAAGAAAATGAAGATTATAATTTCAAAATTGTAAAGTTCAAAAATGTTCGCACCAATTCTGAAAAGTATTTTTTGAAAAAATATCACGAGTTTGAAGATGCCCATATTGAATATTGGTATGAATGGGATAAATACCGTAAATTCGGTTTAAATGGTCAACTTACCCTATTTGACCTAAAAAAGAATTGCCTTGATGATAGACGTTCGTGGATTTATGAAGAAAGAATCGTTGATTTAGAAGAATATAAGCCGATTATTTATAATAGCAGATAATCAATCATAAAGACAAATTACCATACCATAAAGCACATACTTTGTGGTATGGTAATTTTATTTTAAAAAATTTGTTTATAATTGTTGACAACGATAACACTATGTGATACTTGCACATCCATTTCGTATGCGATAAACTATTTGTTTGATTTGCCATAAAAACATCACCTTTCTTTAGTTACAATAAGCTTGAACAACTTTATTGTAACAGAAAGGT
>JAZNXL010000053.1:0-20693 GCA_045593905.1 Eubacteriales bacterium
CCTGGCATGTGCCCAATATAAATGCGGTCAACTATGTTATATAGCATATTGATAAGCTGGGCTACCACCGTAGGAACCGCCAATTTAAACAGTAAGTCGGATCGTAGCCATGTCGTTCTGTGAGCCAAGGAGTTGGGGGGGCAACTTGTCTTCCTAAGACCGCTTGGCCTCCGACTTTCCGTCTCCTGGCATGTGCCCAATATAAATGCGGTCAACTATGTTATATAGCATATTGATAAGCTGGGCTACCACCGTAGGAACCGCCAATTTAAACAGTAGCCTTCCAATCGGTGCCGTGCCGAGCATTTCTTTGTTATCGCTCATAATTTCGCTCCGTAAAACTAAAATTCGCAATGAGTATTATATAATATTTCACCGCAAAATTCAAGCCGTCGGAATGTAGTGACAAAAAGTGAATTTCATTAAAAAACCGACTTGTCGAAACAAGTCGGTTGTTCTGGCGCAGACGGTGAGATTCGAACTCACGTGCGGTTGCCCGCAAACTGATTTCGAGTCAGCCCCGTTATGTCCTGTTGCGGTGCCCGAAATTTTTTTACACTGCCGTGTAAAAATTTCGACCGCGGCCACTCCTTATGCCTTCGCTTACTCGTCCACCGGACGCGCTCGGCAACGTCCCCACTTCGATACTCTATTTAAACCAAATAAAAAGCACCAATCGTATGATTGATGCTTTTTGGCGCAGAGAGAGGGATTCGAACCCTCGTGCTGTTGCCAGCAAACTGATTTCGAGTCAGCCCCGTTATGACCACTTCGATATCTCTGCGTATTTGGTTTTAGAACACACAAAGTATATCACTTCGATACGTCTGCGTGTTTGGTTTTTAAAACAAGTTAGTAAAAATACAACCGGCGGGTGCCGGTTGTATTAGTGTTATTATGCGAGTTTGTTAAGCTTGAGTGTTGCTGCGCTCTTTTTTCTGTTAGCATTATTTTTGTGAATAATGTTGTTCTTTTCAGCTTTCTCGATTTTTTTAACGGCTTCGAGGTAAAGAGCGTTTGCAGCTTCTTTGTCGCCTTCTTTAACGGCAGCTTCAAACTTTTTAAGTGAAGATTTGAGCTCCGATTTAATCATTTTGTTTTGAAGAGTTTTTGTGCTTGTAACTAAGCATCTTTTTTTAGCTGATTTAATGTTAGGCATATCGGGCACCTCCTTTTATACTCTTTAAAAATAGCGTATATAATTTTAGCATTAACGCCGCCAAAAATCAAGTGTTTTTTTAAAATAAATTTTACCAATAGTTAAAATATAAATTTTTCTTGACATTTTATTAAAAAAATTGTAAAATTTGTTTAATATATTGTTTTAAAGGAAGACTTTTTTGTTAGATAGCACAATTTTAGAGCGTGCAAGGCTCGGTGACGAGTCTGCGATTGAAGCGCTCACAAAACAATTTACGCCTATAATCACCGCGATTTCGCGGTCGTATTTCATTTTAGGCGGCGACTCGGATGACCTTTTTCAGTTTGGAATGATTGGGTTTTACGAGGCAATAAAAAGCTATGACGCCACAAAAAACGTCGCCTTTGAAAAATATGCCAAAGTATGTATACACAACAAAATTCTTGATGCGATAAAGGAATCGGGGCGCAAAAAGCACTCGCCGCTTAACACCGCAGTCGGCTTTGACAAGGTAGACGCGGCAACCACCACCGACCCCGAAAAAATTTTTCTCATACGTGAGCAGCTTTTATCAGTTTATACTGCAATCGACTTTAAGCTGTCGGACTATGAAAAGCTCGTTTTAAACTTGTACATTGACGGCTTCTCGTACAGCGAAATTGCAAAACGCGTAGGAAAAAGCGTAAAATCGGTCAGCAACGCAGTTGCCAGAATACGCAATAAACTAATTTAATACCCGACAAAGCTAAGTGGCGGAGCGCTGGTTTACAGAGGGGACGGTTCAATTCCGTTAAGGGTGAAAATAATTTTATACCACAAGAGAGGTAAAAACCAAATGTACGAGGACAAGACATTAGTGTGCAAGGATTGCGGACAGGAGTTCGTATTCACAGCAGGAGAACAAGAGTTTTACGCTGAAAAAGGTTTTCAAAACGAGCCGCAAAGATGCAAACCCTGCAGAGATGCTAAAAAAGCAGCAGTAAAAGGCCAACGCGTTCTTTATGATGCAGTTTGCGCTAAGTGCGGTAAGGAAGCTAAAGTTCCCTTTAAACCCACCGAAGACAGACCCGTTTATTGCAGCGAATGCTACGCAGCAATGAAAGAAGAAGCATAATTTTTTAGTAAATTAAAACCCGCCGATTTTTTCGGCGGGTTTTTTATGTAGTTTTTAGTCGCTGATTTTAATAACAACCTTGGTGATGTTTTGCTTATCGGTCATAGAAGTTACAAAAGCCTGTTGTGTATCTTCAAAATCGAACACCTTATCAACAATGCGCTCTAACTTTTCAGCAGGGATACCACCTGTTTGAATAGCACCGAGGCAGGCTTCAAAGTCGTTGCAGTAACGTCTTGCAATTTTAACAACGCCTTCAGTTCTTGCAATATCGCGGAAATTGAACGGAACGTCACCTAAAACGTTACCAACGATAACGATGATACCGCCGCGACGCATCATTTTTGTTGTTTGTGAAGCGGTGATTTTGCTACCTGCTGTTTCTAAAACAACGTCGGCGCCTTCACCGTTTGTAAGCTCTAAAATCTTTTCGATTGCGTTGCACTCTGAAGCGTTAACGATTTCGTCGGCGCCGAGTTCTTTTGCAACATCAAGACGGTTTTGGAACAGGTCGCTTACGATAATTTTTGAAGCACCCATCTGTCTGCAACAAAGAAGTGTGCAAAGACCAATACATCCGCCGCCTAAAATAACAACGGTTTTGGGCGGTTTAACTTCGCCAAGACGAGCTGCGTGCATACCAACAGCGAGTGGCTCTACAAGAGCGGCTGTTTTGGTTGATACACCTTCGGGAATTGCGAAAACTGTGCTTGCAGGAACTGCAACATATTTACTTAGTAAGCCGTTATGGGGCGGAGCCGACATAAATCTCATGCTTGCGCAGATATTATAACGTCCCTGACGGCAGAATTCGCAATGACCGCAAGGGATACCGGGCTCAATAACAACGCCCTGACCCTCTTTTACGTTTGTAACGTTTTTACCGACTTTAGCAATAATACCTGAAACCTCGTGGCCTAAAATAAAGGGGAACTTAACCTGATTGGTGCCCATGCAACCGTGCGCAAAAAACTCTGCATCCGAGCCGCAAACACCGCAGTATTCCATTTGAACCAAAACCTCATCCTCTTTAATTTGGGGCATTGGGGTTTGTTGAATTTCGATTGTTTGTACAGCTGTTAAAACTGCTGTTTTATTTTGTTTCATAACAACACCTCCTGATTTTTTTACAACAACATTTTACTCTTTTTTACCACCCATTGTCAACATATAATCATTCCTTTTTATTTACATATAGCATTTATTATGATAGAATTAATTTATAAATACTACAGGCGGTAAATGTTATGAGTTTTAAAAAAATAAAAAACAGGCTCGGCTTTGGATGTATGCGTCTTAAAATGAACGGCGACCAAGTTGATTACAACGAATTCAACCAAATGATTGACTTATTTATCGGCGCGGGCTTTAACTATTTTGACACCGCCCACGGCTACATTGACGGCAAAAGCGAAACTGCCATTGGCGACTGTCTCGCATCGCGTTACAATCGCGAAGATTTTGTGCTTGCCGACAAGCTTTCGGACTGGTATTTTGAAAAAGAAGAGGACGTTTTACCGCTTTTTGAAAGTCAGTTAAAGGCGTGTAAGGTCGACTATTTTGATTTTTATTTGTTCCACTGCCTTACTAGAAAATCGTACCCCAAGCACAAGGCTTGCAATACCTTTGAAATTATAAGCGACCTTAAGGCGCAGGGCAAAATAAAGCATATTGCAATGTCGTTTCACGATACTGCCGACGTTCTTGATATGATACTTACAGAACAGCCCTTCATTGAGGCGATACAGCTTCAGATTAACTATCTTGACGAGGACGACCCCGGCGTGCAGAGCAAGGCGTGTTACGACGTGGCGGTAAAGCACGGCAAAAAGGTTATTGTTATGGAGCCTGTGCGCGGCGGCGCGCTTGCCAACCTTTCTGACAAGGCTAAAGCGGTGTTTGATGCTTTTGGAACCGGCGCAAGCTACGCATCCTACGCGCTCAGATACGCCGCATCATACCCCGAAGTATTTATGGTGCTTTCGGGCATGGGCAATACCGAGATGATGCAGGACAACATTAACACCTTTACAAATTTTGAGCCGCTCTCACCTGTTGAGTGTGATGCGACCGCTACTGCGCGTGAAATAATACGCAAAGAGCGTTTAATAAAGTGTACCGGTTGCGGATACTGTACCGAGGTTTGCACAATGAATATACCTATTCCAAAACTGTTTAAAATTTATAACGAGGTGCTTGGCGCAAAAATTTCAAAGGCCGAGGCAAGAGAGCAGCTTGTTAAAGAAAATACGCCCGCAAGCGAGTGCATAGGCTGTGCCAAGTGCGAAAACGTTTGTCCGCAAGGCATTGATATTTGGGCGCAGATTGGAAAAATAGCGAAATTATGATTAATACCGCAAAAGATATATTAATTAAAAACGGATATACCTGTGTGCTGTATAACGGCAAAGCCGCCTATAGCTCTACCGAAAGAGGCGTAAAACCGCTTTTGCAGTTTTTACAATCAGGCGCCGATTTTAGTGGCTTTTGTGCAGCTGATAAGGTGGTTGGCGCAGGCGCGGCGCACCTTTACGTTCTGCTTAAAATTAAAACTGTGTGGGCAAACGTTATAAGCGAGAGCGCAAAGTCGGTTTTTGAACAAAACGGCATTTTTGTAACCTACGGTACGCTTGTAAAAGCCATTAAAAACCGAAAGGGCGACGGGCTTTGCCCTATTGAGAGCGCAGTTGGCGGCATAACCGATTCGGCCGTTGCACTTGACACAATAAAAAATACCCTTAAAAATCTCCCTGTTGTATAATTACAGCAGGGTTTTTTATTTACTTATTAAATAATTTGTGGTATACTATAGGTTGAGGTAATGTGATTTATGAACAAGTTTGTTTTACACTCTGAATATAAGCCTACAGGCGACCAGCCGAGCGCAATACAGTCGATAGCCGACGGGTTTTTAGGCGGCAACAAAGAGCAAACACTGCTTGGTGTTACAGGCTCGGGCAAAACCTTTACAATGGCAAACGTTATTGAAAAGGTACAAAAACCCACCCTCGTTCTCGCCCACAACAAAACTCTCGCGGCGCAGTTATGCTCTGAGCTTAAAGAGTTTTTTCCCGAAAACGCGGTGGAGTATTTTGTTAGTTACTACGACTATTATCAGCCCGAGGCATACATTGCAGCATCTGATACCTACATTGAAAAGGACAGCTCAATCAACGACGAGATAGACAAGCTTCGCCACAGCGCGACCTTTTCGATTTTAGAGCGCCCCGACACCATTATTGTATCGTCGGTTTCGTGCATATATAGCCTTGGCGACCCTGCCGAGTACAAAAGCCTTGTAATATCGCTCCGCCCCGGTATGAAAAAAGACCGCGACGCAGTTATTGCCGAGCTTGTTGACATACAATACGAGCGCAACGACATTGATTTTTCACGTAATAAGTTCCGCGTCCGCGGTGACGTTTTAGAGATATTTCCTGCCGCATCGAGCGACAACATTATCCGCGTTGAGTTTTTTGACGACGAGATTGAGCGCATAACCGAGCTTAACCACTTAACAGGCGAGTTTATTGCATCGCTGGGCCACGTGACCATATACCCTGCCTCGCACTACGTTACATCAAAAGAGCATATTGACAAGGCGGTAGCCGAGATAAAGCGCGAGCTTGTAGAGCGCGTAAAATACTTTAACGACAACAACCTTTTAATCGAGGCACAGCGCATTGAACAGCGCACGCTGTACGATATTGAAATGCTTGAGGAGATTGGTTTTTGCTCGGGCATTGAAAACTACTCACGAATTTTGAGCGGACGCAAGCCGGGGTCTACCCCGTTTACTTTGTTCGACTTTTTTCCTGACGACTTTTTGCTCATTATTGACGAGTCGCACGTAACGGTACCGCAGGTGCGCGGTATGTACGGCGGTGACAGGTCGCGAAAAGAAAGCCTTGTGCGTTACGGCTTTAGACTGCCCTCAGCTTTTGACAATAGGCCTTTAAACTTTGCCGAGTTTGAGCAAAAGCTTGACAAGGTTTTATACGTTAGCGCAACACCTGCCGAGTACGAGCTTTCGCGCTCACAAAATGTTGCCGAGCAGGTTATACGTCCTACAGGACTTTTAGACCCGCTCATATCAGTCCGCCCTGTTGAAAACCAGATTGACGACCTTGTGAGTGAGATAAATATGCGGGTAGAAAAAGAGGAGCGCGTGCTTGTTACCACGCTGACAAAGCGGATGGCAGAAGACCTTACCGCATACCTCGAGGGCGTAGGCATAAAGGTACGCTATATGCACAGCGACATCGACACCATTGAGCGTATGGAGATTATAAGAGATTTGCGAAAAGGCGAGTTTGACGTGCTTGTTGGCATTAACCTTTTACGCGAGGGTCTTGATATTCCCGAGGTGTCGCTCGTTGCAATACTCGATGCCGACAAAGAAGGCTTTTTGCGTTCTGAAACGTCGCTTATACAAACAATAGGCAGAGCCGCCCGAAACGAGCACGGCGAGGTTATAATGTATGCCGACTCGGTAACGCCGTCAATGGAGCGCGCCATTACCGAGACCAACCGCCGCCGCGAGATACAAAGCGAGTACAACCGACAAAACGGCATTATTCCGCGCTCGGTTAAAAAGGATATTCGTTCTATTATTGAAATTTCACGAACTGATGATATAAAACAAAACGGCAAAAAGCTGACCACCAAAGAAAAAGAACGGTTAATTGCCGAGTACACCAAGCAAATGAAAGAGGCGGCAAGACTGCTCGAGTTTGAGTACGCCGCGCTTATGCGTGATAAAATTGCAAAGCTAAAGGGAGAAAAATAGTGTCAAGCTATATTAAAATCAAAGGCGCAAGAGCCAACAACTTAAAAAACATTGACCTTACAATACCGCGTGACAAAATGGTGGTGTTTACAGGTCTTTCGGGCAGCGGTAAATCGTCGCTCGCGTTTGATACGCTGTATGCCGAGGGTCAGCGAAGATACGTTGAAAGCCTTTCTTCATACGCGCGTATGTTTTTAGGTCAGATGGAAAAGCCCGACGTTGACGAGATTGAAGGTCTTTCGCCTGCAATTTCAATAGACCAAAAAACCACATCAAAAAACCCGCGTTCTACCGTTGGCACAGTAACCGAGATTTACGACTATATGCGCCTTTTATACGCGCGCGTTGGTAAACCCCACTGCCCTATTTGTAACCGCGAGATTAAGCAACAAACGGTTGACCAGATTGTTGACCGTATTTTAGCGCTGCCCGAGGGCACAAAGCTAAATATACTCGCGCCTGTTATTAGAAACCGCAAGGGCGAGTATACCAAGCTTTTCGAGGACGCGTCAAAAAGCGGGTTTGTGCGCGTGCGGGTTGACGGTATACTTTACGACCTTATGGAAAAGATACCGCTCGAAAAAAACAAAAAGCACACAATAGAGATTGTGGTTGACCGCCTTGTTATCCGAGACGGAATAAGACGCAGACTTTCAGAGTCGGTAGAAACCGCTCTGCACAACGCAAAGGGACTTGTAATAGCGCAGATACTCGACGGCGAGGAAATGTTATTTTCGCAAAACTACAGCTGTCCCGACCACGATTTTTCGATAGAAGAACTATCCCCCCGTATGTTCTCGTTTAACGCGCCGTTTGGCGCCTGCCCCACCTGTGACGGTCTTGGATATCAGCTAAAGCTCGATTTAAAGCTTGTTATACCCAACGATAAGCTGTCAATCAACGAGGGCGGTATAAAGGCATCGGGCTGGGCGTCACCTTACGGCGATGCTATGAGTAAAATGTATTACACCGCTATATCAGAGGCGTACGGCATTGACCTTGATATGCCTATACGCGACATACCAAAGGACAAGCTCGATATTGTGCTTTACGGCAACGGCGGTGAAAAAATAAAAATGCGCCGTCACTCGTCTTTTGGAAACATTGAGTACGACGCAGCCTACGAGGGCGTTATCCCCAACCTTGAGCGCAGGTTTAAAGAGACCACAAGCGATTATATGCGCCGCGAGCTCGAAAGCCTTATGCGTGAAAGCCACTGCCCCACCTGTAACGGCAAACGCTTAAAGCCGGAGATTTTGGCGGTGACGGTGGGCGATAAAAATATAAGCGAGCTTACCGATTTATCAGTTACAAAGCTGATAGCGTTTTTTGATACGCTAACACTCAGCGAAAAAGACAGTATGATTGCCGAGCGCATTATAAAAGAGATTAAAAGCAGGCTTTCGTTTTTGCAAAACGTAGGTCTTGAGTACCTTACACTTTCAAGAAGCGCAGGCACGCTTTCGGGCGGTGAGAGTCAGCGTATACGCCTTGCAACACAAATCGGCTCCAGCCTTATGGGTGTTGTGTATATACTCGACGAGCCGTCTATTGGCCTTCATCAGCGCGACAACGACAAGCTTATTGCAACGCTTAAAAAATTGCGCGATATTGGTAACACGCTTATTGTGGTTGAGCACGACGAGGATACAATGCTCGCCGCCGACCATATTGTAGACATCGGCCCAGGTGCCGGTATTCACGGCGGTCACGTGGTATCGCAGGGCAGCGCTGACGATATTATGAAAGACGAAAACTCTATTACAGGTCAGTACCTTTCGGGCAAAAAGCGAATACCCATACCAAAAAAACGCCGCGAGGGTAACGGCAAGGTTTTAACCGTTAAAGGCGCGGCTGAAAACAACCTAAAAGGCATTGACGTAACCTTCCCGCTTGGCACCTTTACCTGTGTTACAGGTGTTTCGGGCAGCGGTAAATCGTCGCTTATAAACGAGGTGCTTTATAAAACGCTCGCGCGCGAGCTTAACCGCGCAAAGACTGTAAGCGGTAAGTGTGAGGGAATAGAGGGTATAGAGCATCTTGACAAGGTAATTGACATTGACCAGTCACCCATTGGCAGAACACCGCGTTCTAACCCTGCAACCTACACCTCGGTGTTTACCGATATTAGAGATTTGTTTGCCTCGACTCAAGGCGCAAAGGCGCGCGGGTTTGGTCCGGGCAGGTTTTCGTTCAACGTTCGCGGAGGCAGGTGCGAAGCCTGTGAGGGCGACGGTATTGTTAAAATTGAAATGCACTTTTTACCCGACATTTACATCCCGTGTGACGTGTGCAAGGGCAAGCGCTACAACCGTGAAACGCTTGAGGTCAAGTACAAAGACAAGTCGATTGCCGACGTGCTTGATATGACGGTTGAAGAGGGTATGACCTTTTTTGAAAACCACCCCAGAATTTACAAAAAGCTTAAAACACTTTACGACGTTGGGCTTTCTTACATTAAAATCGGGCAATCGTCAACAACACTTTCGGGCGGTGAAGCGCAACGCGTTAAGCTTGCAACCGAGCTTTCAAAACGCTCAACAGGAAAAACTGTGTATATTCTTGACGAGCCGACAACGGGACTTCATACTGCCGACGTTCACAAGCTGATAGAGGTTTTACAAACGCTTGTTGAGGGCGGTAACACCGTAATTGTTATTGAGCACAACCTCGACGTTATAAAAACCGCCGATTATATAATCGACCTCGGCCCCGAGGGCGGCGACCGTGGCGGCGAGATTGTGGCAGTCGGCACACCCGAACAGGTTATGAAAAATAAAAATTCGTATACAGGTCAATACCTTAAAAAACTGATTGACCGACAAAAAGAGGTATAAGATGGAACTTAAAAATCTACTTTCAACAGTTGACCACACACTGCTTGCGCCCGACAGCAGCTGGGAGCAAATTAAGGCTATTTGCGACGACGGAATCAAGTATAAAACCGCATCGGTGTGCATTCCCGCAAGCTTTGTAAAGCGCGCAAGCGAATATGCAAACGGCAGAGTTAAAATTTGTACCGTAATCGGTTTTCCGTGCGGATATTCTAAAACCGAGGTTAAAGTAAAAGAAACCGAGGCTGCCGTTTTAGACGGCGCCGACGAGATTGATATGGTAATTAACATAGGTATGTTAAAAGACGGCGACCTTGACGGCGTGCTAAAAGACATTGTTGCGGTAAGAAATGCTTGCAAAGGCAAGGTTTTAAAGGTTATTATCGAAACCTGCCTTTTAACCGACGACCAAAAGGTTACAATGTGCGGCATCGTTGCAAAATCGGGTGCTGATTTTATTAAAACGTCAACAGGCTTTTCAAAAGGCGGCGCTACCTTTGAAGATATTAAGCTTTTTAAGGCGCACTGCCCCGACAGTCTCGGCATTAAAGCGGCGGGCGGTATTTCGAGCCTTCAAGACGGATACAAATTTTTAGAGCTTGGTGCTACAAGACTCGGCACAAGCCGTATTGTTAAAATTGTTAAAAATGAAAATGCAACAGGATATTAAAAAACGAATATTTTTAATAGTTGCCGACAGCTTTGGCATTGGCGATGCGCCCGATGCCGAGCGCTTTGGTGACAAAGGCGCAAACACGCTAAAAAGCATTATGGCATCAAAGTATTTTAAAGCCGATAACCTAAAAAGCCTTGGGCTTTTTAACATAGACGGACTTTTTGGCGGTGTTGACAGTCCAAAGGGCGCGTACGCAAGGCTAATAGAAAAGTCAAACGGCAAAGATACCACCACAGGTCATTGGGAGATTGCGGGTATTGTGTCAGACCGACCTATGCCCACCTACCCCAACGGCTTTAGTGACGAGCTTTTAAATGAGCTTTCAAAAAGAACAGGCAGGGGTATAATTTGCAACAAGACCTATTCGGGCACCGAGGTTATACGCGACTACGGTGACGAGCATATAAAAACAGGCTCGCTTATTGTGTATACCTCAGCCGACAGCGTTTTGCAGATTGCAGCGCACGAGGATATTGTACCGCTTGATACCCTTTACAAATACTGCGAGATTGCGCGTGAAATAAGTGACGTGGGGCGGGTTATTGCGCGTCCGTTTACAACGGTTGACGGTAAGTACGTGCGCACTGCAAACAGGCGCGATTTTTCGTTAAAACCGCCAAAGGCTACAATGCTTGACAACTTAAAAGAGCGCGGTTTTGACACCATTTCAGTCGGCAAAATTTACGATATTTTTGCAGGGCGCGGTATTAGCGAGTATTACCTTACCCACTCAAACGCCGAGGGTATGCAAAAAACCGCCGAGCTTGTAAACACCGACTTTAACGGACTGTGCTTTGTAAACCTTGTCGATTTTGATATGCTTTACGGCCACCGAAACGATGTTGACGGATATGCAAAGGCGATAGCCGAGTTTGACAAGTTTTTAGGCGAGTTTTTGCCTATGCTAAAAGCCACCGATATGCTAATAATCACCGCCGACCACGGCTGTGACCCCGGTGATATATCCACCGACCACACACGCGAGTGCGTACCGCTTTTAGTGTATGGAGCGGCACCCAAAAACCTTGGCACTATTACAGGTTTTGACTATATTTCAAATTTGATTGAGGAAAACTTCAAATGAACGATTTAAAGCTTTGTATGATGGCAGTTGACGTTATGAACAACAGCTACAGCCCCTACTCGCATTTTAAGGTAGGCGCAGCGCTTTTATGCGCTGACGGCAGCGTATACACAGGCGTGAATATTGAAAATTCAAGCTACGGCGACACAATTTGCGCCGAGCGCAGCGCGTTTGCAAAAGCAATTAGCGAAGGCAAGCGCGAGTTTGAAAAAATTGCAATCGTGGGCTCTAAAACCACCGATATTTCAAAGCCCTGCTTGCCCTGCGGCAGCTGTAGGCAGGTTATGGCAGAGTTTTGCAAGCAAGATTTTGAGATTATAACGCTAAACGACGGCGCGGTGCAAAGGCACACGCTAAAAGAGCTTTTGCCCTGCTCGTTTGAGTTGGAGAGATAGCATTATGCGGATGTACGATATAATAAAGAAAAAGCGCGACGGGTACGAGCTTTCAGATACCGAGATACAGTTTTTTATAGACGGGTACGTTAAGGGCGATATTGCCGACTATCAGGCATCTGCGCTTTTAATGGCAATATACTTTAACGGAATGAGCGAGCGCGAAACAAACATGCTCACCGAGTGTATGATGCGCTCGGGCGACACGGTTGACCTTTCGCAGTTTGGTACAACAACCGTCGACAAGCACAGTACAGGCGGTGTTGGTGACAAGACCTCGCTTATTGTTATGCCGATTGTGGCGGCGGCTGGTTGCGTATGCGCTAAAATGAGCGGACGCGGGCTTGGGCATACAGGCGGTACTGTTGATAAGTTAGAGGCGTTTTCGGGCTACAAAACCGAGCTTTCGCCCGACGAGTTTTTAGAGCAGGTTAAAAGGGTTGGTATTGCGCTTATCGGTCAGAGCGGTAACTTAACCCCTGCCGACAAAAAGCTATATGCACTGCGCGACGTTACCGCAACGGTTGACAGCATACCGCTTATTGCATCAAGCATTATGAGTAAAAAGTTAGCATCGGGCGCGCACAACATTGTGCTCGACGTAAAATACGGCAGCGGCGCGTTTATGAAAACGCCTGAAGACGCTAAAAAGCTTGGCGAGGCAATGGTTAAAATCGGCAAAGGTCTTGGGCGCAACGTGTCGGCGGTTATTACTAATATGAACTCACCGCTTGGGGCAAATATTGGCAACTCGCTTGAGCTTAAAGAGGCAATCGCGGTATTAAACGGCGGCGGTCCTGACGATTTAAAAGAGGTTGCACTTACTCTTTCGGCGCGCCTTATATCGCTTGCAAAGGGCAAAGACTTTGACGAGTGCTTAAGCGAGGCGACCGATATTTTATCAAGCGGCAAGGCTCTTAACAAAATGCGCGAGTGGATAGTGGCGCAGGGCGGAGACGATGCCCAAATTTTAAACCCCGAGCTTTTGGGCGATGCGCCGTATAGCTTTAAGGTAAAAGCAAAAACGAGCGGTTACATTACAAACACCAATGCCGAAGAGATTGGAATTTGCTCTTGTATGCTGGGCGCGGGCAGAGTATCAAAAACCGATAGCATTGACCTTTTAGCCGGCATTGTTATGCACAAAAAAACAGGCGACAAGGTGCAAAAAGGTGATACACTCGCAACGCTTTACTCATCAAGCAACAACTTTGAGCAGGCTGCAAACCGCTATCTCGATGCAATCACTATTGAAAGTAACCCCTCTGCCCTTCCCCCGCTGATTTATGATATAATATAAAAAAACACCCCGAGGGGTGTTTTTTAAATGTGCCAAAGGCACTTTTCATGCACCGAGAGGTGTATTTCATGAGCCGCAATGCTCATTTCATGCCGTAAGGCATATCATTGAAATGAAATGATGCTTTGCATCATGAAATTTCGTTTCACTCAATGAAATAGCTTCGCCATGAAATAAATTGCTTACGCAATTCATTAAAAAAACACCCTTTCGGGTGTTTTTTTATTAATATACTCTTAGCAAATCAGATCCCATTTTTTCAATAAGCGGTTTAAAGTAATCGGTTTCGACAGTATAAACTATTCCTGTTTCATTATCTTTATCACACTCAGCATATGAATTACCCAGTTCAACCCAATAATATTCGCCATTTTCTAACGTCACCTTAATAGCATAAGTCCAACCTTCCATACGTGCTATTTCTTCTTTGCTTATTACTTTGGCATCGGTTATATATTCGACGAGTTTTTCTATATCTTTCTTGTCAGTAATTGCGTAAGCATATTGTTGTCTTCGCAGCGCAATTTCTTTTATGTCTTTATCCACCCAATCGAAAGTGAGCTTTTCATACTTTGCATTGTCTTGCTCTGCAGTTAAATCATTTTGCATCAATTCCGAATCGTCTTGCTGTGATATTGTTTGCTTTGCACAACCCGAAATTAATAAAACCGATAAAGCAATAATAAGAGCAAATGCAGTAAATCTTAATTTTTTCATTGTATTGCTCCTTTACCTAAATACTATTTTATTGATATACTTTTAGCAAATAGAGTCCATTTTTTCAATAAGTGGTTTAAAGTAATCGGTTTCAACAGTGCATATTATTTGTGTTTCCCTGTCTTTATTCCACCTAGCGAGTGAATTACTTAACTCAACCCAATAAAATTCTCCGTTTTCTAATGTTACTTTAATTGCATAAGTAGTGCAGCCTATTTTCATATCGTCTTCTTTTTTGCTCACGATATTGGCATCGGTTATATATTCTACAAGTTTTTTAATATCTTTTTCATCGGTGATTGTATAACAATTCAATTCTCTATCCAAGGTAATTTCTTTTATATCCTTATCTACCCAGTCAAAAGTAAGCTTTTCATATTTTGGCTTGGAACAACCCGAAATTAATAAAGCGGATAAAGCAATAATAAGAGCAAATGCGGTAAATCTTAATTTTTTCATTGTATTGCTCCTTTCGTAATAAATAAAAAAGCACAATTACCATAAGTTTAATGGTTCTTGTGCGATTAATAGCATTATTAAAAATCATTTTTCAAGAACCATATCAAAAATTTCACTTCATTTTAAACACCCCGTTTCTAATTTTTTACAGTTTTATTGTATCATATATACAGTTAAATGTAAATAGTGTTAATTATTTTTGTGCATTTAAACAATACAATGTATTGAATTTGGTAAAAAGAAAAACAATTTTTGTAGTTAATTACAAATCGTGAACTAAAAATGAACAAAAATACAGCAAGAGCTTGTATGGGAGGGCGCCGAAATTTAGGTAATATGTAATAGTGAAGAGTGAATAAGTGCGGTTAAAACTCGGCTAAAAGCCGAGTTTTTTAAATTAAAAGGAACACAACTTTTGTTGTGTTCCCTCAATACTTTTTCACTATTACTTATTACTTTTTACTTTTTATTTTTTACACTGTGAGCAGTTGCCGTTGCAGCCAATACATTTTTGACCGCGTTTTTTGGCCTTGTAAATATAACCGCCTGCAAGGGCGAGTATTACAACCACAACCGCTATTATAATAATATTCTCCATTTTATTTTACCTTTTTAGCTTTTATTGACAGGTAAACGAGTATTGCTGCAAATGAGAGCACCGCAATAAGTCCGCCTAAAAAGCCGTTACCTACGTGGCCTTCGGTAATAAGTGTGCCGATTTGGTAAACAAGGTAGCCTACGCTAAAGCCGACACCGAACTGAAAGCCGATTGCGCCCCAGGTCCATTTTGCGCTTTTCATTTCGGCGCTCATAGCACCAATTGCCGCAAAGCAAGGGGGTGTGAACAGGTTAAACATAAGGTAGGCAAGTGCCGCTACAGCGCCAATGCCCATAGTCTCGGCAACCTGTGATGCGCCGCCTGTAAGTGTAAGCTCGTCAACGTTAATAAAGTTGGTAATTGAAAAGCAAACGGCGAGTGTGCCAACAACATTTTCTTTTGCAATAAAGCCTGTGATTGCGGCGGCGGCAAGCTGCCACGAAAGTATTCCGACAACAGGCACCAAAAGGTATGCAAACGGATGCGCAATTAAAGCAAGTATTGAGCTGTTAGCATCTTTTGCAACGCCAAGTGTTATATCAAAGGTCTGCATAAGCTGTACGGCGGTGTTACAAACAAGAATGATTGTTGCCGCTTTTACAATATATGCCCAGCCGCGCTGACACATTGACATAAACGCGTTATAAAGGCTTGGCTTTTTGTACTCAGGAAGCTCAATAATAAAGTACGATTTTTTGGCATTAAAGCCTGTCACCTTATTTATAATGAGCGCGCCGAAAAAGATAATCACTATACCTGCAAAGTACATAAGTGTACCAACCCACGATGCGTCTTTAAAGAACGCACCTGCAAAAAGCGCAATAACGGGGAGCTTTGCTCCGCACGGCATAAAGGGTGCAAGCATTGCGGTAGCTCTGCGCTCACGCTCGTTTTTGATTGTACGGCTTGCCATAACACCGGGGACTGCACAGCCTGTTGTTATTACAAACGGAATAACCGATTTACCCGAAAGGCCAACCTTTTTAAATATGGGGACAAGCACAACCGAAACACGCGCCATATATCCGCAGTCCTCGAGCAGTGCAATTAAAAAGTACATTACCATTACAAGCGGTAAAAAGCCGATTACGGCAATAACACCGCCAATGATACCGTCAACAAGCAGTGATGATAAAAACGGGTTTGCGTTTTGTAAAAGCTCGCCTATATATCCCTGAAAAGCTTCAAGCCAGCCAACAAGTGTATCGGCAAGCCAAGGTCCTACCCACGCCTGCGAAATCTGGAACACCAAAAACATAACCAGCGCAAAAATGGGAATACCTACCCACTTGTTTGTGATAATGGCGTCGATTTTGTCGTCAATACTCTTGTCGCGCGTTAAAACCTTGCGTTTTTCAACCTTTTTTACCACCGACTTTACAAACTCAAACCTGCGTCTGTCGGCAGCCTGAACTGATTTTTTGCTTGTAACGTTAACCTCGCCCTCGCAAAACGGTGCGCTCTGGGTTTTGCCGGCAACCGCCATCGCACTGTTAATAACTGCGTCAAGGCCGTCGGCGCTTGTTGATACCGTTTCAATTACAGGGCAACCGAGCGCCTTTGAAAGCTCATCAACGTTGATTTTTGTCTTTTTGCGCTTGTTAACGTCGGTTTTGTTAAGCGCTACCACCATCGGTACGCCGAGCTCTAAAAGCTGAGTTGTAAAAAACAGGCTACGGCTTAGGTTTGTAGCGTCAACAATGTTAATTATAACGTCGGGGTTTTCGTTTGTTATGTAGTCACGCGTAATACTTTCTTCGCTTGTAAACGGCGACATTGAATAAGCGCCGGGAAGGTCAACTATTACCGCATCGCCGGCATTAAAGCCACGCTTAACTCCGTGTTCCTTTTTCTCTACAGTAACGCCTGCCCAGTTACCAACCTTTTCGTTGGCGCCTGTAAGCGCGTTATACATTGTGGTTTTACCACTGTTGGGGTTTCCCGCAAGGGCAATTTTCATTCTCTCTCCTCCTCGGTTAGCAACCGCTAACCATTTATGTAAAAAATTTTTATTCTACTATTATTGCAGCAGCAAGGTTTTTGTCAATATTGTATCTTGCGTCTTTGATTGACACGGTACATCCGCTTTTTTGACGGGCAACAACGGTTATAGGCTCACCGCTGTAGCAACCAAGCGAAAACAAAAACGCCTCAAGCTCTTCATCGCCCGACTTTATGGTTTTTACTATATACTCTTTTAACTCTTGTACCTGATTTAAGTTCATATATATACCTCTTTTTTGCGGTTAGCCACCGCTAACTGTAAACATTATAAACCTCGAAAAAGCATTTGTCAATAACTTTTTTAACAAAATTTTCTTGTCTTGAAAAAAGTTGTTTTATATGTTAATATGTTTAAAACGGAGGTGTTAAAAATGGCGTTGCAAGAATCAGGCGAAATGTATATTGAGTCAATCTATGTGCTGTCACAAAGCGGCGACAAGGTGCGCTCTATTGATATATGCAAAAAGCTGGGGTATTCAAAGCCGTCGGTATCGCGTGCGGTAGGGCTTTTAAAGCAGGGCGGATATATTTTAGTTGACGGCGACGGGTTTATAACACTTACAAGCCACGGTCACGAGATTGCTCAAAAAATTTACGAACGGCACCGTGTTTTAACCGACTTTTTGGTAAGACTCGGCGTTGACGAAAAAACCGCATCAGAAGATGCCTGTAAAATGGAGCACGTTATATCTGACGTTACACTTAATGCAATTAAGAATCATATAAAATAAAAAACCACCCGTATGGGTGGTTTTTTCAATGAACTGCTAAAGCAGTTCAATTAATGGCGCAAGCCAATTCATTGAGCGAAAGCGAAAATTCATGATGCGAAGCATCAATTCATTTAATTATTTGCCTTTGGCACACATCAAATACTACATAACCACTGTGGCTTTTGACGGAGAAAGAGGGATTTGCCGTGTGCCTTTGGCACACTGACTGCTCGTCGACCCAAATGCTGCGCATTTCGGTACCCGACTTCACACCAGCCTCCTACAAAACAGTTCCCCGAACTGTTTTGCTAAACGGAGTCTGCCCTCACGGGTTCAAATCACCTCTTTCGTAGCCAAACAAACAAAAAACCACCCGTATGGGTGGTTTTTTGTTTGGCGGAGAAAGAGGGATTTGAACCCTCGCGACGGTTACCCGCCCTACGCCCTTAGCAGGGGCGCCTCTTCGGCCTCTTGAGTATTTCTCCACATTCCGAAGTATTTATTTAATTTGTGCTGTTTAATATCGTTTTTGCTTATTTAATAGAAGGCCGCCCCTTTGTGCTTTGCCTTTTATAATGTGCTGACAAAAACGGTACAGCAAAGATTATTATAATATGCCGCAGCGTTTTTGTCAACCTTATTTTAAGTTTATTTTGTTTGTTTTGGCTCTTCTAAGATAAAGTCTTTAATAATATCGGTTGCTTTATCAAGGTCGTAAACGTAGTACCAAACGCCGTTTATTGTTTTACCGCCCTTGTCAATCTCTTTTGTGGGAATACCCAGATTTTCTATAGTAATGTCTGAATAGTTTGCAACAGCCCAGGTGCCAAGCGAAAGAAGGTCGGCATTGGTAAGAGAGGTTGTACACTGCTCTAAAATTAAGCTGATAAGCCCCGAATACTTAACAGGGCTGAGTTCTTTTGCCTTTGCAAACATTGCAGTAATTACCCTGCGCTGACGTGCGCCACGCTCAACGTCGCCGCCTACGTAACGCTCACGCGAGTATGCAAGAGCCTGATTGCCTGTAAGTGTTTGAAGACCTGACGATGCAATCTTATCGCATTTTTGACCGTCGATGTTCATATACTCAATCGTTTCGTTAATATGCCAACGCTCTGATTCTAAAATTTCAATATCAACACCGCCAAGGTAGTCGATAATTGAAGAAATTGCCCAGAAGTTTGCAGTTACATAATCGGTAACGTTAAGGTCAAATGTGTTATTGATTGTTTTAAGCGAAAGCGCCGCGCCGCCCGAAATATCTTTTTCTTTTTGCCAGCCGTATGCAAACGCGTGGTTTACCTTGTCCTTACCATAGCCCTCAATATCAACATAAGTATCGCGAGCGATTGAGGTAAGCTTAATTTTGGCGTTTGACTTGTCGATAGTAAGTAACATTATAGCATCCGAACGGCTAATTTCGGTTTTTGAGCGCGAGTCGATACCGTAAAGCATAATATTTATAAGACCGCTGTCGCCATAAGTTTCTTCGGCCTCTGCCGAGATACCAAGATCCTCGTGGTTAAGATCGCCCCTGTCGAGCTTGCCGAGGAACACATTAAACACAGTTGTTGCAACAATTGCAATTATTAGTATTGCCGAAACAAACGCGGTAAAAAACACCGCAAGCCATCTTTTAAGATTTTTATGTGACTTATAAAAATCTTTACTATATATGTTGTGGTTTTTAAACCACTCGCCAATTTTATTTAAAAAACTTTTCACCTATGTTCCCTACTCTTTTAAATTTTTTCTCATTATACATCACAAAATCACTAAAGTCAATATTATAGCAATATGTATATAAGCGCCGCAATTAGCGGTAAGTCGGGTTTGGTTTTATCGGTGAGCAATAAAAAAATAAGCCCCATAACAAGCAGCGTATCTTTGTTTATAGAACCCGTTGCTATATCGTGTTTAGGCGGCAGCATTGGTGGCGGAGTAGTCTTTTGCGACTCGTACAGTTGTCCGTCGGTTTTCATAGTTTACCCCCTTTAAAAGCATCTACAAGCCAAAGCATTTTTAAAATATCTACCGCCTCGTCAACACGCCTTGCGCGTGCGGGCGACATATACGGTTTTAGGTCTTTTAAAAGCCGTGTGCGGTTATCGCCCTCGCCGCTGTTTAATTTTTTGACGGCGTTTGTAACCTTTAAAATTAGCGCAGGGTCAATACTATCGGCTACCGCCTCGGGTTGTTGCTGAGGCAGTTGTCCCAGCAACGACTGAAGCTTTTGTGTAGTAGACGGGTCATCGAGTATACTCTTTAGCATATCCCCAAGCTCGTTCATTTTAAAAGTTCCCCTATTTTCTTTTGCACCTCTTGGCTACTTACAAGCTGTGATAAAAGTGAGTCGAGCTGTTTTGTTTTTACCATTTGCACAAGCTTTTGCTTTTGCTCGTCGGTAAGTGCGCTATCAAGCGAATCGAGCATTTCGTTTCGTTTGGTCTTATCCATTTTTTTAAGACTTGATAAAAGCGAATTTGTATCCATAGTTGTCACTCCTTGGTTTATTATATGTAAAAGTTTACAATAGTTGACTGTTTGAGCGCGATATTATATAATTATTGTATTAACATTAAAATTTGGCAGGGTATATGAAAAAGCAACAGGTTATAACAAACTACGGCTCGCTCTCGCTTGCTTACATAGGCGACGCGGTATATGAGCTTTTGGTACGCGAGCACCTTTTATCGACAGGACTTTTAGACAACGGTGTTATGCATAAACGCGCAAAAGAATATGTAAGCGCGCACGCGCAGGCAAGGTTTTTACAAATACTTTCAGAGCATTTAACCGACGACGAAATCGGTGTTGTGCGCAGGGGTAAAAACGTAAAAACTCACTCGCACCCAAAAAACGCCGACCT
>JAZNXL010000054.1:0-3128 GCA_045593905.1 Eubacteriales bacterium
AGTAAAGAAGCAGGCTTTGAAAACCTTAAAGGCCACCGTTCAGTTGGCGGTATGCGTGCTTCAATCTACAACGCAATGCCTACCGAGGGTGTTGAAAAGCTTTGCGAGTTTATTAAAAAATTCGAAGCTGAGAACGCATAAGTTTAATATAAAAAGACTACCCGTTTGGGTAGTCTTTTTTAAATGCCGACGGGCTTACGCCGACGATTTTTTTAAACTGACGTATAAAATGAGTCGTGTTTTGATAACAAAGCGCGGCGGCAATTTGCTCAACGTTTTTGTCACTAAAAAGCAGCATATTTTTTGCCGAGTTGATTTTTGCATTTATAAGGTCAGCAATCGGGGATATTCCAAAAATAGATTTATAAAGTGTAAAAAAACGCGACTCGCTTAAATAAACCTCACTCGCCATTTTACCGACTGTCCATTCTTCATTTAAAGAATAAAACACCTTGCCGCGCAAATCTCTGAATTTTTCAAGAGTATTTTTATCGTAATCGGCAAAGTTACTATTAAACAGGTCGCGGTTAAGCTTTATAAACATTTCTTCGGTTTTAATTTGCAAAAGCCTTAAATACTCGTTGCGTTTTGAAAAAAATTCCTGTTCGAGTTCAGCAACTGTTTTTGTTATAAGCCCATGTTGGTTTGGGTAATACAACGTGTTTAATTTTATGTTTTTTAGCAGCGGCTGCGGGTCGCCTGTAAAATGCATCCAATCGTGAATAACAGGCATATCACTTTTAAAAAACTGCGGTGTGCCTATGTCATAAATAATTAACGCGTGAGGCTGAGTTAAAACAAGCTCACCGTTTAAAACAATTTGCATAGGCGTGTGAAAATGTAAAAACGTATATTCGGGGTACCCCACCGGTCTATTAATACAAAACCCTGCATTTTCGGGGTACGAGTGGCGCAAAAGCGTTATATTAATCATAAAATCACCCTGCTCAAATTATAATATCCGCAGTAATATATGTCAACTTTTGTTATAGAAAATGTACTGTTATTTTTTAAAATATTATACTACAATTTTTTAAAAGGAGTTGATTGTTTTGATTTTTAGACCCGAGCATCCAAAGCCGCAGTTTGCAAGAAAAAACTGGGTAAACCTTAACGGCGAGTGGCAATTTGAAATTGATAATTCAAACAGCGGTAAATCGCGCAATCTTTACGATATTAACGCTGCGTTTTCACAATCTATTAACGTTCCATTTTGCCCCGAAAGCAAGCTTTCAGGCATTGAGCATACCGATTTTTTAAATGCGGTCTGGTATAAGCGCACCTTTGAGATAACAAAAGAGCAATTAAGTGGAAAAGTTTTTATACATTTTGGTGCTATCGACTACGAGGCGTTTATTTATATTAACGGAAAGCTCGCTAAAACTCACAAGGGAGGATATGTATCTTTTTGCGCTGATATTACCGACTTTGTTTTGGAGGGTGTAAACACCGTTACAGTGAACGCGGTTGACGACACACGCTCACGGCTTATACCATCGGGCAAACAAAGCAACCAGCTTAATTCATACGGCTGTTTTTACACACGAACAACAGGTATATGGCAAACGGTTTGGCTGGAGTTTAGACCAAATAACTTTATTGAAAGCGTAAAATATTATCCCAATATATCTGATTCAAGCGTTACTGTTAATGCAAAGCTTTGTGGCTGCGGCAATTTTAAATGCAATATAACTTTTAACGGCAAGCCAATGGGAAACTACGAGGCTTTAGAGGCTTCGGGAAATATTACCTTTAACATTAAGCTTTCAAAAACGCATTTGTGGGAGGTTGGCATCGGCAGGCTTTATGACGTTGAGTTTTTCTTCGATGGCGACTGTGTTACAAGCTATTTTGGTTTAAGAGAAGTGCGCCTTGACGGAATGAAGTTTTTAATAAACAACAAATCGGTATTTCAACGCCTTGTGCTTGACCAAGGTTTTTACCCCGACGGCATTTACACCGCACCGAGCGACGAGGCACTTATAAATGACATAAAGCTTTCGCAAAAGGTTGGGTTTAACGGCGCACGTCTTCACGAAAAGATATTTGAAGAACGGTTTTTATATCACGCCGACAGACTTGGCTACATTGTTTGGGGTGAGTACCCCGATTGGGGGCTTGACCACTCATACGAAGATAATGTATACGCAATTCTGCCCGAGTGGATAGAAGAGGTTGAACGCGATTTTAACCACCCGTCAATTATTGGCTGGTGTCCGCATAATGAAACTTGGCTCCACCACAGCCGCAAGCAGTATAACCCGAGCATCGAGATGGTGTTTGACGTAACAAAGGCGCTTGACCCGACACGCCCCTGCATTGACACAAGCGGTGGCCTGCACGTAAAAACCGACATCTTTTGTGTTCACGAGTACGAGCAAAACCCCCAGATATTTAAAGCAAACTACGACAGGCTTATGACAGAGGGCGTTCTTTACGACCGCCTTAATAATCGCCTTTTCTGGACACAGTATGACGACCCTGAGATTTACCGCGGCGAGCCTGTGTTTATGAGTGAATACGGCGGAATCGCATGGGATATAAATGGCAACGGTTGGGGATACGGTCAAGGTCCAAAAACAATCGAAGAATTTTACCAAAGATTCAAAGGCCTTACCGATGCACTCCTTGATAACAGTTGTATGTTTGGACTTTGCTACACACAGCTTACCGACGTTGAACAAGAACAAAACGGTATTTATACATACGATAGAAAGCCCAAGTTTGATAGCAAAATTCTTTACGATATTATGACGCGCAAAGCCGCAATCGAAGACTAAAAGGTGACCAAGCTGTTTATCCTCGGTAACGGTAAGGTTTGACATTGGCGAAAAATCGCCCGCCGCATCGCCGTAGCGTGTTGAGTAGCCAACCCAGTCTTCTGACAGGTTACAGGTGTTGCAATGAACCTTTTAAAAACAGGCAAGGCTGATATGTTATATGCTTGCCTTGAAAACAGCAAACTCTTTAAAAACCCCAACGATGTTAACAGCCGCTCAATGATGAACGTTACCTTCCGCGCCGAAGACGACGAAATCAACGCTAAATTCGTTAAAGAGAGTAAAGAAGCAGGCTTTGAAAACCTTAAAGGCCACCGTTCAGTTGGCGGTATGCGTGCTTCAATCTAC